>CAZLLK010000021.1:0-42296 GCA_964560435.1 uncultured Oscillospiraceae bacterium
TGCAAAATAATCTAAAAAATGTGCTTCCAAAAATTTGTGATTATTTTGGAAATAATGAATTTAATTGTATATTGGATGAGCTTAAGTGCTTTCATGAGCAAGTAGAAGATCATTATAAAGATTTTGAAAACACTAAAGCTGCATGGCTTAAAATTATTGAGTTTTTAAAGAATAATGAAATAAAATTGTGACAGGAACAATTCTTGTGTTAATCACAGGAAATCCAGCTTTTCAAAATTCGCATAGTCGTCGTTAGCAAAGCCTGATGACCAATAAAAAAAGCGTCCTCTTTTTGAGTGATGAGATTTTGAACTCATAAAATAACCAAGTGTGTACTTTAGTGTCTACGTAAAGCAATCAAAAGCCCTGTAACCATTGCGGTTACAGGGCTTTTTTGGTGGAGATGGGGGGAGTTGAACCCCCGTCCGAAAGCACTTTAACAGGAACTTCTCCGGGCGCAGACGGTTATTGTGGCGAACCTAATCACCTGTTTCCGTCACTTAAGGCAAGCCGTCACGCCTTAAGGTCAGGTAGCTTCATTATTCATGGTGTGCTCAAAGCTTTGCGCACTCACGGACGCTGCTAATCGGCGCCCTACACCCGAGCCGCAGCGCTCTCGGGGAGGACGAGTAGCCTTAAGCGGCTACTAATTCAAAAGAATCGTTGTTCTTTAATTTATAAAGTGCCCATTTTTTGGATGGTAGGCGCATCCGCCCGCTATTACTGCCTCCACACCCCCGTCGAAACCGGTACATCCCCATGAGAGCGCCTTATTGGCGCTTATTAGGATTGGTGAAAGACAAATTGTCTTGATAATTAGACGAAGAAGTATTATTGTTTGTTCCCGATTAGCACTTAACAGGTTCTGGATAATCCACACCGAAAGTGTCGACCGTTACGGATTTCATACGCTGAGTCTGACGAGGCTTGTCGTTCATGTCGCAATCAACATCTGCAATTGCGTCGACAACGTCCATTCCCTCGATAATCTTGCCGAAACCTGCATATTGCCCGTTAAGGTGAGAAGCGGTTTTGTGCATAACGAAGAACTGGCTTCCGCCGGAATTCGGCATCATTGTGCGTGCCATTGAGAGAACACCTGGATCGTGATTGAGAGAGTTTTTAAAGCCGTTAGAGCTGAATTCACCCTTGATTGAATATCCGGGTCCACCCATTCCCGTGCCGTCCGGATCACCGCCCTGAAGCATAAAACCGGAAATTACACGATGAAAAATCACTCCATCATAAAAGCCTTTTTTGATGAGTGAAATGAAGTTGTTGACGGTGTTGGGAGCGATTTCAGGATAAAGTTCCGCTTTCATTATTCCGCCGTTTTCCATTTCGAATGTTACTATCGGATTTGCCATATTCTATTGAGTTCCTTTCAAACCTAAACTATATAGCAAAGCTCGCAAATTACTATTTGCGCTCTTTGATTACTCTTTCCATTTCCCGCGCCGCACCGCGTGCAGCCTCTGTTTCGCGTTTATCGTGGAGCTTTTTACCTTGGCACAATCCAACCTCAAGCTTAACCCTGCTATCCTTAAAATATACGGAAAGCGGGATAAGCGCTAAGCCATCCTGCTGAACTTTTTGGGATAGCTTCAAAATCTCGCGCTTGTGCATGAGAAGCCTGCGCATACGAACAGGGTCGCGATTGAAGATGTTACCCTTTTCGTAGGGGCTAATGTGCATGGAGCGTACGAAAAGCTCGCCGTCCTTAACCATACAGTAGGAGTCCTTCAGGTTAAGCGTTGCCGCACGGATGGACTTCACTTCAGTACCACTAAGCTCGATGCCCGCTTCAAAGCGTTCAAGAACAAAATAGTCGTGAAAAGCCTTCCGGTTCTGCGCCGCAACCTTTACGCCGGTTGCCTTAGGTGACATTTTTCAAGTCCCTCCTTCCCCATTATTGCTGTTTCGTTTAGAACTATATAAAACGTCCACTTAGAATATTATAACACAGCAGCGACTCGACATTGTGACATATTTGTTAAATCGATATAATGACTGTAATCGTAATTATAACACAAATGTCAAGTATGCGCGCAAAAAACGTGCACATTAATCTAATATTGAATTCAGTTATAATCTAAAAGTGCGGCGAGGAAGTTAGGAATATATATTTTGATAGGTGTTGCAAAAATCAGCCGCTTATTGCGGTATGTATAATCCTCAATTTCGATTGAGCTCCACTGCTCTATTCCCTCCTCCTCAAGCAGCGTGCGAATGCTCCCCTGAGCTGACGCTCCATCGACCAGTTCTTCGTTTCCCGCCTCAAGAACTACAAGCTCAGGCGTTGCAATATGAATTATCATCCCTGCCTCCGAATCATTATATAATAATATTATGGGTCTCTCCCGAAAGTATTGTACTTCAATCAGTCGTTATATACCAGTTAAAATAACTGGAAATCTAAAGTTCAATGTGCTATAATACATTAGATTATGACAAGGCACCTAAGAATCCCCCATATTCTGCAAAACCAACGAAAATTCACATTGTCATTATATAATGTAGTCTCAAAACGGAGGTCATTTTTTTATATGGATTATACCGAAACACTTGTGCGTCACCTCAACGGTTACAACGGGCTTATTACGAACTCCACACTTGACATGGTTCTTCTGCAAAACGGCGAGCACACACTGCGTGAGGTTGTTGAGCATCCGGGAGGCGTAACCATAATTCCGATCGATGACGATGGCTATGTATACTGCGTTCGCCAATTCCGTTATCCCATGTCGGAGCACCTTTTAGAAGTGCCTGCCGGAAAGCTTGAATTCGGCGAGGAGCCTTTGCAATGTGCGCACCGAGAGCTTTCCGAGGAAACGGGAATAAGCGCAAGCGAATATATCGACCTTGGAAAGATATATCCTTCCCCCGGATTCTGTAAGGAAACTCTTTACATTTACATGGCAAGGGGGCTTAGCTTCGGTGTCGCACACCCTGACCAAAACGAGTTTCTCGATGTCGAAAAAATCCATATCGACGAACTGTTCAAACTTGTTATGGATAACGAAATAACCGATGCAAAGACTGTTATTGCGGTGCTGAAAGCAAGGAACATTCTTTCTGTATAAACAAAACAGATATTATATGAAAGGAATAGCAATATATGTCAAAAACAGTATTGATAGTTGATGACGAGAAATCAATTGTAGATATTCTGAAATTTAATTTGGAACAATCCGAGTATAGTACAATCTGCGCCTACGATGGTCGAGAAGGGCTGGCGCTGGCAAAGGAAAAGAATCCTGACCTCATACTTCTGGATGTTATGCTGCCCTACATAGACGGGTTTGAAGTGTGCAAAACTCTTCGTAGCGAAGGGATAAACATTCCCATAATTATGATAACCGCCCGCGAAGAAGAAACTGACAAGGTTTTTGGGCTTGAACTGGGTGCAGACGATTATATCACTAAGCCTTTTTCGATCCGTGAGCTTTTGGCTCGCGTAAAAACGAATATGCGCAGAGTTGCCACAACGGAAGCCCCCCCCACTGAAGGTGCCGGTGAAGCTATCAGGTTCAAGGAAATCGTAATTGACTTTGAGCGCCACACCGTTTTCAAATGCGGCAAAGCACTGGATCTGACCTCGCGTGAATACGAGCTCATGAAATTCCTTGCGGCAATGCCGGGAAAGGTCGTTTCACGGGAGGAACTCATGACCGGAGTTTGGCAATACGACTATTTCGGTGACCTTCGCGCCGTTGACGTAGCGGTTCGGAGACTTCGCGAAAAACTTGAAGACAACCCCGCGGAGCCAATATATGTTATGACAAAGCGCGGTGTCGGCTATTACTTCAGCGAGGAATAGCATCAAAATATCTATCCTTAATTTCGCTCAGCATTGAGCGGAATTATTCGGAGGTTTCGATGAACAAAAGTCTTTATACAAAGCTCGTTCTGATAATGCTGCTGCTGATAATTTCACTGATGGCGGTTGTCGGGGCTTTTCTAATGAATGAAATACGTTCGTTTTATCTTGATGATTTTTATTCAAAGATGAAGACCGTATTCGAAAACCCCGCGATTGCGGATGATTTAAATTCCGCTGTAAGCTACGACGAGGCGGCAGAAATTATTAAATTGTATTCAGGCCAGCTCGGAATCGATTCCGGTTCGCGAAACTACTATATTCTTGATAGTGAAACCGGTGCTGTTGAGGCAGGTTCTGGCTCAGAAAGCGATAACCTTAAGAAAACGCTCAACATTATGACAGCCATCAGCGGAAAAGCAGGCTATGCCAGCGACCATAACGAGTCCTATATGGACGTAGCCCTACCAATAGATGGCGTTGCTAAACAATATGTCGTTTACATCAAGGACAACAAATCCACCGTTCACCAGCTAAGCTCTGTCGTTTTCGGGATTATCGGGCGCGCTTTACTTATTGGTCTATTAATTTCTGTTTTGCTAAGCCTGCTTCTTGCAAAGGCAATGGTAACGCCCATACAGAATCTAACGAAGGCGGCAGAGCGTGTTGCGGCTGGAGATTTTTCATCCAAACCTAATTCTGATGCCAATGATGAAATCGGTGTTTTAACCCGAACCTTTAACGGAATGGCAGGCCAATTAGAAAAGACGCTGGACGACCTCAAAAAATCCGAGGCAATGCGTCGCGAATTTGTCGCCAACGTCTCTCACGAACTACGCACCCCCATAACCAGCATCAGAGGCTACGCCGAAACGCTCCAGGATGCCAACGGTATTCCCAAGGCGACCGAAAAAGAGTTTCTTGGCGTTATTGTGAAAGAAAGCGACCGTATGACAAACATAGTGCAGGATTTGCTTATGCTTTCCCGTTTTGACGCAGGAAGCGTAGAGTTTAAGTTCAAGCGCTTCTCTTTTGAAACATCCCTCCATGATGTCTATAACGCGATGCTTCTCGAAGCTCAAAAACACAGACATAATTTCACAATCGAATTTAAAACACCTGTTCCGGATATCGTTGGCGATGAGGCAAGAATCGAACAGGTTTTGGTAAACATGGTGTCGAACGCCATCAAATACACACGCGACGGCGGCAACATTGCCATAATTGCGGGAAGAAAAGAAGACGTTGTGTGGGTAAGCGTCCGCGACAACGGCATTGGAATTCCCAAAGAGGATGTCGACAAAGTGTTTGACCGTTTCTACCGTGTTGATAAAGCTCGCAGCCGTGAATCAGGTGGTACCGGACTGGGTCTGTCTATTGCCCAAGAAATAGTCACCCGCCACAACGGCATTATTGAGCTCAACAGCCGTCCGGGAAAGGGCACAGTTATTACCATGTCACTTCCCGTGGAGGGGCCGAAGAATGAAGGATAAGGCAAAGCTTATCGATATGGCAAAGAACCTTGCCATCGTTTTATTATTCATTTCATCCATTTTTCTTCTTCTCAAAGCCGTAATCAATACGCCCGACAGCATTTCTGGAAGTTTGAGCAAGATTTTTGGCGACGGCACAGACGAAAGCGTCGTTAACCAGACCGGCAGTGTAAGCTACGGTAATGCAGCCTCCCCCGTATTTCTTCTCATCACCACAGAGGATAACTCTCATTATGCCGTTAAATACGATAACCAGATCAAGGAAAAAATGATATCGCAATTTTCTTCCTATCTTGGTGAAGCTATTGGCACATCCAGCGACTTGAACGAAATTTCTAAAGAAAATTGGCAGCAAGCACTAAGTAGCAGGGGCGTTTTTTTTGACTACCTTTACCCCCAGCCGCTCTCAACAATTGCATCGTGGCTCGGATACGAAACCACAGGCGAGGCTTCCTCTAAAATCGCAAGAAGACTGTTCCTCGGAAATAATGGTGGAAACCTGGTTTTGTACTTCATCAATGACGGCGACGGTAAAATTTTCAGTTGCAACACTGCACGCAGCTTTTCTTCTCTTTCATCAAAAATAGCCGAGTATCCGATAGGAACTGCGAAGTTTGCTTTTGAACTAAATAATAAATACGCAAGTCTTGACCCATATTTTATTTTCTCTTACGAAATCGGAGCTCTTCGAGCGGTCACAGTTTCAAACCCCCTGCGAGAGGGCTTTGACGGGCTCAATTTAATCGGCTTTTTTGGAATGAATAGTCATGTTGCTTTGGACCACAAAGAAACAGACGGCTCTGAAGTCTATGTTGACGGTGAAAAGAGACTTCGCATTGAAAAAATGTCCGGTGTTATTAAATTCAGTGTTACGGACAATAACGGCATTTATTTAAACAGCAGTTCCGGCATCCTGTCGATGACGGACTGCATTTCTGCGTGCTACGAAATCGCAAAAAACACTGTGGGAACAACATCCGGCGAAGCCGTTCTCGGGCTTGTAAGCATTACGAACGCACTAACGCCCTCTTCTTGTGAAATTAATTTCGGTTATTTTATCGCAGGAACACCCGTTACACTACCCGAAGGCGGCTATGCCGCAAGCTTCCAGTTTAACGGGGGTGCCATAGTTAGTGCCGAGCTGAACGCACGAAAGTACACTTTTTCGGGCAGCACCATTCCTACTCTACCCGAAAAACTGGCAACCACAATTGCAGAGTCCAAAGGAGGAGAACCTGTTCTCACCTACGAGGATAAAACCAATTCTGTGACCTGTACGTGGATTTACAACTGATTTTGATTGGAGCTTCAAGTGGATAAGTCAAAAATCAAGAACTTCATACTCATTCTTCTTGCTTTAGTCAATATTTTCTTGCTTGCCATCGTCCTCTCCAGTGCAAGGGAAGAGCAAGAGGCGGAAGCTTCCCGCAAAAAAGCGCTTAATAGCGTCATTTCAGAATACGGGATAACACTCAATCCTGAGATTGTAATTGAGGACACTATTCCTCCGTTACTTACGCTTCAGCGCGACATGGACACCGAGCACGACCAAATTTCCGCACTTATTGGAAAATGCACTCCAGAGGATCAGGGCGGAAACAGTTTTTTTTACAACGGGGTGAACGGGCTGGCAACCTTTCGTGGCACAGGAGACTTTAAAATAATGTTAAACTCCGGTGTTATATCCAGAGGCAGGGATCCTGTGGGTGCGGCAAAAATGGCCTTAAAAAGGATGAATCTTGAATGCAGCGATATCGAGCCTGTTGTTACACATAGCGGAGACAACACAACCGTAACTCTGTGCTGTTCCTGGAACGGAACAGCAATACACAACGCAAAAATCGAACTGACTTTCAACTCCGATTATCTTTGGGTAATAGAGGGGGTTAGACCTCTTGACAGCAAAAACTCGGTTCAATCCTCCGTGAATTATCCAGACAGCATAACCATTCTTATGAATTTTTTGGAATCCAAGAATCAAAATAGCTATATATTTAGTGAGATTAATGACCTAAAAATCGAATACTCAATGAATTCCGCCATATCCGGAAACTGCACGCTAAAACCTGTCTGGTGTGTTGTTACAAACTCCGGCTCATACCGCATTGATGCAAAGACCGGAGAAGCAGAAAATAAGGATATTTCATCGTAAACCTGTACATTTATTTTTTGTTGTATTTTTGTAATCATTGTGTTATAATTCATTGACTATTCATTAAATGGAACAGTTTTTTGCCTTCATGGGAGAATTATATTAGGCTTTTTTGCGGCTATTATCTCTCACTTCGGGTATCATACATAATATAAAAATGTGCGATATTTTCTCGTCACGGGAAGGTGTATTATTTGGATAAATATGTTATTAGAGGCGGTAAGCCTCTTTATGGTGAGGTTGAAATAAGCGGGGCTAAAAACGCCGCTGTTGCAATTATTCCCGCGGCACTTATGGTCGAAGGAATTTGCAGAATTGAAAACATACCTCAAATCAGCGATACTGATATGCTCCTCACAATTCTCAGAGAAATGGGAGCCAAGGTTCGCTCAATTAATAAAACCACTGTAGAAATCGACTGCACAAGCGTACGTAAGGAAGGCGCACCATATGATTTGATGCGCAAGATTCGTGCTTCCTACTATCTTATCGGTGCAATGCTGGGTCGTTTCGGCTCCGCAAAAACGACTATGCCCGGCGGCTGCAATTTCGGAGTTCGTCCGATTGACCAGCACATAAAGGGTATGACGGCATTGGGTGCTCAAATCGAGGTCAAGGGTGGCTTTGTTTTTGCCGAAGCACCAAATGGCTTACTTACAGGCAACAAAATTTACCTCGACAAGGTTTCGGTCGGAGCCACCATGAACATCATGATTGCGGCATCAAAGGCTCAGGGCAAAACGACAATCGAAAACGCGGCAAGAGAGCCTCATATCGTTGACCTCGCAAACTTTTTGAACTCCATGGGAGCGGATGTGCGTGGCGCAGGCACCGACACCATTAAGATTTACGGTGTCGAGAAGCTTCATGGCGGTGCATATTCCATCATTCCCGACCAGATTGAAGCCGGAACCTATATGGCGGCTGTTGCCGCTGCCGGCGGAGAAATCACAATTAAAAATGTCATTCCGAAGCATTTAGACTGCATCAGCGCAAAGCTTCGCGAAATGGGCGTCGAAATAGACGAATATCCCGATTCCGTTGTTGTACGCCGTAACGGCAAGCTTTTGCGCGCAAACGTAAAAACTCAGCCGTACCCTGGCTTTCCAACTGATATGCAGCCCCAAATCAGCACCGTGCTCTGCCTTGCGGAAGGCACAAGTGTTGTAACCGAAAGCGTTTGGGACAACCGTTACAAATATATTTCCGAACTCAAAAAAATGGGTGCGGAAGTTCAGGTAGACGGTAAAACCGCCGTTATTGAAGGTGTCCCCTCCCTTACAGGCGCACAAGTTGCAGCCTGTGATTTGCGTGCGGGAGCCGCAGTTGTCATTGCCGGACTTTGCGCAAGAGGCGAAACCATCGTTGAAGAGGTTGGCTACATTGAGCGCGGCTATCAAGATCTGGTCGGCAAGTTGAACAGTCTTGGTGCGGATATCACCTGCATTTCCGAACCGGACGAGTATTCATCCGCAGTAGTATAACAATTAAGGAAGACATCTATGCAAATCTATACTATCGCTAGCGGATCCGGAGGCAACTGCACTCTTGTCAGAGACGGTGACACGTCGGTTCTTATTGACGCTGGAATTTCTACAAAGCGCATCGTTACTGCACTTAAAGAGCTAGATATGTTTCCGGAGCAGCTAAACGGCATACTTATTACCCACGAACACGGTGACCATGTTTATGGTCTTAATACTTTCATCAAGCACTACGAAATACCGATATTTGCCCCCCGCACTGTGGCCAATCATCTCAGCTGGTCAATTGCGGGGGTCGACGATTATTTGACAGTGCTGCTTCCCGGGCAGGATTACAGCATCAACGGGCTGTCAGTTCTTCCCTTTCACACGCCGCACGACACTCCTGAAAGCGTTGGCTATCGCCTGACCGGCAGCGGAATCTTTGGCTTCTGCACAGATTTTGGTCATGTAACCGATGAAATTCTTGAGGGTCTTCGCGGAGTTGACGCTGCGGTCATCGAAGCAAATCACGACCTCGAAATGCTTAAAAACGGCCCCTATCCGTTCCAATTGAAACGCAGAATACTCTCCGACAATGGACATTTATCAAACGATTCCTGCGGACTTCTTGCCAAGGAGCTTTATAAGCACGGTACTCGGAAGTTTGTTCTGGGACATTTGAGCCGCGAAAACAATCTCCCCTCAATTGCGCTTAAAAGTGTTTCGGGAGTTCTTTCCGCCGAGGGTATCAACACTGAAAACGAGCTCTTTCTCCAAGTCGCGCCGGAGAAAAGCACTCATTATCTCTCCGTTAAGGACGAAACGATATGTTTGGCATAAACCTAATATGCGTTGGACGCATGAGAGAAACCCATTACATATCGGCTTTTGCCGAATATGAAAAGCGACTGAAGCCTTTCTGCAAGTTTGAGCTAACTGAGCTAAACGAAGTCAAACTGCCGCAGGAGCCTTCGCCGGCTGAGATTGAAGCAGGTCTTGCGAAGGAGGCTGTTATAATTGAAAGCCACATACCCTCAGGCTCATTTGTAATCGCAATGTGCATTGAGGGCAAACTAATAAGTAGTAACGCATTTGCCAACCTTCTTCAAAAATGCGCAAACGACGGAAAAAGTAGAATCTGTTTTGTCGTTGGCTCATCTTTTGGTTTGGACGCAAGTATAAAAAAACACGCTGATTTGTGTTTATCAATGTCAGAAATGACTTTTCCTCACCATTTGGCAAGAGTTATGCTTGCAGAACAGATTTACAGGGGTATAATGATAAACGAAGGCAGTAAATACCACAAATAGCCTTAGAACAGGCAGTTTTAGCCTGTTCTAAGGTTTTCACAACAATATATGCGCTCAGCGCATAGGAGGTCAATATGTCGTTTTTTAAGCATAAGAATGATAAAAAAGCCGCTCAAGACGAAAGTCTGCAAGCCTCTTCCGAATCCGCTAAACCGTTTTGGTATCAATCGCTTCCGGGACAGGCCTACATGGATTGGCCGAAAATAGACGGAGAACCTGAAGAACCGGTTTTTCTAAAGCACTGCACTTCTGTTGATATGGAAGACGATATGCTCATCAATATGCTTTCGGCGTATGGAATTCCCGCCATCAAGCTTTATCCTTCTAATGGCGGCTTTGGAAAAGTCGTTCTTGGTATGAGTGGTGATGGCGCGAACATTTTTGTTCCAGCCTCATTGCACGACGACGCAGTAACTCTCATGGAGGAAAGCCCAAATGACTAACTATATGGAAGAATATCGCCGTTGGATGGACAGTCCTGCATTATCCGAAAACGAATGGAAAGAGCTGGACGAGATTTCTAACGACGAGGAAGAAATTAAGAGCCGATTCTTCGCCCCTCTCGAATTCGGAACCGCAGGACTCCGCGGGATAATGGGCATGGGTTTATACCGCATGAACAGGCACGTCATCAGACACGCAACCCAGGCTTTCGCCTCGGTAATTTGCGCTGAGGGCGAAGAGGCTATGAAAAAAGGTGTAGTAATCTGTTATGACTGCCGCGTAAACAGCGAGCTTTTCGCGCGCGCTGCGGCTTCCGTTATGGCGGCAAACGGCATACTCGTTAGAATATTTGACGCTATGCGCCCTACCCCTGAGCTTAGCTTTGCTATACGCAAATATGGTGCGATTGGCGGTATCAACGTCACCGCAAGCCACAATCCGAAGGAATACAACGGCTACAAGGTCTATTGGGCTGACGGAGCTCAGCTTCCGCCAAAGCACGCACAAGCTATTGCCGACGCAATGGCCCATATCGACATTTTTACCGGCATCAAAAGAATACTTTTTGCGGAAGCGGTAGACAAAGGACTTGTCGAAACCATCGGTGCCACCACTGACGAAGATTATCTGCAAAACGTGATTTCCCAGTCTATCGACCGTGATGTGGTTGCTCGAGTCGCCGATAGATTCAAAATTGTCTACACGCCCTTCCACGGTGCAGGGCACAAGCTTGTTCCAGAAGCTCTCAACCGCCTTGGAGTCAAAAACGTTTTTCCCGTGCCTCAGCAAATGGTTATTGACGGCACGTTCCCAACAGTTAAAAGTCCAAATCCAGAAGAGCCGGCAGGCTTTTATCTTGCAATCGAACTTGCTAAGCAGCAAAACTGTGACCTGATTATCGGCACTGATCCAGATTCGGACAGAGTCGGAATTATGGTGCGCGACGATAAAGGTGAATTTGTTACGGTAACAGGCAATCAGACAGGCGTTCTCCTTCTTGATTACATCATTACCGCCAGAAAAAAAGCAAATACTCTGCCCGAAAATGCCGCCGCAATTAAGACTATAGTTACAACAAATATGGCGCGTGAGGTTGCGCAGCAAAACGGTGTCCACATCGACGACACGTTTACAGGCTTCAAATTCATGGCCGAAAAAATTGCGGAATACGAAAAGACCGGCAGTTATCAATACATCATGGCCTACGAAGAGAGCTATGGCTACATGATTGGCGACTACGTCCGCGACAAGGATGCAGTTACTGCATCTATGCTTATCGCTGAAATGGCTGCACACTACTTTGAAAAAGGCATGACACTTTTGCAGGCGATGGACAGCCTTTACGAAAAATACGGCTACTACGCCGAAAAAACGCTCAATCTCGTTATGCCCGGCATCGACGGACTTGAAAAAATGCAGAGCTTGATGTCGAGGCTCAGGGAAAATCCCCCCGTCGAAATAAGCGACGTCAAGGTTCTGCGTGAAAGGGATTACGCTAGTGGCAAAATTATCGTACCCGGTCTGGGTCTTGTTGACAAAACTCATATAGTCGGCTCGAACGTTCTTTACTTCGAGCTAGATGACGACACTTCATTTATTGTCCGTCCATCCGGAACCGAGCCAAAAATCAAGATTTATATTCTCGTATGTGGCACTAGCAAGCAGGACTGCGCCGAAAAAATCGATAAATACGTTTCATACGCTCAAAACCTAAAGTAAGCAGAGGTCCAATTTGATAATTCTTTATAATGTGTTTTATGTTCTCCAGAACGACGACCCGTCTTGAGGTACCGTACCCGGTTTAGCAAAATTGCAATTGTTAAGATTGTATTAACAAACTGTTAAATAAATGCTGTTTTGTATTGACATAACATTTCATCGGTGCTAGTATCATCAAGTTACTTGGTAACGCCAATTGTTACCAAGAACGTTATCAATACTTTGGAGGAAAAACCCATGAAAAAGACTTTTGCCGTAGTACTCGCCGCAATGATGTTGATTGCTGCTTTCGCAGGATGTGGAGCAAAGAAGGACGCAGAACCCAAGACTCCACCCGTAGTTGCTGAAGAGGCCGAGACAAGCCCTGAAGTTGCTACTGAAAAAACTGTTTCTCCCGAGGCTCCCGAGACTTCTAAGACTCCTGAGACAGCTGAGACTTCTGCCGATTCCGAGACTTCCGAGTCTCCTGTCACTGATGCCTCTGTAACTCCCGCTGCATAAGCAACATCAAACGGCTAATACCTACATTTAATAAACAAAAAGCCTAACAAAAGACGCGCGTATCTCAAACATACTCGCCTAAGTCGGTAAACGAAAAGCGCCTCATGCAAAGCATGGGGCACTTTTTGAATATTTAAGCAGCTATATGTGGCGCTTTTGCCTTCAAGTTGAGTTAACTCAATTATTTATAGGATTAAATTTCTTCTATATGTTCCCGTGGTTTTTACAGCTCAATTTCTTCGCGGATTATCTTGTTTTCAATCAGCTCAGCATGAAAGCTCTATTCAAAGGTTTTCGCAACTTCTTTGAGCCATTTTGAAATTTCTATATGCTGCGGACAGGCGCTTTCACACTGCTTGCAATCAATGCAAGCCGACGCCTTGCCGTTTGTTTTTTTATAATTATCGTAGTAAGCGCGTTGTATGGAAAAATCCGCGTTTAGCGCCTGTTTTTCCGCATTATAGAGCGCAAAATACTTCGGTATCGCAATTTTCATTGGGCATCCCTCTACGCAGTACTGACAGGCAGTGCACGGAATCGCAATATCTTCGCTAATTATTTGAATTGCTTTATTTACGATATCGTTTTCTTCTTGATTAAGCGGCTGGAACTCCTGCATATATCCGGTGTTGTCCAGAAGCTGCTCCATGTTGGACATCCCACTGAGCACCATCATAATACCCTCATGGCTTGCGGCAAAGCGAATAGCCCATGAGGCAACCGACAAATCCGGATGATAGTCTTTAAACAGCTTTTCAGCACTTTCCGGCACCTTTGCAAGCGTTCCGCCTTTTATGGGTTCCATTACAACAACGGGCTTGCCGTGCGCTCTGGCGACTTCATAGCATTTTCTCGACTGGATGCTTTCATTGTCCCAATCAACATAGTTAATCTGTAACTGCACGAAGTCTACTTCGGGATGTGCCGTCAGTATTTCGTCCAACAAGTCCGCGTTGTCATGATAGGAAAATCCAATTTGTTTGGCTTTCCCTTCTTTTTTCTTTTGCTGAACGAACTCGAAGCTGTTCAGTTTTTTGGCAATTTGGTAGTGCTTAAAGCCCAAGTTGTGAATTAGATAATAGTCAAAATAATCTACTCCGCATTTTTCCAACTGCTCTTCAAAAATCCGCCCCTGATCTTCCTCCGTCTGCAAAAACATTGTCGGAAGCTTTGACGCCAGCGTAAACGAGTCTCTCGGATGGCGTTTTACCAACGCTTCCTTTACGGCAGGTTCGCTCATAAACTCATGATACATATATGCTGTGTCAAAATACGTGAAGCCTTTTGCGAGAAAAGAATCAACCATCTCGTTCAATGTTGCCATATCGATACTAGTCTGCTCTTCAACATTCGTCAAAGGCAAACGCATAAGTCCAAAACCCAATTTTTTCATTTTGCATCCTCCGTATTCCTAGTTCTCAGAATATCTAATGTACGCTTGATTGCATCAAATGCCTTATGCGGCTCTTCGATGTCCTTGACGGCTTTTTCCATCGGGCAAAGGTCAGTACCTGCTCGGTTGATGATTGCAGCGGTATGCGTCTCGCAGAAGCATTTCACACCGTGCTTCAAAAAGACCTCTTCTGCCTGATTGCTCATAACACTGGCAAACACTTCTTTGACTCCCGCCAAAGCGAAAAGCAGAGCCGCCGCTTTGCCCACGAGTTTATCGGCGGCAGAATATCCGTTCAAGTCTATTCCTTCAGAAATGAATTCTACCATTGGTGAAATACCGCCCAGCGTGCTGGTAAGTATCGAGGTGTCTTTAACGAGCACGCAGGAGTATTCCCCTGTTTGGAAAAGCGTTTTTGCGTGTTCAATATCAGTCATGGCTGTGCTTCCTGTTTCCAGCCCAGAACATAATTAACGGAATAAGGCTCCATTGCAACAGGATGCCCGGTAAGCCCGTTACAACGCTGCTCCAAATCACGGTTACGGGAACCGCGTTATTATCCAAGACATACACAGAAAGAAGAATTGCAAGGGATTTGAGTACATGACCTGCTATCTGCGCGATTAGCAGCTTACCGATAACAGGCATTTTTACATTGTAAAAGAGTCCAGCAACAAGACCATAGCCCAGCAACTCCGCCATCATATTCGGGAGCATCACAGCGGAGGGCATTCCGGTTAAAGCAAAGCTGATAAGCGGGCTTAAAATACCGGCGATCAAGCCGAATATCGGGCCAGCCAGAAATCCTGCAAGGAACACTGGCAGTTGCATTGGAAGAAAAGCTGTTCCCAGCGCAGAACCGACGCCCGAAACCATCCCCACTATATGGAATATTTGCGGTAGCGCAACTGCTGCAATAACCGCCGCAACCGTCGTAAGGGTTCGTGTTTTGATTGTTGTTCTTTTAAGTGCTATTGAGTTTGTCATAAAGCCATCTCCTAAATTGAAATCTTCTTTTGATACTATTTCCTGCTTTGTCAAAACGACATCCGTCGCAAAAACGTATTTTTCCGGATACGAACATTCACTTTCAACCGCAGTTTTTGGGTGGACAACGTTCGTTCGGTGCCAAGTCTCGTAAGTTCAATCACTAAAACCAAGATAACCTATTTTCCCATCTTTTACAAGAGCGACTATCACTCTAATCGTTATTTCAATCGGGACGTCGTTCATTGCTGCTATTCAGAGCATAGAACTTAAAGCTAACTCCAATTCAATAGGCTTTTGGGCAGAAGTAATTGAAGACCATTCCACAATCTTCGTGCAGCAAATATCTTTTTCTAGAAATACTCCGGTATTGACAGAAATTGAAAAACCTTTATAATGAATAATGGTATTTTAAGGTTAAATTCCATTGTTTTAGTTGAGAGGGGGTAAAATAAGTGCCAAAATGTAAAGTTACAAATCGATTTTTGGTTTTATTTATTCTTCTCTCTTTTTTGTTAATAAGTATGTCTGTCCTGCCGATTTTAATTGGAATAAGCGCATCCAACACCATCGGAGTTTCTCAGTCGGAAAAAACGGATAATCCCTCATCATTTGGTCTTGTTATATATAACAATCTTGATTATCTCGCAACGGAAAACTACTATTATCAAATTGGTTCAGGTCAAAGTTTTCAATCCAGAAAGCTGCTCGAGGACAGATGCGTAACCCTGGCGTCTGCATTGCCACAAAAATATTCTACTATTCCATATAGCGACCTCCCCTCAGATGAGATATACGGGCAATTGAGTTCAAACAAAATTTCAGAATTTTTGCACTTAAAAGACGGCATGATATAGGTAAACCGCGTTTGAACAATTAAAATATTATATTTACTGGGAGGAAATACATTGAAACAAAAGAATTCAAAAACAACATTTTTTATAGTGTTTCTGATAACGTCAGCACTGCTTTATGCTGCATTTCTTGGAATACACCTCGGCAGCATTAACCTTAAAGGTGCCGACGAAATGCGTTTTGGCATAGACATACGCGGCGGTGTTGAAGCAACATACACGCCAAAGGACCTGGGACGTGCACCTACCGCTGACGAGCTTGAAGCCGCAAAAACGATTATCGAAACTCGTATGGACGCACAAAACATCACTGACCGCGAAATCAATATTGAAACAACAAGCGGATCGATAATTGTAAAATTCCCGTGGAAATCCGATGAGGCAGATTTCGATGCTCAAAAGGCTATTTCAGAATTAGGCGAAACTGCGCTTCTTACATTTAAAGATCCCAACGGCAATGTCGTCCTCGAAGGTGCCGACGTTAAGAAAAGCTATGGCACAGTAAGCCAGGAAGATGGTTCTTATGTTGTCATTCTGGAACTTACTGACACAGGTTCTCAAAAGTTCTCCGATGCGACAAAGGCTCTTATCGGCAAGCCAATCTCGATTTTCATGGATGAAAACGAGATTACCTCCCCCACTGTTGAAGATCAAATAACCGGTGGTGTCGCAAGAATTACAAATCAGAAGAGCTTGGAAGCCGCAACAGCTCTTGCAGCTAAGATTAATTCCGGTTCTCTTCCCTTCTCCATGATTGCAAATGATGCAAACATCATCAGCCCCACTCTTGGTAGCAATGCGCTTGATACAATGGTATTGGCTGGGAAAATCGCTTTTGCTCTTGTTTGCCTGTTCATGCTGTTTTATTATCGCTTGCCCGGTCTGGTCGCGTGTGTTGCCCTTACGCTTCAGGTTGTTGGCCAGCTTCTTGCGCTTTCAATCCCGCAGTTTACGCTTACTTTGCCCGGTATCGCCGGCGTAATCCTTTCAATAGGTATGGGCGTTGACGCAAACGTTATCGTCTCCGAACGTATAAAGGAAGAACTCAGTTCGGGCAAGACCCTCCGTTCGGCCATTGATGCAGGCTTTCACCGCGCGTTTTCATCCGTTTTTGACGGCAATATCACCGTCGTAATTGTATCAATAGTTCTTATGATTTTCGGCTCGGGGTCTATGCTTTCCTTCGGCTATACTCTCCTTTGCGGCGTTCTGATGAACTTTGTTGCCGGTGTTACCGCTTCGCGCCTTATGATTAGGTCGCTTAGCGAGTATAAGTGCTTGCAGAAGCCTGTTTTATTCGGCGCAAGGAGGATTTCAGAATGAAAATCATTAACTTTTACAAAAATAGAAACATCTACTTTATAATATCGCTTTGTATACTTCTTGCCGGTGTTATCGCTGCCTTTACTTTTGGCATTAAGCTTGACATCCAGTTCCAAGGCGGTTCAGTTCTCAAGTACTCAATCACAGATCAAATCGACGTAGAAGAGGCAGGCAATCTCATTGAAGATGCGCTCGGAAAGACAACAAACTGTCTGGAACAGACTACGCAAGCAACGGGTGCAAAAATGCTCGTCGTCAACCTCTCCGATAACAATTCCATAACTTCCCAGGAACAAGAAACCGTTACTAATACTTTGACAAAAGCTTATCCTAACGCGGGACTAAAATTTGAAACGTCCCAGTCAGTTAAGCCTTCTACCGGAGTGCGTTTCTTTAGACAAGGTTTACTCGCAATATTCCTGTCATTTGGCCTTATTCTCGTTTATGTCGGATTCCGCTTCAAAAAAATCGGCGGCTTCTCGGCAGGCTTCATGGCAATCGTTGCTCTGTTCCACGATGCTTTTGTCGTTACCTCAGTCTTTATCATCTTCCAAATTCCACTTAACGATTCTTTCATTGCGGCCGTACTGACAATTATTGGTTTCTCCATCAACGACACCATAGTCATTTATGACCGAATCAGAGAAAATAAGCAAGTTATGTCAAGCAAGACAACTACCGAAGAACTTGTCAACACAAGCATCACCCAGTCAATGTCGCGTTCAATCAATACTAACATCGCCGTTTTTGTCAGTATAACGATTGTCTATGTCTTTGCGCAAATCTATAACATTGAATCCATCAAAGACTTTGCACTTCCGATGATGTTCGGTACAATTTCCGGCTGTTACTCGACCATTTGCATTGCAGGTCCGCTGTGGGTTATGTGGAAGAACCACGAACAAAAATCAAGGACGAAGAAAGCTTAATTGGTTCCGATTCCTAAATCATTTTGAACTCTGCTGGGGTCAAGGTGAAATAAGCTTTCAACTTCATATTACTAATAATAGCAAAAGCGGTAGGCAGGATTATCTGCCTACCGCTTTTTCACGTCCCCTCTATTGTATTATGATTTGGAATCTTGAATGTTCTATCAAATAATATAAGTAATTTCATCCTAAAAATTGGTGCTGTTGCCTCTTGAAAAAAGGGATATTTAGAGAATAAATAAATCGAACGTTTATATATATTATTATTTTACATAATTAGCTTGTTCTTTTTTTGCTTCTTAGGTATTGGTGGAGGTACGTTAATGAATATACTTGCGATAGTTGGCACGCTGATTGGTTTTGCAGGAGTTATATTTGGATATTTAGAGGATGACGGCGTATTGTCAGCTCTTGTTAAAATACCGGCTATTAGTATCGTTTTTGGAGGAACTTTGGGAATTGTCCTTGCTGCCAATCCATTAAGCAAGCTCAAGAAAGTGCCTGCCGGATTAAAACTTGCTTTTTTCAGCAAAAAAAAGGATGTAGTCGCATTAGTAGATTTATTGGTGGAGATAGCCATAATTGCAAGACAAAGCGGTCTGCTCGCGTTGGAAACAGAAGCAGAAAAGTATGAAAATCCAGTCTTAAAAAAAGGAATGTCATACATTGCAGACGGAGTATCTCCGGAATATTTAAAACAAACTCTGGAAGCAGAGTGCGAGGCGATGTATAGCGATTACGAAGCCGCTGCTGCTGTATTTGAGGGAATGGGCGGTGCGGCTCCGACTATGGGCGTTTTGGGAACGGTTATGGGCATGGTCAGTATTCTAAAAGATATGAGTGATATGGATTCTCTTGGAGGAAAGATTGCGACCGCGTTTATAGCAACGCTGTACGGCGTTGGTTCGGCAAACCTGCTATGGCTTCCAATCGGTGCTCACATCAAGGCAGCCGCCGAAGAAGAATTTGCTTACTACCAAATCATGGTCGATGGGTTTCTTGCAATACAGGCAGGAGAATATCCGGCACGTATAAAAGAGTTCTTGCTGGCAAAGTGCGGCCCCTCAGCTGCTAAAGCTGCTTCTTCCGACAAAGGATCAAAAGACAAGGGAGCTAAAAGTAAGGGTTAACACGCACCTAATGAGTAGAGAGGGTTAATGTAATGCCAAAACAAAAAGTTGAAAAAGATACTAGTGAAAGATGGCTGCTTACATACTCAGATCTAATGAATTTGCTATTGATTCTGTTTATTATTCTTTATTGTTCCAGCCAACTTGACGCAAAAAAGTCTGCAGCGATGTCTGAATCATTGCAAGAGGGATTCAGTACAATGCAGGGTACAGCAGTCGCATCCGCAGCTGCCGCCGCCGCAGCAGCAGCCGGAGGCGATATTCAAACCTCGACTGGTGACGCAGCCGGTGTCGATGCATATTGGGATGATTATGCTGAGTTTTTTAAGGAAATAAATGATTTGCTCAAGCAAGGCAATTTGCAGAACCAAGTCGATACCACGCTTGATGATACCGGTATTATCATTTCCTTCAAGGATAATGCCCTCTTCCCTGCCGGAAGCGCGACACTAAGCGAATATTCTTCAACGATAATCAACGAAATAGGAACTTTACTTGTTAAATTGGATTACTCATTTATTCTTGTTGAGGGACATACAGATTCAGATCCAATCTCAACAGCAAGATTTGTAGATAATATGGATTTAAGCAGTGCCCGAGCTGGTAGTGTTTGGCGGGCGTTGGTTAATTGTGGCTTGACTCCTGAGAGCATGGCTTCTATCGGATATGGTGAATATAGACCGGTTGCCGAAAATGATACCGCTGAGAACAAGGCCAAAAACAGAAGAGTTGTTATTTCGATTTTGAAAAAGCCATTTACGGCAAGCACTGATTTGGTCGCCGACGATATGGCGGCAAATCCCACCCCAGGGGCAAGTTCGAGTTCTGAGGCAAGTGCGAGCCCCGAAGCAACAAGCTCCGGTCAATCAGAAAGTACAAGCCCTGAAGCAAGCGCTAACACTAAGGCGAGTGCGAGTCCTGATTCAAATTCCGGCACTAAAGAAAACACGAAGGCCGAGGGGGATTAGAAACCCGGATTACTTTGATTTTACTTAGCTAGATAACTTAAACAATAGCAATAGTCATAAAAGTGATAATATATATTAAGCGCAGCTGAAGCTGAACGTAACATAAATCAAAAAACAAGCTCAGGGTTTTCGGGATATTTCCCGGAAACCCTGAGCTGCTTTTTAAATAATACTGACTAAATTTTAATCAATGAGTGAACAGAACGAGGAATAGAAGCAGAAGAGTGCTGGTGAGCTTTATGAGAACGTGGAGCGAAGGACCTGCGGTATCCTTGAAAGGATCGCCTACGGTATCGCCTACAACAGCAGCTTTGTGTGTTTCGGAGCCCTTGCCGCCGTCAAAGCCCATCTCAACAAATTTCTTTGCATTGTCCCAAGCGCCGCCGCTGTTATTGAGGAACAGTGCAACAATAACACCCACGATGGTGCATACCAACAGATAAGCGCCTGCGGCTTCTCTGCCGAGGAGTACGCCGACCAGAATTGGAACTAAAACAACGATTAGACCGGGAAGAACCATTTCGTGCAGTGCGCCCTTGGTTACGATATCGACGCATTTTGCGTAATCGGGTTTTGCTTTGCCTTCCATGATGCCGGGAATTTCCTTGAACTGACGTCTAACCTCAATAATGACATACTGCGCAGCTCTGCTTACTGCGTTGATAGCGGTTGAGCTGAAAAGGAAAACGACCATTGCAGCGATGAAAGCAGCAATGAAAACAGCAGGCTTGCTAATATCAACAGTGAATGCGTTGCCTGTAATTGCCTTAACCTCATCTGCATAAGCAGCAAACAGAAGGAAAGTAGCAAGTGAAGCGGAACCAACGGCATAGCCCTTTGTCAAAGCCTTTGTGGTGTTGCCGCAAGCATCAAGCTTATCTGTTGTGTTTCTGATTTCTTCGGGAGCACCGGACATCTCGATGATGCCGCCGGCATTATCGGTGATAGGTCCGAAAGCGTCCATCGCGAGGACATAAGTGCAGGTTGATAGCATACCCATAGTAGCAACAGCAGTTCCGTAAAGACCGGCGTTAGCTGCTCCGCCCATAGCTGCATTTCCGAGCTCATATGCAACATAGATTGCTGCGCAGATGAAGAGAACAGGAAGTGCTGTTGATCTCATACCTACTGCAATACCGGAAATGATGTTTGTTGCACCACCGGTTTTACTTGCTTCCGCAATACTCTGAACGGGCTTCTTGTTGTAAGAGGTATAATAATTGGTAAGCCATACGAAGATATAGCTAAGTACGATACCAGTAAGACCACAGCCTGCGAGCATCCATGTGTTTACGGCTACCCCGTCCGGAGTTGTGCCGGCAAGCATGACTTTGATAAGAACCGTGAGAAGCACAGCCATAATAGCGGACGTTACAGCGTATCCAAGGTTCAACGAACTCATCGGATCCTTGTTCTCGTCCTTAACCTTAACGCAAAGAACGCCAATCAATGAAGCGATAATACCAAGCGCACGGGCAACAAGCGGGAAAAGAATACCCTTAAGGCCGAACACCTGATAAAGCGTTACGCCAAGAATCATAGCTCCGACGTTTTCAGCAGCAGTTGATTCAAAAAGGTCAGCGCCTCTGCCTGCGCAGTCGCCGACATTATCACCGACAAGATCGGCAATGACAGCGGGGTTTCTTGCGTCATCTTCAGGTATGCCGGCTTCGACCTTGCCAACAAGGTCAGCGCCAACATCGGCAGCCTTAGTATAGATACCACCACCAAGCTGTGCAAACAGAGCGACAAGTGAAGCACCAAAGCCAAAGCCAACTATAAGGTTGGGTGCGCCCTTAATCAGGCTCTCATCGCTGGAAGCACCACCGAAAACGAGGAACAGCGATGCAACACCGAGAAGTGATAGTGTTGTAACTGCAAGTCCTGTAACAGAGCCACCCTTGAATGCGATCTGTAGAGATTTGTCCAAGCTGGTTCTCGCGCCTTCAGCAGCACGAATGTTGCTGTTCACAGACATATACATTCCGATATATCCCGATAATGCGGAGCAAAGTGCGCCGACGATGAATGATATTCCGGTATGGATAGCTGCGCTCATAGCGACGTCTGCACCTGCGGAAAGCTTTCCCCAGTAAACAGCAGCAACAATGACTGCAAGCGCAAATACTGCTATCAGGGCAATTGTTTTATATTGCCTGTTCAAAAATGCCATTGCGCCGTCTCTAATCGCATCTGAAATTTCCTGCATTTCTTTTGTTCCCTTGCTCTGTTTGAAAACAAAGCGAAACAGCAGGATCGTCGCAATTATTGAAATAATAATTACGCCGAAAATGATTCCAAAGTATAGATTCATTTTTTTACGTCTCTCCCTCTTTACTATTAATTGTCTTGACCAGAACTAATTTTAACTCTGTACGTATAAAGATAGTATAACGAATTTCAGCGGGGGTATAAAGATTATATAAAGTAATTAGGCAGACCCTATATTTGCCAATAATTCTTGGTAAATAGGTCTGCCTTTTGTGTATTATTAATAATTAATCTTCCGCCATTCGGTATCCGATTCCGACTTCCGTAAGAATATATCTGGGTTTTGCAGGATCATTTTCGATCTTTTTCCTTATATTACCAATATTAACACGAAGGGCTTGCAATTCACTCTCATACGTTTCCTTTGTGCACGGACCCCATATTCCCTTGATTATGAAGTCATATGTGAGTACTTTCCCCAAGTTCTTGCAAAGAAGAACAATAATCTTATATTCATTCGGAGTAAGATGGATTCTCTTTCCGGTTATAGTTACATTTCTTCTGTCAATGTCAATCATCATTTCACCAACGGTTCTGATTGGATTAACATCGACGTTCTTTTGGCTATGCCTGAATCCTGTCCTTATTCTGGCCATAAGCTCAGGTGTTCGAAATGGCTTTTTAATATAGTCATCAGCGCCAAGATCCAAAGCTTCCACAACTTCGTTCTCAGAAACGTGCGACGACACAAAAATTATGGGTACATTTGACCAAAGCCTGATGGCCTTTAGCACATCAATGCCACTAATGTCGGGCAAGCCCATATTTAGCAAAATCATATCCGGGCAATAAGATGCCGCCATGGCGATTGCTTCTTTTCCTTTTGCTGTCTTTATTACGTTAAAATCATTGGAAGTTAGAATTGCAGAGATATAGTTGCTTGCGCTATCGTGGTCTTCAACTACCAGAATTGTAGGCTTATTTTCCATAATTATGGTATTCCTTTTTCCCGATAAGTAATTACGAACGATTTGACTTTAAATTTTTCATTCAAAAATTGTAGGTATAGCTTAATCGTCATATTGAGATTAGTCAAGACAAAAAATCAAGTTAAATACTCGATCGTATTGACCTATTATACATTAAATTAACGCGGACTTCAAATGAAGTCCGCGTTAATTTAAAATTGTAATTAGCCGAAAAGAGTGTTCTTATTCAGCGGTCATAAGAGCTACAAGAGCGTTCTTATAACTGAAGATTGCAACAACAAAGAGAAGTGCGCCTACGCAAACTGCAATTGCTGCAACCATTGGCATCAGGAATTCCTGATAAGAGGTGTAAATGCCATAGCCGTTAGAGGCCAGCGCAATAACGAGAGCGAGTACGCCAAGGAGGATTCCGCCCTTGATCTTGCCAATGCTGGGCATCTTAGCTGCTCCAATACCGAGGATAGCAGCGATGAGGCCAAGGAGAGCGGCAAGAATGAATGCAACGTAAACGATCATTCTATCCTTGAGCAATTTTGTTGTATCAACGGTAGCATCCTCAACAGCTTCTCTTGCAGCAGCTATGGGCTCCATACCTGCGTCAACCTTTGCCTTAACATCGGGGTTAGAGAGAAGTGTCGCGAAACCATCGGTGACCATTTTCTCGCCAGTTTCGAACTCTGCGAGCTTAGCTTTGCCTTCTTCAAGCTGCTTAGCAGCATCATCAAGCTTTGTTTTTCCTGCTGCGAGCTGAGCTGTAGCAGAAGAGAGCTTTGCCTGACCTGCTTCAAACTCATCAAGCTTTGTCTTGCCAGCTGCAAGCTGAGCGGCGGCGGCTTCAAGCTTTGCCTTGCCAGCTGCAAGCTGAGGAACTGCTGCATCAAGCTGTGCCTTTGCAGGTGTAAGCTTTGCGGTGGCTGCATCAAGAGTTGCTTTTGCTGTTGCAAGCTGGGTAGCAGCTGCATCAAGCTTTGCTTTTCCTGCTTCGTATTCCTTGACGCCAGCAATAGCTGTGTCATAAGAAACGAGCTTAGCTTTGCCTTCTTCAATCTTCTTTGCAGCTGCTGCAAGCTGCTCTTTAGCTGCTGCAAGCAGTGCTTCTTTCTCCTTAAGTGCATCGCCAGTTAACAGACCGGCTTCCTTAGCTGCTATAAGCTGCTTCTCGGAAGACTCAATCAAAGCCTTTTTCGAATCATACTGAGCCTGGCCAGCATCGAGTTCAGCCTTGCCTGCTGCTAAAGTTGCTTCAAATGCTTCCTTGCCGTTAGCGGTTGCTGCCTTGGCTGCCGTGTATGCAGCAGTCTTTGTGTTGAGAGCTGCAATACCTGCGTCATATGTAGCCTTACCAGTGTTATACTGAGCTAAGCCTGCTTCATACTGTTTCTTACCTGCAGTATACTCAGCCAAGCCTGATTCATAAGCAGCTTTTTTTGAATTATACTCTGCCAAGCCTGCATCATACTGTTTCTTGCCAGCTGCATATGTAGCCTTACCTGCTTCGTAGGCTGCTTTGCTTGCTGCGAGTTTTGCTACGCCTGCATCGTACTCAGCTGTTTTAGCTTTAAGAGTTGCCATGCCTTCGTCGTACATCTTCTGACCTTCTGCAAGAGCTGCAACTCCTTCATCATAGGTCGCGCGGTTTGACTCGAGTTTTGTTGAGCCTTCTTCTAGTTTGTTGATACTTGCTACTTTGTCTGCTTTTTCTGCTTCTTTTGCGGTTTTAACATCCAAGATGTTCTGCTTAAAACTGAAAGCTCCCGCTGCAATAGCCCCCAAGGTAATGACAACCATGAGAATGCTGATTACCTTAAGCATTTTCTGCCCCTTCATTTCTAATCCTCCCAAAAATAATTTTAATGCCGGGTACTGCTTTTGCCTTTTGTTTCTTCCCAAAATATAACTCCCGATAAGTATATATGAAACATACTCAAAGCGCAAGCGATAATTTTCCGCTTTTTCGTAAAATATGTAAAAATTGACTTCTTCGACAAAGTTCGATACCCCAGCTTGTAAATGGTACACTAAAACAATTCGAAGTAATTTTGTATTCGAGTATTTTGTGGTTTTTTTCTATCAATTAAGTTGTTCAACTCAATCAATTATAGCAAAGTTTTGCGTCAAACTAATCAAAAAAACAAGCAAAAGCCTAAAAACTAGGAGGACATCAAAGTCTCACTCCCTCCGTTCTTATGAATTCCACCTAATATGGGGATAACTATAATATAAAATGCAAATTATAATGTTGATTTGGCGATTGTTTCGTTATATAATTTTTTCATTATACGACAGGATGTGATTTTATTGGACAATATCAGATACGTTGAGAGTGAAAACTCACTCTTTATAGTTGACCAAACTCTTCTTCCCAACGAGGAGAAAGAAATTTCGCTAAAAACGGCAGAAGAAATGTATGACGCTATAAAAATGCTTAAAGTACGCGGCGCACCGGCAATTGGAATCTGCGCGGCCTATTGTCTTTACGCGTTGTCAGTAGACATCAACGCGAAAAGCGGTGCCGACTTCTGTGCGGAGCTTGAAAAGATGGCGAATTATCTTAACTCCTCACGTCCCACCGCCGTGAATCTAAGTTGGGCATTAAAGCGCATGGTTGCACTTGCGAGGAAGAACTCTGCTCTTTCCCCTGACGAAATCCGCAAAGTGCTTTTGGATGAAGTTAGAGCAATTCACAACGAAGATATTGAGATGTGCCGTAGCATCTCCGAGTTCGGCTTGACTCTCGTCAAAGATGGCGACGGTATTCTAACCCACTGCAACGCCGGACCGCTTGCAACTTCACGCTATGGAACAGCGCTCGGTCCCATTCTTCTTGGTACTGAGCGCGGAATGAAATTCCGGGTTTTTGCCGATGAAACAAGACCTCTGCTTCAGGGCGCGAGACTCACCTCCTACGAGCTTTACAAGGCTGGTGTTGATGTTACCCTCATATGCGACAACATGGCAAACACAGTCATGCGTAACGGCTGGATTCAGGCTGTATTTGTTGGCTGTGACCGTGTTTCAGCAAACGGTGACACGGCAAACAAAATCGGCACCTGCGGCGTTGCCGTGCTTGCAAAGCACTATGGAGTTCCCGTGTATGTTCTCGGGCCGACCTCCACCATCGACCTCGACTGCAAAACCGGAGCGGATATTGAAATTGAACAGCGCGATCCTGACGAGATTAAGACAAAATTTTATGCTAAGCCCATGGCTTTGGACGGGGTAAAGTGCTTCAATCCGGCTTTTGACGTTACGGATAACGAGCTTATTGCCGGAATCGTAACCCAAAAGGGAATTTGCAGACCGCCGTACACCGAAAGTTTGGCCGCATTATTTAAATAATAGGAGATTATGATTATGATAGTACCATCAGCTTGCAACGAAGCCAACAAGGGCGATATCGCAAAGGTCGTTCTTATGCCGGGTGATCCCCTGCGCGCAAAATACGTTGCGGAAAACTACTTGGAAAATCCCGTATGCTTCAATACAGTACGCAATATGTTCGGCTACACAGGCACCTATAAAGGCAAAAGAATTTCCGTAATGGGCAGCGGTATGGGTATTCCATCAATCGGGCTTTACTCATATGAGCTTTACAACTTTTTCGATGTTGACAGCATAATTCGAATCGGCAGTGCCGGCGGTATAGACGACAGCATCAAGCTGCGCGACGTCGTAATCGCGATGGGTGCGTCAACGAACAGCGGCTTTGTAAACCAGTACAACTTCCCTGGAACGTTTGCTCCCATGGCAAGCTACACTTTGCTCAAGCACGCCGCTGACTCTGCTGAAAGAATTGGCGCACACGCCGTTGTTGGCTCTGTTTTCACAGCAGACCAGTTCTATGACGCAAATAGCGAATCCGCCGCAAAGTACCGCGAAATGGGTATTCTCGCCGTAGAAATGGAAACGGCAGGTCTATACCTCACTGCAGCAAAGGCTGGAAAGCAAGCTTTGAGTATTCTTACAATTTCCGACCTCGTATTCACCGGAGAGGGACTTACGGCTGGTGAGCGGCAGGATGGCTTTACGCAGATGATGGAAATTGCGCTTGAGACCGCTTGGAAGTCACTTGATTAAAAAACAGGCAAAGTATATAGGTTGTAGGAGAATGTTAATGTTCAAGCGTGAGGATGTATTGTCGGTTCCGAATATTCTCGGATATTTTCGCATATTGCTTATCCCCTTCTTTATGTACACATTCATGACAGCCGAAAGTGCTAAGGATTATTATATCGCAGCGGCAATAGTCGGCATTTCGTCTTTATCTGATTTCTTTGACGGACTTATTGCCCGAAAATGTAATATGGTCACGGAGCTTGGAAAGTTTATAGATCCCTTAGCCGACAAACTCACGCAGGGCGCTTTGATAATTTGCTTTATCTTTAAATACCCTTTTATGCGCTACTTGTTTGCACTTTACGTTATAAAAGAAGGCTTTATGGTCGCTATGGGTCTTATTATGCTTCGCCATAACGGAAAAAAGCTTAACGGTGCTAAGTGGTTCGGTAAGGTCAGCACTGCTCTAGTTTACATAGTAATGTTTATTCTTTTTCTGCGCCCCATTTTCTTTCCCGAAATGGAAGATGGAACAGCAAATGCCTTGATTGTACTCTGCGGTTTTGCCATGGCGGCAACGCTGATTTTGTACATCCCTGTATTTGCAAAAATGTACAAAGAAGAATAGATTTGTCTATTTTGACGTTCCAAATACTCAAAAATGCACTTTAACTGTTTAAATTCTAAAATATTCATGTTATGCATAGATTAGCTCTTGACATTCGCGCTTTAAAGCGCTACAATTGCCACATTAAAAGCAATGACCGGAAACAAGTAATTTAAGATTTTTCCTTCAGAGAGCTGTCGGTTGGTGCAAGACAGCAGGAAAGTTTTGATTGAATACATTTCGCGAGCTGTGCACTTGACAGCGGCTATGCCGCAAGTAGAGCGCATCGGGAACGCCCGTTACAGCGCTGGGGTATCGCACATATGTGCCGCACCCGACGAGGCCGATTTCGTGAGAAAACGGTAAACTGAGGTGGTACCGCGGGCAAGTATTTCCCGCCCTCTGTAATCTAATTACGGAGGGCGTTTTTTTGTTCTCCAAAGAAAGGACTTGTTAAAATGGTAATCAAGCTCATCATGCTCATCGTTTTCTTCTCAATTATGGTAGGTGTTGGATTCTACTGCCGCCGTCATGCAACCGATGTCAACGGGTTCGTCCTTGGTGGACGCTCGGTCGGTCCATGGCTCACGGCCTTCGCATACGGCACAACTTACTTTTCGGCGGTTATTTTCGTCGGCTTTGCCGGTCAGTTCGGCTGGAGATTTGGAATTTCTGCGACTTGGATAGGAATTGGCAACGCCGTGCTGGGAAGTCTTCTTGCATGGGTGGTTTTAGGAAGAAGAACTCGCCTGATGACGCATCATTTTGAGAGTTCAACCATGCCCGAGTTTTTCGGTGCAAGGCTTGACAGCACAGCTCTAAAGGTTGTTGCTTCACTTATCGTGTTTATTTTCCTAATCCCTTACACAGCCTCGCTGTACAACGGTCTCTCCCGTCTTTTCGGAATGGCGTTCAACATTGATTACACTGTCTGCATAATTATTATGGCTGTGCTCACCGGAGTGTACGTTATCGCTGGTGGTTACATGGCCACCGCAATCAACGACTTCATTCAGGGAATAATCATGCTCGTTGGTATCGTTGCCGTAATATTCGCAGTACTTAAAACAAACGGCGGCTTCATGGGTTCTTTGGACGCGCTATCCAAGGTTTCAGATGCGAGTGTATCCACCTCTCCTGGAGTATTTGCATCATTTTTCGGTCCTGACCCACTTGCTCTTTTCGGTGTTATACTCTTAACTTCTCTCGGAACTTGGGGACTTCCCCAGATGGTTCAGAAGTTTTACTCTATAAAGAGTGAAAAAGACATCAAAAAGGGTGCTATTATTTCAACAGTTTTCGCCATCATCATCGCCGGTGGCTGCTACTTCATGGGTGGCTTCGGAAGACTCTTTACCACAAGCGAATTTGTTAACGCAAACGGGGTTGATTCAATTATCCCCACTATGCTTTCCAACTACTCCCCTATTCTAATTGGGCTTATTGTAATCCTCGTGCTATCTGCCTCGATGTCAACTCTTTCCTCGCTTGTTATGGCGTCATCTTCCACACTAACGCTGGATTTTATCAAGCCTCTATTCTCGAAGGAAATGACCGATAAGCGCCAACTTCTGAGCATTCGAGTGCTGATTGTAGTTTTCATACTTATATCGGTAATAATTGCGATAATCCAATACAAGGCGAGCTTAGCATTTATCGCACAGTTCATGGGTATTTCCTGGGGTGCTTTGGCCGGATCATTCCTCGCTCCCTTCCTTTTCAGTCTTTACTGGAAGCGCACGACTAAGATCGCTGTTTTCGTAAACTTTGCTTTTGGTTCCGGCTTAATGATACTCAACTTGCTTTTCCACAGCTCCTTCCCTGCTCTGCTAGCATCCCCAATCAACTGCGGGGCATTTACTATGCTTGCAGGCTTCATTATTGTTCCTGTCGTATCCCTGTTCACAAAGGCTCCCGACAAGGACTTGGTCGACGACGCCTTTGCTTGTTACGATACAAGTGTTGTTGTAACCGCTAAGCACGCTCTAAGCGACTAAACTCCAACTCCCCGATGCCTAAGCATTGGGGAGTTTTTCGCCTTACTCATATGGTTAACATTTCATATACTGGTAATATATCCTTGTACAAGAAAATCCCTTGTGCCAAACCTTGAAATGTTCTTTAAAAAAGCACTAGAAAAAGCTCGCAATCCGTTGATAACAATTGACAAAACAATTTTGCGGTCTTAAAATGATTTATACCTCTGTTTTTGCACAAGCTATTCGTGGGCATACATAATTAGCAAGCGACAAAAAGGCAGAGTAGCTATTGTCCCCACCATGAAACATCAATTTTACAGGAAGTGAGAATCAATGAAGTCAGACCCGTTACCTGACAGTAGCAACCCCCCTCCGAATATGGAGAAATAATTTGTACAGAACTAAGCTTTTCGTTGCTTCGTTCTGTGCGAAGCAGCGAAAGGAATGATATAAATGGTCAAGTACTACCTCTCAAAAGCTAATAAGCTAGAAGAAATCGAAAGCCTTGAGAACGGCTGCTGGATTTCTATGACAAATCCTACTGAGGCCGAATTACTTAAAACGTCGAAGGCCTTGGAGCTCGACATCGACACGCTCAGAGCCGCTCTTGATACCTACGAGCGTTCACGAATCGAAACAGACGAAGACTATACCATGATACTCGTCAATATCCCAACAGTTGAGGAGCATAACGCCAAGGAGCTCTACAACACGATCCCGCTTTCAATAATCGTCACTAAAGATGTGGTAATAACGGTTTGCAGCGAAGACACGCCGGTTATTCACCCATTCGCATCCGGAAGAGTTCGTGATTTCCGCACATTCATGAGATCACGTTTTATCCTTCAGATTCTATACCGCATTTCAACTCTCTATCTGCAATACCTTAGTATAATCGATAGGAAGAGCGACGAAGTTGAAAACAAGCTGCACAAATCAACAAAAAATCATGAGCTGATTGAACTGCTTAAGCTAGAAAAAAGCCTTGTTTATTTCACCACCGCGCTTCGTTCCAACGAGGCGGTTCTTGAAAAGCTGTTCAGATATGATCTCATCAAGAAGTATCCCGATGACTCTGATTTGCTTGATGATGTCATAGTTGAAAACAAGCAGGCAATTGAAATGGCTAATATCTACAGCGGAATTTTGAGTGGCATGATGGATGCTTTTGCCTCTGTTATCTCCAACAACCTAAACATAGTAATGAAAGTTCTCGCAATTATAACTGTCGTAATGGCTATTCCGACAATGATATTCAGCGCTTTCGGAATGAACGTCGATATCGCTGCAATGCACTTTACGCAGACTCCGTGGGGCTTTGTTATAATCGTAGCGGCCTCAGCGGTAATCAGTCTTTTAGTCTCCTTCATCTTCAGAAAAGCAAAGCTATTTAAGTAAAGAAAAAAACAGCAATAAGGTCTTTTGAATAGAAAAATCCCCAATGCGTTGAGCATTGGGGATTTTTCTATTCAAATAATCTCGGTTCTATGTCGGCAATTTCAGGTTCAATTATAACGTCCTTTTTCCGCTTTAAAAATCCAAGTTTCGTCTCGCAAATGATAACTGCAGAAAAGATAAGCGCAAAGCCTACAATCAGTTTTGTAGTCAAGACTTCATGGTTTACTAACACAGAAAATCCTGCACCGAAAACGGACTCAAGCGTCAAAATGATAGCGACGGTAGCCGGTGGAGTGTGCTTTTGTCCAAAGGTTTGAAGCAAAAAACAGACAGCCGTACACATGACTGTAAGGAAAACTATGCGCAATATGTTTCCTGTCGAAATGCCCGTCGGAAACGGGCCGGTTACTAACGCGAATATCCACGAAAGTACTCCGGCGGTTGCGAACTGTATCATCGTAAGGAGCGCGACGCTACGGCCTTTTACATATTTGGAAGTCAAAACAATATGTGTAGCATAAAATATGCTACAGCAAAGCGTGAGCAAATCGCCAAATTCGACCGAGTGGTCATTTTTAAGCGATACGAAGCCAACTCCGACAAGGCAAATAATTGTTGAAATAATGTTAAATTTGTCAGGACGCTTTTTCTGAACTATCCAACAAACAAAGGGAACTAGAACGCAATAGGCGGCCGTTAAAAAAGCGTTTTTGCTTGGCGTTGTATAATATAGCCCATATGTTTGAACCGCGTATCCACCAAAAAGCAAGGTTCCCAAAACCATACCGTTCAAGAGGTATTGCTTATCAAATTTCTTTAAATGCCTAATAAACACAAAAAGCATCAGTAAAGCAGCTCCGCTGAACCGAAACGCGAGAACGTAAAATATTGGAACATAGTCCAGCAAATTCTTTAGAACAACGAACGATGTTCCCCATATCAATGTGGTTAAAATCAGCGCCGCCCGACCCAGAACCACATAATTTTTGTTATCGATTGCCATTTGTTTAAGCTTATCCTTCCCGATTCCTGTCGGAATTTATTTCTTTTGCATATGCTCTGCGGCAGCCTTCATCATAAGCCTTTTAGTGCCGCCGGAAAATTCGATTTCTACAAGGCTGTCTCCGCCCATTGGGGTTATCTTCGTTATTGTACCATCGCCAAAAGCTTTATGAACAACTGCATCCCCAGCGATGAAGTTTGCCGCAGTTTTTTGCGTTTGCTGAGGAATGGCTGAATATTTCGGTTTCTCTGGTGCAGATGGCTTTTTTATTCCAGCGGAATATGAAGAGAATTCCAACCTAGTTCCGAACTCTGATTTTGTGCCGAAGCTATCGTTGCGGAACGCTTCCTTACGCTCGATATATTCGCTCGGTATTTCCTCGACAAAACGCGAGGGGTTATTTGTGCTTGTCTTACCAAACAGCATTCGCTGTCTTGCACAGCAAAGAGTAAGGTTGCGTCTTGCTCTCGTAATACCGACGTAGCAGAGTCTGCGTTCTTCCTCCATTTCCTCCGGCTCACCAATGCTTCGTATTCCGGGGAAAATGCCTTCCTCAACTCCGATGATATACACATTGTCAAACTCAAGGCCCTTGGCAGAGTGCATGGTCATCATTGTAACGCAGTTATTGTCAGCGTCGTAGTTATCAATTTCGGAATAAAGCGCAACCTCATCCAAAAATCCGGCAAGACTTGTTTCGCCAGTTTCCTTTATGTAGCTAATAATGTTGGTCTTAAGCTCCCCGATGTTTTCAATTCGCGCAGTATTTTCGTCTGAGGGTTTCGCTTCAAGAGCGCGAACATAGCCGGTTTTGTCAACGACAATGTCAAAAAGCTCATCAAGCGGCGTATTTTCCGCTAAAGCTCGGAACTCGTCAATCATAATTGCAAACTCGCGCAGTTTTACGGAAGCTCTGCCCAAATCCTCATACTCATTTGCGTGCTTGATTACTTCAAAGAGAGAGCTATCTATAGACGCCGCAATCGCCTGCGCCGTTTCAATTGTTTTGTCGCCGATTCCGCGAGGCGGAGTGTTAATAATACGGGTAAGGCGCAAGTCGTCCTGTGGAATGAGAATTACGCAAAGGTACGCCATCATGTCCTTGATTTCGAGTCTGTCAAAGAAGCGTGTACCACCGACAATTCGGTAAGGTATGCCATTTCTTTTGAAAGCGTACTCGAGCTTGTTCGTCTGAGCGTTCATTCGGTACAAAACTGCATTGTCACGCCAGTTTGTGCCAAGAGCAAAGCTGTCTAACATATTGGTCGCAACGTACTGTGCTTCGTCGTTCTCGTTTTGTGCGACATAAAGGGTAAGCTTATCGCCCATGTCCTTTTCTGTCCAAAGTTCCTTGCCCTTGCGTGCCTGATTATTTCGAATCACAGCATTTGCAGCACCAAGAATATTGCCCGTCGATCGGTAATTCTGCTCCAGTCGGATTACGCGGGCCTTCTTATAGTGGTTTTCAAAGCTTAAGATATTTTCAATAGTCGCGCCGCGGAATTTATAGATACTCTGGTCATCGTCACCAACAACGCAGATATTTTCTCTGTTTCCTGTAAGAGCTGAGGCAAGTCGATACTGCAAATTATTGGTGTCCTGATACTCGTCGATAAGAACATATTTGAAGCGTTTCTGATAAATTTCTCGCACGTCGTTGTTGTTTTCCAAGAGCAGCACGGTGTTATAGATGAGGTCGTCAAAGTCCATGGCGTTTGCGTCCTTCAGACGCTTTGCGTATGCCGAATACGCCTCTCCGATTTTCTTTCGACGTATATCATTCATAGCGTTCGCCTGTGCCGTAAAATCGGCAGGGGTCTGCATTCCATCCTTCGCCTTGCTGATGTAGTTAAGGATTGTTTTCGGAGGGAATGCCTTTTCGTCTATATCGAGGTCTTTTACAATATGCTTCATGACAGACAGACTGTCTGACGAATCGTAAATTGTAAAGCTTTTGTCGTATCCGAGCCTGTCCGCATAGCTACGCAAAATTCGAACGCAAGCGGAGTGGAAGGTTTGCGCCCAAATGTCCCGAGCTGCGGGTCCAAGCATTTTTTCAAGGCGCGTTTTCAGCTCTTCCGCCGCCTTATTTGTAAAGGTGATGGCAATGACCCTCCAAGGCTCGCAGGGCTCTAATGCCGCCATCCGCCTTGCTTTATTCATATCGGGATAGTTTTTATCCCTAGCCGCCTGTTCCAGAATCTCAAGCTCGGCCTCCGAAGCGTTTTCCGGAAGCTCTTCGCTGTCACCGCCCCTGCCGTAACGAAGCAGATTTGCAATACGGTTAATAAGAACAGTAGTCTTGCCGCTTCCTGCGCCCGCAAGAAGAAGCAAGGGTCCCTCGGTAGCCATAACGGCTTTTATCTGCATATCGTTTAAATGCTCGAAATCGCGTTCGATGACGGATTTTCGAGCCTTTAAATATCTATTTTTAAATTCCTTTTCAGTCATTGTATCACCTTAAAAAATCGTATTCGCACAGCAATTGATTAGCGTCCACCGAACAAATCAAGTAGCCTCTAATTATACAATAAGCTGTGCGAATTAACAAGGTATATATAAAATTATTAAAAGTGGTGTTATTGCTCAAGCATATCCCGAAGCCGCTCAACCGCTCGCTTTTCAAGCCTTGAAACCTGAACCTGCGAAACCCCCATGACGCGCGCTGTGCTGTCCTGCGTAAGGCTATGGAAAAAGCGAAGCGCGATTACACATCTCTCTCGCTCCGGCAATCGGTCAATTGTTTCCCTGAGCGAGACTCTTTCAACAAGGCGCTCTTCCTCACCGAAATCGCCAAGAACCTGTTCGAGAGTAAAGCCCTCGTCCCCTGTTTCGCGTTGAAGCGATTCCGTGGGACCGACAGCTGTTTCAGCACTTGCTATGTCGGAGACATCTAAGCCCGTCTGAGCCGATATCTCAGAAAGCGTGGGTTCCCTTCCAAACTCTTGCTCAAGCGAGCTTCTCGCGTTTTTTATAGTGTGAGCACGCTCTTTAATTCCACGACTCACCTTGACGGCTCCGTCATCGCGCAAAAATCTGCGGATTTCACCCGAGATTTTTGGAACGGCATACGTGGAAAATTGGGTACCATATTCCTCATCGTAGCCTTGAATGGCTTTCAGAAAACCGACACAGCCAAGCTGATACAGGTCGTCGGCTTCCACTCCACGTCCGAAAAAACGTCTGGCGATGCTCCAGATGAGCCCCGAATTCTCCTCTATCAGCTGCGTTGACGCCTGTTTATCTCCGTTTTTGGCTTCTCTCAGAGCTTGCGTCATTTCGTCTGTCATATTCCGGACGTCCTGCGGATAATACGCCGCGACATTGTGACCGTTGTCCCCTTTCCTGCTGCTGAACGCACCCTCACCTTGTCCATAAAGCTTTCCATGATAGTGAAGCCCATGCCGCTGCGGTCATCTCCGCCCGTTGAAAACATCGGCTCACGCGCTTTGTTAACGTCGTTAATTCCAACGCCGTTATCGCGTATTGTGATTTCAAGTGTCGATTCGTTTGCAATTCTCGCGCGAAGCCAGATTGTGCCAATTTCGCCCGGGTACGCATGAACTATGCAGTTCGTAACTGCTTCGCTCACCGCCGTTTTAATGTCGGCAAGCTCCTCCAATGTCGGGTCAAGCCGTGCCGCAAAACAGGCAACTGTCGCTCTTGCAAAGCTTTCGTTGACGCTTCTGCTCTGGAACTCCATTTTTATGTAGTCTGTGTTAATCATACCGCTCATTCCTTTCATCGGGTTCTTGCAAATACTTTTACTACTCTGTCAATGCCTGCCGCATCCAGCACGCGAAGGGGTTGTCCGCATGGATTTTCAATCCATGCTTTGCCGCCCATATCTTTCATTCGCTTGTTAACGCGAAGTATTACCGCGATTCCCGAGCTATCCATAAAGCTCAGTTCGGTCAAGTCTATTATGCAGTCGCGTGGCATATACTCGTCGATGAGATTGTCAATCGTTTTCATTGATGTTTTAGCGCAATGATGGTCTAGCTCACCTGCAAAGCATAGCTTTAGACAGCCATTATTTTCGGATGTGTAAATTTTCATCTTCGTTCCTCCGCCCTTTTTTGCCTAAAAAGTAATAGCGCCGTGAGCAATATGCCCACAGCGCTATTTTAAAATATTCTTGTTCAAATATTTGTCGAAGCAAGGAGTTAAGTCGAAATTTAGCTCAGTTTTTTAAGGCTCTCTGTCAGATTGTCAATAAGCGCCTTTGCCTTGGCAGTGCGCTCTTTCTCTGCTTCAATTACCTTTTCAGGAGCTTTTGCAAGGAAGCTTTCATTTGAAAGCTTTGCCATTTGCCCGTCGTATTCCTTTTGAGCTTTTTCCAGCTCTTTTTCGATGCGCTCGCGTTCCTTGGCAAGGTCAACGAGATCCGCCATCGGCATAAACATCTTTGCCTCGCCGGTAACAACAGATACCATGCCCTCAACCTCGGACGGAACTGTATTTGTTACAGTAATCTCCCCTGCGTAGGCAAGCTTCATGAGGAAGGCTTTGCCGTTTTCAAAGATTTCTCCCTTATCGGTGACAATAATAAGGTGCGCCTTGCGAGAGGGCGGAACATTCATCTCTGCGCGACGTGAACGGACAGCCTTGATGGCGTCCATAAGAGTCTCGAAGTCCTGCTCGTCCTTCGGGAAGCTAAGCTTCTCGTCAAATTTGGGGTAGTTCTCCAGAATTAGCATTTCGCCGTCGTGCGGAAGAGCCTGCCATATTTCCTCGGTAATAAACGGCATAAAGGGATGAAGAAGCTTCATCATCTCTGAAAGAACATAGAGCAGAACCTTTTGAGCGTTTATCTTGTTTTCCTCGTCGTCGCCGTTAAGACGGGGCTTAGTCAGCTCAATATACCAGTCACAGTAGCTGTCCCAGATAAAGTCGCTGACCTTCTGTGCGGCAACACCTAGCTCGAAGTTGTCCATATTGTCAGTGACCTCGGCAATTACGCTGTTCAGCTTTGAAAGAATCCACTTGTCCTCAGTTTCTAGCTTACTGGGAAGCTCGCACTTGTCAATTGTAAGATTCATCATGACGAAGCGACTAGCGTTCCAAATTTTGTTTGCGAAGTTGCGCATCGATTCACAGCGCTCGGTGTAAAAGCGCATATCGTTTCCGGGGCTGTTGCCCGTAATAAGGTTGAAGCGCAGCGCGTCGCAACCAAACTGGTCTATCATGTCAAGCGGGTCGATGCCGTTTCCAAGGGATTTTGACATCTTGCGGCCCTTGTCGTCGCGTATAAGCCCGTGGATAAGCACGGTATGGAACGGTGCCTTCTTCGTATGCTCACATCCGGAGAAAATCATTCTTGCGACCCAGAAGAAGATGATGTCATAGCCCGTTACAAGAACGTCTGTAGGATAGAAATAATCCAAATCCGCGGTCTTGTCAGGCCAGCCAAGCGTGCTGAACGGCCACAGAGCGGAGCTGAACCAAGTGTCTAGAACATCCTCGTCGCGAGTTATATTTTTGCTGTGACACTTTTCACACTCTGTCGCGTCCTCGCGCGAAACGGTTACATGACTGCAGTCCGCGCAGTACCATGCGGGAATCTGATGTCCCCACCAAAGCTGACGGGAAATGCACCAGTCGTGGACGTTTTCCATCCAATTTGTATAAGTCTTACTGAAGCGTTCGGGCACGAACTTCGTTTCGCCGTCCTCGACGACGCGAATAGCTTCCGCCGCAAGCGGCTCCATTTTAACGAACCACTGTGCGGAAATGATAGGCTCAACGTCAGTTGCACAACGGTAGCAGGTGCCGACATTATGCTGATGCTCCTCAATTTTTTCGACTAAACCAAGCTCATCGAGTTCAGCCACTATGACCTTTCTCGCGTCGTAGCGGTCAAGTCCCTGATATTTTCCGCCAAGCTCATTTATCTTGCCGTTGTCGTCCAGAACGCGGATGACCTCCAAGTTGTGGCGCAGACCCACTTCGAAGTCGTTAGGGTCATGGGCGGGGGTCATCTTGACACAGCCGGTACCAAATTCCATGTCGCAATAGTCGTCCGCTATTATGGGAATCTCCCTATTCATGAGCGGCAGCATGCAGGTTTTGCCCACAAGATGCTTATATCGTTCATCGTTCGGGTTGACAGCAACGCCCGTGTCGCCCAGCATTGTTTCGGGGCGAGTTGTCGCAACGATGATAAAGCCGCTGCCATCAGTAAGCGGATAACGCAGATGCCAGAGATGCCCAGGCTTGTCCTTGTATTCAACCTCAGCATCGGAAAGTGCGGTTGTGCAGTGAGGGCACCAGTTGATTATGCGGCTGCCCTTGTAGATGAGTTCTTTTTCATAAAGCGAAACAAAGACCTCGCGAACTGCCTTTGAGCAGCCCTCGTCCATTGTAAATCTTGCTCTTTCCCAGTCGCAGGAAGCTCCAAGCTGTTTCTGTTGGTCAACAATACGGTCTCCGTATTTGTTTTTCCAATCCCAAACGCGCTCAAGGAACTTATCGCGCCCAAGGTCATATCGAGAAAGCCCTTCCTTGCGGAGAGCCTCTTCAACCTTAATCTGTGTTGCGATACCTGCATGGTCGGTTCCCGGAACCCACAATGCAGCAAAGCCCTTCATGCGCTTGTAACGAGTAAGGATGTCCTGCAAGGTCGCGTCCATGGCGTGTCCCATGTGGAGCTGACCCGTAACATTCGGTGGCGGCATGACTATCGTAAAGGGCTTCTTTTCAGGGTCACGGACACCCTTGAAGGCTCCTCCCTTTTCCCACATTTCGTAGATTCGCTTTTCTACTTCTTTTGGCTCATAGACCTTTGATAGTTCTTTTGCCATGTTTCTCACTCCATATCTATAATAATAATTTACTGTCGTATAAGTGCCACAAAAATCAAAAACGCCCTGAGCTAATTGCTCAGGGCGAAATTAAACGCGGTACCACCTGAATTCGCCGAAAAACGGCGCACTCTAATGCTCGTAACGTGAGCGCACGAACCGACATTTCCTTCGGTTGGCTCAGGGACGACCAGCAATCATCGCAAACGAAAGCTCTCACCAAATGCCTTCTCTCTTTGCCGTACGGGACGATTGCACTTCCCCTTCAACGCCTTTAGATTTATTTTGTGATTATATAATGTCGTCCCTCTTTTGTCAAGCACGACAAGGAGTTCAATTATTTCCCTTCAATATATGCGCTTGCAGTGATTGCTGCAACATTCCCCTGTCCAACGGCAACTGCGAGCTGATACGGCTTTCCGATGCAGTCCCCTGCGGCAAAAACGCCCTTAACCGAGGTTTTCATCGTGCCGTCCGTAACAATATGGCCGTTTTCAAGCTCAAGCCCCGCAAGAAAACTATTGGGCGCTATCGTACTGCGGAGGATAAACACACCGTCAACGGGATAAGTCGAGTCGTCCGCGACAAGCTCTGTTACGGTTTCGTTTCCGTGTATTTCAAAAGACTTAGCTCTGTTTTTATCAAAATACTCAACTTCACAGCCGATAGAACGGAGAAGCTCCGCTTCACTTTCGGCTTCCTCATTAAGTCCGATAACCGCGACCTTTTTCCCGCGATAAAGCATTCCGTCGCAGGTTGCGCAATAGGAAACGCCCTTGCCCAAATACTCCTGCTCACCTGCATATGTCGATTGCTGTGTCACGCCGACAGTTAGGATAATCGCTTTGCAATCATAATAATCCTGTCCGCAGGATACGGAAAAGGTGTTTCCCATCGGAAGTGCGTTGAGTGCTCTACCTGTAATAAGCTTAATTCCCGCATCATCGATTTGTTTGCGGAAAGTCCTCAAAATATCTTCTCCGCTTGCGTTTGGGCAGCCGGGATAGTTCTCGACAGTTTTGGCTTTCCAAAGATTGCTCTGTTCCGCACTATTGGAGATTATTGTTACGCTTTTGTTCCTGTGTTTAGCGGTAAGTGCGGCAGAAACGCCTGCCGGTCCTCCGCCTATGATGATAATATCTGTCATACCGATTTCTCCCCACGTAAGATACTAGTTTGTCACGGTCACCGCAAATCCATTTATAAGTATATTTTAGCACATATATGTTGTTTTTACCAGAAATATCGCTTATAATACAAAGATAATAAATAATATAGAACTTTATGATTTTTTGTTCTTAAACGAGAGGAACGGTTTCATCTATGAACGAAAATACGAGCAACTTTATTCACGATTTTATTGACGAGGACTTAGCGCAGGGCGGCGCATATGCAGGAATGAAGGTTCACACCCGTTTTCCGCCTGAGCCGAACGGCTATCTGCACATAGGTCATGCCAAGGCTATATATATCGACTTCGGCACGGCGCAGAAATACGGCGGCGTTTGCAATCTGCGTATGGACGACACCAACCCCTCAAAGGAAGATGTCGAGTATGTCGACGCAATTAAAGAGGACATACACTGGCTCGGCTATGACTGGGCAGACAGGTTCTTTTACGCCTCCGATTACTTTGAGGATATGTACGGCTTTGCCGTTGAGCTTATCAAAAAAGGTCTTGCCTATGTCTGCGAGCTTACACCCGACCAAACCCGTGAGATGCGCGGCAGTGTCGGGGTTCCGGCTCAGTCCCCTTATCGCGACAGACCGACCGAAGAAAGTCTTGACCTTTTTGCGCGTATGCGTAACGGTGAATTTGAGAACGGCAGAATGACTCTCCGCGCCAAGATTGACCTTGCCAGCGGCAACTTCAATATGCGCGACCCGGTCATTTACCGCATAAACAAAGCCTCCCACCACAGAACCGGCGACAAATGGTGCATCTACCCCATGTACGATTTTGCTCACCCTATCGAGGACGCAATGGAGCACATCACACACTCACTCTGCTCACTTGAATTTGAGGATCACCGTCCGCTTTACGACTGGGTCATTGATAACACCTCCGTCTCCTCAAAGCCGCGTCAGATTGAGTTTGCGCGTCTGGGAATCAACTACACCGTCATGTCAAAACGCAAGCTTCGCAAGCTTGTTGAGGACGGCCTCGTCTCCGGCTGGGACGACCCTCGTATGCCCACTCTATGCGGACTTCGCCGCCGTGGCTACACACCGGCGGCAATCCGAGCTTTCTCCGAGCGCAACGGCATTGCCAAAATGCCGAGCACAGTTGAATTCGGTTTTCTTGAGCACTGCCTGCGCGAGGATTTGAACGAAATTGCAACCCGCGTTATGGCTGTTATGGAGCCGATTAAGCTCACGATTACGAACTATCCCGAAGGGAAGTCAGAAGTGTTTATGGTTGAAAACAACCCCAACCGTCCCGAGGATGGAGAGCGCGAGGTGACTTTCTCCAAAAACCTCTACATCGAGGCCGAGGACTTTATGGAAGTTCCCGCGCCGAAGTATTTCCGATTTTTCCCCGGTAACGAGGTTCGCTTAAAAGGCTCTTATGTAGCCAAGTGCACTGGCTGCATTAAGGACGAAAACGGCAACGCAATCGAGGTTCTTGCCGAATACGACCCCGAAAGCGGCGGCGGCAACCCCAAGGACGGACGCAAAATCAAAAGCACTATTCACTGGGTCGACGCGAACACTGCAGTCGACGCCGAGGTTCGCATATACGAAAAACTGTTTTCCGATG
>CAZLLK010000022.1:0-28552 GCA_964560435.1 uncultured Oscillospiraceae bacterium
TGGGGGAACCGAAGTTGCTTGCGTCATCATCAATAACAGCTAAAACGCGGTCAAATGTAACTGTATCGCCGCTTTCGACATTAAGTTTCTCAATGAAAACAACGTCGCCCTCGGCAACACGATACTGCTTTCCGCCTGTTTCGATAATTGCATGCTTCATATACTCGTGCACCTGCCTCTCTTGGAGTCTCGCTCTTAGGGAGGAAACGTTAGTTTCGCTTAAATCCCTCTCAATGCGGCCTTGTTAGTTTATCATGCAACAATTACATTGTCAAGGTAATTACGTATATTTATATTATAGAAAACCCAATAAATCGCATAATATTACAGCACTTTCCCGACGATGACGCCGAAAAAGTGCCGCAATACTTCCTCATTCTCTCCCTATCAATCCGGATTATTCCTCCGGCGAACCATAAAGCTTTTTGATTTCGTTTAAATCGCGCTTTCCGACAGCATTCTTGGGAACGCTATCCACGAATGTAACGTATTTGGGGACTTTGATGCTGGAAAGCTCGGACTTAACAGCTTTGATAATTTCTTCGCGGGTTACGTTCGATCCGGGTGCTCTGACAATCAGAACGCGACCAACCTCGCCCCATTTGTGATCAGGAACACCCACTATGCAGGCCTCAAGCACTCCGTGCACGAGCATTATTACATCTTCAATCTCCTGCGGGAAAATGTTTTCTCCGCCGGAAATAAACATATTCTTTTTTCTTCCGCTGATGTAGCAGTAACCGTCATCGTCTAGATATCCCATGTCGCCAGTATGAATCCATCCGTCTTGAAAAACTGCCGCGCTAGCTTCGGGGTTATTCCAGTAGCCGGAAAACAGAAGCTTTCCGCTAAAAATCAGCTCGCCGCGCTCACCATGCGGTACGTCCTTGCCTTCATCATCGACAAAGCGCACCTGATTGAAAGGTGCCGGAATTCCGCAGGAATTCCACTTCTCGCGGACACCCTCAATGTCTGTAAGCCCTAAGGGGTGGCACATATTATTCGGACCAACTTCCGTCATGCCATAGGCATTAACCATCTTAACGCCCTTTGCCCAATAGATTTCCAAAAGTTCTTTCCCCGTTGGCGCTGCGCCCGTAACAAGATAACGGTAGCAGGAAAAATCGGTCTTCTCAAAATCCGGGTGCATCGCCATTGCCTTATACATTGTTTCGACTGAAATGCCGACTGTCGGCTTTTCTTCCCTAATCGCTCTCAGAACCTTTTCGGGGTTGAAACCGCGCATAATAATGAGTCTTCCACCGAACATCAGAACCGGAAGTGTAAGAACATTCCAGCCGGCAGTATGAAACAGCGGAAGTGTCAGAATCGCCGTATCGGTTTCGTTGAGCTGAAATCCCATAATATCGGCAATAGCGTTATAGAAAAGCGAACGGAAAGACATCATAGCCGCTTTAGGCGTGCCGGTTGTGCCTCCCGTATGTATGAGCATTTGAATGTCTTCAAAGTCGAGCCCCGGATTTGCGGGGGCCTTGTAATCGGCATTGTTCATAATATCCGCATAGCAATAATTGTCGCCCTCAAAGGGTTCGTCAAGGCAGATAAACTCCTGCTTAAAGCCTTTTTCGCGGAGGCTAATTACCGAAAAGGCGAATTCACTGGAATAGAAAATAACTTTTGGCTCTTCGTTTGAGATAAGCGCAAATAGTTCCTTCTCGCGAAGAAGGCAATTGTATGTGGTAATGATTATGCCTGTTTTGTAGGTGGTGTAAAATGCATCAAAAAAAGCAACGGAGTTTGTAGCGCAAAATCCGATACGGTCGCCTTTTTTAAGACCCAGTTTTTCAACAAGAAACCACGCAAGCTTGTCTGAGCGTGCGTCCAAGTCGGAATACGTGTAGTGCTTTCCGGTGTCGTAATCGAAAATCGCCTCGTGTTTACCGGAAAAACGCACTCGATATTTGCCCATGTTAAACAATGTTTCAGAATCGTACATTCCAGTTCATCCCCCTTATGCCCTTCACATCAATAAAAACAGCTCATTTTTTTGTTGTTGTTTTTTGTAGCTGCTTTCGATATCGACCCCTTCGATAGCCAACTTAATAGGGCATATATAACAACAATACCCATTTATTCTATAACTTATTTATCAATAAATCAACAAAGAAAATTGAAAAAAGTAAAATTCACCACTATTCTCTGTAGAATTAATGTAATGGATAATACTGAGAAAGGAAATTTGTTAATTACACCGAACAAAGTCAGACACATTTCGGATTCGGTTTACATAATCCACAGATATGCCACAGCGAAGGCTTCTCTGATGAAGTAGTTAGTCATCAGCACGGGATAAGTCGTATGCGCCGAAACCCTGAGAGGGTCAGCGCCCAGTTCTTTCGCCATATATTTTGCCCTGTATAGGTGGTATTCGCCGGACACGATTGCAACTCTGCCCGTTGGGTTTCCGCCATTTTTGCGAACAACTTTGAGCGAGTATTCAAGATTTTCCTGAGTGGAGGTAGAATTTTCCTCCAAAATGATTCTATCCGCCGAAATGCTTTTTTCAACAAGCCAGCGGTACATGCATTCAGCTTCCGAAATGGCTTCTCCTTCACCCTGTCCGCCGGACACAATGGCTTTTGACTCTGGGTATTCGTCAAGATACTGCTTTGCGGCTTCCAATCTATATTCCAGCGCAAGCGACGGAACAGTTCCATTGACTCCCGCTCCAAGCACGATAAGGTATGGCGCTTTAGGGTCTTTGTCGGTGTGTGCGGAGCCTATGACAAAAACCTCAATCACCGCAAAAAATGCCAATCCTAAACAGACTAGTGAAGTAAGTACGGTTTTAAGTATTTTTGCCGTTTTTTCTTTCTTTGAAGCATAGATAGCGAGCAATCTATATATTGCGACTAGCACCGTAATCGCAAAAAGCACCAGCGCAATTGTCTTGTAACCAACCATAACGCGAGACAAGACTGCAAAAACGAGCAGCAAGACAAGTTCCGTCAGCCAAAACCCGACTTCTTTATTCTTCACAGTATTATTACGACTTTTCATTAAATTAACCTTTCAATTCAACAGGTCTTTACCCGAACCTACTCAGATTGCTCTTCCCACTTTTCATAGAGCGCGTCAAGCTCCTCTTGAACCTGTGCCTTTTGCACATCGAGCTCCATCAGCTTTTGGAAGTCCGCGGAGTGCTCCTCATAAAGCAATTCCAACTCCTTCAGTTTTCCTTCAAGCTTTTCGATTTCACGTTCCGTTTTCTGAAGCTGCTTTTCGTTGTAAGCCGTGGGGTTCTTTTTAAAAGCCTTGCCCGTATCCTCTTTGCGCACATCTTTGGGTTTCTCGTTGAAATTCAGTTCGCTTTGGCGTTTCAAATAATCGCGGTATTCGTTAAAACCGCCGCGAAAATCGGTGATTGTGCCGTTTTCAAGCACCCATATGCGAGTTGCAAACCTCTCGATAAAATAGCGGTCATGTGAAACAAAGAGCAGCGCTTCGCCATAGGACTCAACTGCCTCCTCTATCCACTCTCTGCTCATTATGTCCAAATGGTTTGTAGGTTCGTCGAGAATGAGGAAATTTACTTCATCACGCATGAGCACGCAAAGACGCAAACGACTCTGTTCTCCACCTGAAAGCGCCGATACGGGCTTGAAAACGTCCTCGCCGGAAAAGCGAAAGTTGCCGAGCCTGTCGCGTGCAGTCTGCGGGGTACACTTTTCAGAATAAAGCATCGTGTCATACAAATTTCTGTTTGGAAAGTCGAATTTGATAATCTGCGGCAGATAAGCTGTTTTTATGGAAGGCCCTCGACGCACCATTCCGCAATCGGGCACATCCTCGCCCATTATTAGCTTGATAAGGGTCGATTTCCCCGTTCCATTGTCACCGATGAGTGCAATGCGCTCTCCACCCTCTATAATAAGCTCAAGGTTGGAAAACAGCTTTCTGTCGCCAAATGACTTAGTTACTCCGTCGATAATTAGAACCTCGTCGCCCGAAAATTCGCGTTGAGAGAACTTGATTTTCATCATCTTTTCAGCCTTTGGTCTGTCGGTCTTCTCCATGCGATCCATGCGCGAACGGATTGCGAAGGACTTTTTCATAAGGGCTTCGTTCCCTGTTCCCCACTGATAAAGTCTGCGTGCCGCTTCATCGAGCCGCTTCAATTCTTTCTGCTCTTTCTCGTATTTTTTAAGCTGTTCGTCAAAACGCCGCTGTTTTTCCTCGACATAGAAGCTGTAGTTTCCACTGTAGAACTCCGCCTTACCGTTCGTAATTTCAATCGTACGCGAAACGACCCTGTCAAGGAAAAAGCGGTCATGCGAAATGGCCAAAACAGTTCCGTGGAACTTGAGAAGATAATCCTCCAGCCACTCTGTCGCCTTTAAGTCAAGGTGGTTTGTCGGCTCGTCCAAAAGGAGAATGTCCGTATCCTCCAAGATCAAGCGTGCGAGGTTTACGCGGGTTTTTTCACCGCCAGATAGCTTTGAAAAGAGCTGAGAGCGCATCGTCTCGTTAATTTCCAGACCGTTTGCGACCCTATTTCGCTCAACATCTGCGTTGTAGCCGTGGAGCCGTTCAAAATCCGCTGCTGCCTTGTCATATTCACGCATGATTGCATCGGAGCTGTTGCCCGACATCTGAGTGGCAAGCTCGTTCATCTTCGCCTCAAGCTCAAATAATCGCTCGTGCGCGGTTTTTAATACGTCCTCAACGGTGAAACCCTCGGGATAAACGGGAATTTGGGAAATCAGCCCCATGCGTTTGCCGGAAGCGATTACAATTCGCCCCTCGTCAGGGCGCACTTCACCCGTCATTATGCGGAACAGCGTTGTCTTTCCGGCACCATTTTTGCCAAGAATTCCGATGCGCTCGCCGCAGTTCACATCAAAAGTGAGGGCATCCAGTATATTTTTGTCCTGTTCAAAGGCTTTTGTCACGCCTTGTATTGATATATCAATCATTGCTAATCTCCTAAAAAAACGAAGCCGGACGTGCAGTTTTGTCGCGTCCGGCATTGTATCTAAAGCTGCATATTATTTATTTCCAACAGCCGCCTGCAAAACGGCATTCGCAACCGGGCCTGCGTTTGCAAGGCCGCCACCGCCTTTTTCGATTACGACCGTAAAGGCAAGCGGGTTGTTCTTGTCTTTTAGAAATCCGACGAACCACGCATGGGAGGTTCCGTCACCCACTTCTGCTGTACCCGTTTTTGCGCAGATATCCAGATTTGGAAACTTCTCTGCACCATAGGCATAGGCGACGTTGTAGCTCATAAGCTCCTGAAGCTTCTTTGCTGTTTCCGTCTTCATTAATCGTGTCGAGCTTGAATAGCCGTTTTTTAGCATAACTGGTTCTTTGGCATCTCCGTCATTTGCAATTGCAGAAACGAGCCTTTGCATAGCAATCGGAGATACAAGGTCATTATACTGACCTATTCCCATCCAGCTAAGATTTGAAGTTCCTTTTTCCGCCTTGTCAATGCTACCCGCCGCAGTATCAATTCCGCTAACTGTAAGGCTTTTGCAAAATCCGAATTTTTCAGAATAACTATAAATCGTATCGGCTCCCAGTTCCTGAGAAATCTCCGAAAGTGCGCTGTTGCATGAATGCGCAAGCGCCTGCTCAACCGTCTGCTGTCCGTGAACACCCGTGCAGTTGACCACATCTCCGCCGACATTAACGCTGCCGGTGCAGGTAAATGTTTTTTCATTGAGGTCGGGTATGTTCTCGATCGCCGCGGACATCGTGATGAGCTTGAAGACCGAGCCGGGCGTATAGGTTGCGCCGAGAGCGCGGTTCATAAACACACCCTCATAAGCCGGATTTGTAAGGTCTGGGGTTGTATTCGGGTCATAGGAGGGTGTGCTGACCATGCACAAAATCTCTCCGGTTTTGTAATTTGAAACGAGCACAGCGCCCTTTCTGCCGTTCATTGCTTTGTAAGCCACGGCATTGAGCGCGGAATCAATGGACAGCTTTACTTTTCCGCCTTTTCCGCTGACGCTTGCCACTCCCTCAACAACATCGTAGCCCGCAAGTTTGTAGTCAAAAGCGGAAATCGCACCTGATCCGATGTTTCCGTTGTAATCGCCGACGGCGTGGAAACAGGCTTTGCGTACCGTTTCGTCTTCCGCGTAGGAGAAAACGCCATTATCGGCAAAGGCAAGAGCAACGTCGTCCCTGTCTGTAACCGTTCCCGTGTCCAGAACTCCCTGATTGAAAACGCTTTGGTTTGCGCGAAGCATAACCCAGTCTTTTCCGTCGGTAAATAGACGAAATGCAAAAATGCACAGCCCGAATACCAAACCAAGTGCAATAATCATTGCAAAGAAAGCTCTATTTTTTATCTTTTTCATCTGCTACGCCCCTTTTTTTCGTTACTTCTGTCAAAGAGGTTGCGTGCATTATCTGCGGGCCTCAGAACGGTTTCATCCGTTTCCTCTGCCTCGTAATCATCGAAGTCACGATCTGAAAATTCGTTGTAATCATGCATTCTTGACGGGTCTTTCATAATGAAGCTCGCGCTCTTGCGCGTATCCGTTGCCTTAATAAACGCCAACAGCGCCCAGCATGAAATAAGGCTTGAGCCGCCTATTGAAACGAACGGGAAAGTAACGCCGGTAAACGGCAAAAGGTCAAGCGAGCCGAAAACGTTTAGTCCAAGCTGAACCATCATCATAGAAACGGCGGCGCAACCCGCGATAACATAAAACGACGAGCGTCCCTGCGAAGCGTTGTGAACAACGAACGCAGCAAGAACGATAATCGCTGCGATGGCGCAAACGGCAATAATAAATCCGAGTTCCTCTGTCACCATGCCAAACACAAGGTCTGTATCGGCGGCAATGATATTATGAAGCCAGCCATGTCCCGCGCCAAGTCCGAAAAGTCCGCCGGAAGCTGCTGCGGAAAGCGCCCTTGTCTGCTGGAAGCCCGCACCGTTCACATCCTGCCAAACGTGTCCCCATGTTGCAAAGCGTGCGGCAATATGCGGTCTTATGCTGAGCGCAAGAAAGCCCGCCAGACCCGCACCGGAAACCGCGAGAATAACTGTTGCGATATTTCCGCTTCGCATAAATGAGATGACCAAAAAAGTCGCAAAAAACACAAGTGCCGTGCCAAAATCGCCCATAAGCGCAAGCGCTCCGACGCATACAGCGGAAAACGCGATGTAGAGGAACAGGTTTTTTCCTCTGTATAGCCTGTCCATGGTTGCGGCACCGGCATAGATGTATACTATTTTAACGAACTCTGAGGGCTGGAATGAAAATCCGCCGATGGAGAGCCAGTTTTTTGCTCCGAAGATTTCAGATCCGAAGACGACATTAACAGCAAGCAGCCCAACGGCTGCGGCAGCCGCGGGAAAACGCATAGCTTTAACCCTGTTAAGGTCACGTAGCCACCAGCCTAAAATCAAAAACAGGATTATTCCGGCGAGAAGCAGGATCACCTGCTTGAGCATACTTTCGGGCGTGGAGCTTGCGGCAACAGAAAGCCCTATCGTACTTAGGAAAAACGCCAAGGCCTCAACCTCAAACCCACTTCTCCTGATTGAGCGCATTATTATAAAATACAGCCACATGATTATGAACAAGGAAATAAACGAAAGCGCAATCTGTGCGCGATATTTCTCATCGGAATAGTAGAGTAGCTGGTACATAATAATAAATTGGAAAATTGAAACAAAACGGAACATAGTCCCCGGTGATATCATCTTGCCCGGTGATGTTCTGCGCGCCGAAATAATACCGCGCTCTTCCTCTGTGAGGTTGAAAAATCGCAGCTCAGCTCTGCCAATGCTAATCAAGTCCCCGTCTTCAAGGCTTGCGCCATCTTCGGGAATTAAAACTCCATTTATTTCGGCACCGTTGTTATGGCCAATATCGTATACTGTCCAGTTGCCTAATTCGTCACGAATAAGAACAAGCTGCGTACCTGCAACGGAGGAGCTGTCCAGTGAAACGTCTGAAGCCCTTGCGCTTCCCACTGTACATTCCCAATGGCGAAGCGGAACACGGGAGCCATCGGGTAAATCGAGATAGCCCCAGACTTCAGGCTCATAGCGTTCGCGAAGCATAGAATAGGCGCAGCGTACTAGTAATGCTATTGCTGCGATTGGAAGCATAAATCGTGTAAAGAAAACGAGGTATGTCAAGAAAGGGCTGTATGCACCGCCCAAATCGGGCTGTGAAAAAAACTGATTCATACTTTGCAGAAAGCTATCCACCGCTGTCACCTCCGTTCTGATGTGCTTAATTTTCGAAGAATACCGAATATGCTATAATGACCGATATGTGGTCATTATAGCATATATTTCCGCAATTTAAAATTACAAATTCATTACTTGAGAATAACTCTGTTATAGCTTTTTTTGCCGCGCTTCAAAACGACGCCCTCACCCGAAAGCTCTTCGCTCGAGAAGCACTTGCTGCATTCTGAAACCTTTTCGCCCGAGGCTTCAACTCCGCCCTGCTCGACGGCACGCCTTGCCTCGGATTTCGACGGACAAAGTCCGCTCTTCACCAAGAGGGTAACGACATCCAGTCCACCGTCAACCAAGTCTTCCTTCGTCAAATCAGTAGTTGGGATGTTTGACAAATCTCCGCCGTTTGAGAACAAAGCTTTCGCGGCTTCCTGTGCTTTTTCCGCGTCTTCCTTGCTGTGTACAAGCTGCGTAAGCTCGAAAGCAAGGATTTCCTTTGCCTCGTTGAGCTTTGCGCCCTCCCACTTATCCATCTCATCAATCTGCTCAAGCGGCAGGAAGGTAAGCATACGCAGGCACTTTAATACGTCTGCGTCGCCAATATTACGCCAGTACTGGTAGAATTCATACGGAGTGGTCTTTTCGGGATCGAGCCAAACCGCACCTGAAGCGGTTTTGCCCATCTTTTTACCCTCGGAGTTCATGAGAAGCGTAATGGTCATTGCATGGGCGTCTTCTCCGAGCTTTTTGCGGATAAGTTCTGTTCCGCCTAGCATATTGCTCCACTGGTCGTCGCCGCCAAATTGAAGGTTGCAGTTATAGCGCTGATAGAGAGCGTAAAAGTCGTAGCTCTGCATTATCATGTAGTTAAACTCAAAGAAGGAAAGTCCCTTTTCCATGCGCTGTTTGTAGCACTCAGCACGGAGCATATTGTTGACCGAGAAGCACGCACCAACCTCACGAAGAAATTCAACATAGTTCAGGCTTAGGAGCCAGTCAGCGTTATTGACCATTATTGCCTTGTCATCAGAAAAGTCAATAAATTTACTCATCTGCTTTTTAAAGCACTCGATATTGTGGTCAATAGTTTCAGTAGTCATGACCATGCGCAAATCAGAGCGCCCAGACGGGTCGCCAATCATACCCGTTCCGCCGCCAAGCAACGCAATTGGCTTATTGCCAGCCATTTGCAGACGTTTCATAAGGCACAGCGCCATAAAATGACCAACGTGCAGAGAATCTGCGGTGGGGTCAAATCCTATATAAAAAGTTGCTTTGCCTTCATTTACAAGTTTTCTTATTTCCTCTTCGTTTGTAACCTGCGCAATCAGACCGCGCGCCTTAAGTTCTTCATAGATTCCCATTTTGTTTATCCCTTTCAATCAATTCCTTAACAAGCTCCGTAGATTTCATAAGGTAGTTTCCGCAGCGGCCGAGATCCTTTTCATCGAGCAGGTCACAGCAGCGGAGAGAACCGAATTCATCCTTAAACCTTGTTGTAAGCTCTTTTGTCATTTCGACTATTTTGTTGTTGGCGTCCATGTCGCCATATTCGCAATGGTTGCAATACACGCCCAAAGAATAGACAGCGCCAATTACAGCGCTGCACGTCTCTCCGCAGTGCATACCGCCGCCAAAGCCACCGATTGCAGCGCGCGCCGTTTTCTCGTCATTTCCGCAAGCTTCGCTGCAATATGTAGCGACTATCTGACCGCAGTTAAAGCCAGCCTTATACATCTCAAAGGCCTTTTTCTTGTCTGACATAATTATATCCATCCTTTCGTTGCACTTATGGCACAAAACGACCACAAAAAGGGTGGTTAAAATTGTGCCTGTATTACGATTGCTAGAAGAACGGGCAATACGAACTTGATATTTATAAAATTTGAAACTTGTTTCAAATTTTTCGTGATCTAAAATTAAAAATTCTTCTTGAATTTTTCTGCCGAGTCAAGCTGCTCACCCGCGGAAATCAGCGTGTTCTCCGTGATATTGTCACCACCATGAAGCCTTGCCAACTCGCGTTTTCTTCCCTCTCGGTCAAGAATTGTGACGCTCGTATAGGTTCTGCCATCGCGCTCTGCCTTTTCAATGACAAAATGAGTGTCTGCCATCGCGGCAATTTGCGGCAAATGTGTTACGCAAAGAACCTGCTTGCGGCGTGACAGCTCCGCGAGCTTTTCGCCAACACGCTGTGCGGCAACTCCCGAAACGCCTGTGTCTATTTCGTCAAAAACGAGTGTCTCAACCTCGTCCTTTTCTGAATAGACATTTTTCATTGCAAGCATTATGCGCGAAAGCTCTCCTCCCGACGCGATTTTGCTAATCGCTCCGGGCTTTTCGCCCTTGTTTGCTGACATGAGAAATTTTATCTCATCGCCACCGGTTGCGTCAAAGCCGTTTGCATTGTTCATCGGTATTATGTCAACCAAGAAGTTGACAGATGGCATCGAAAGTGCTCTAAGCTCATCAACAATTCTTTTTTCCAGCTCCGTCGCCGCTATTTTACGAGCTTCGGTGAGTTTTTTTGCTTGATAGCGAACCATTTCTATCTGCTTTTCAAGCTGCGCCGTGAGTTTTTCGAGCCTGTCATCCGAATATTCAATTTCGTCAAGCTGAATTTTAGCCTTTTCGAGCTTTTCAATCAGTTCTTTTTCATCGCCGCCGTATTTCTTAGAAAGCTTGCGGAGTTGCGAAAGCCTTGTTTCAAGTCTGTCGTATTCCTTCGGAGAAAAATCAAGACCTCTCAGAAAATCGCGAAGCGTTTCCGCAGCATCACGAAGCATGAAGGCAGCGTCCGTAAGCGTTTTCTCCGCACCTGATAAGTCAGTGCAGTATCGAACCGCACGGGACACCTCCGCCTTGGCACTCTCCGCTAAGGAAACGGCGTTTTCGTCGCCACCGTAAAGTGCGCCGTATGCGGAGTTAATCGATTCAGTTAGCTTTTCAGCATTGTGAAGCAGGTCGCGTCGGGCGGTCAGTTCCTCTTCCTCGCCCTCACGAAGCTGAGCATTATCAAGCTCCTCGACCATTATTTTGAGGTTATCGGTGAGACGCTGTTTTTCGGCCTCGTCCATCGAAAGACGCTTAATTTCTTTCTTAGTTGTAACAAAACAGTCATAGACATCTTTATATTCCGCTAAAATCGGCTCGAACGCCCCGAAACTGTCCAGATACTCTCGGTGGCGCGCTTCATCCATAAGCTGACGACCATCGTTTTGTCCGTGAATATCCAATAGCATTCCCGAAAGCTCACGTAGCTGGGACGCAGTAACAGGCGCACCGCAGACGCGGCATGAAGACTTTCCGTCGTCCGAAATCCTGCGCTGCAAAATCAGCTCATCCTCTGTGTCAATTTCGTTATCCGTCAGCCAGCTTGTAGCTTTTTCGCTTGTAAACACCGCCGACGCAAGCGCTTTTTCCGCACCAGTACGCACCAGCTCGCGGCTTGTTCTTGCGCCCATCACAGCAAGCATTGCGTCAATGACAATGGATTTGCCTGCACCGGTTTCACCCGTCAGGACGTTCAGGCCCTTTGTAAAGCTGATGTCTGCGCGCTCAATAACCGCAATATTTTCTATGTGGAGGTCTGAAAGCATACCATTTTCCCCCTGTAAAAAGCCTGAGCACTAAAGAAGCAATTCAATTTCGCGTTCCAAGTTTGCCGCGGCTTCTATGTTTTTCATTGCAATAAATGCCGTATCATCACCGGCAAGCGTGCCCACCAAACCTTCGATTTCCATTCCGTCAAGCGCTGAACAAGCGGCGGGGGCAAGTCCTGGAAGAGTTTTTAAAACCAATATGTTCTGCGCGGTCGCGTGTGAGGTTACGCTCTCACGAAATATTTTTTTAAGTCTAATGTCATAATCCGTCATTTCTTCTCTTGACGCCGCAACATAGCGGTATTTTCCGGCGCTTGACAGCTCTTTTACGAGGCGTAGCTCCTTAATGTCTCGCGAAAGCGTTGCCTGCGTGCTCTTGACGCCGCAAGCTAGTAGCTCATCGATAAGCTGGCTTTGCGTGTCAACATCCCTTGACCCAATAATTTCCAGTATTTTCTCTTGTCTTGAAGACTTCATGTTCTTTCCCCCAATTTTTTAAAAGCGATGTCATAGAAGCTTTTTCCGGAAACATGCGCCATAATTGTGTGATGCTGTGACATTTTTATTTTTAGTTCATCCCCAGCTAAAAACGGAATAAGCTCCCCGCCGTCCACCGCAAGCCATATCTGCTTGCCTTCGTTGTCGCCGGTTTTTATTGTGACGATTCTGTCCGGTGCGAGAACAAAGGGCCGGACAGAAATTACGTGTGCGCAAATCGGGGTTATCAGAATGTTTTTTGCAGTTGGCTCAACAAGCGAGCCTCCGGCAGAAAGAGAATATGCCGTCGAACCGGTCGGCGTTGCGACGATAATCCCGTCGCCCTTATATTCAGTAATTTTGCAGTCATCGCCATAAGCTGAAACTTTAATTGTCGTTGCGGTTCCGCAGATAATAGCGTCATTCAAAGCACTGTCAGAAAAAATAACCTTTCCGTTTCGCATAAGCTCGACATCCAGCATCATTCTGCTAACAGGAACAAATTCACCGTTTGCAGCGGCAACAATCAAGTCCATCTCATTCGGCTCGAGTTCCGCCATAAAGCCCTTGTGTCCAAGATTAACACCCAAGATTGGAACAGGCGACTCCATAACAGCTCTCGCAGTTTTAAGTATTGTTCCGTCCCCACCAAAGCAAATAAGAAGATTTGCGTTTTTCGAAGATTGGGAAATCGGAACGGTCTCTATCGACTTCGGGAAAGAATCGTCGCCATGCGAATGCGCAAAAACGGGGCTGATAACGATATCGTGTCCCGCTTTGATAAGCGTGTTCCTTGTTTCGAGCGTCATTTTCAGGCCAATGTCCCGTTCGGGATTTGGGCATAAAACAATTTGCTTACCACCACTCGGCATAGCGTAGCTCCTTTCTTATCAGCGTTCAAGCTCTCCGTGCGAGGCTTCGACAATGGAAACTGGGTCAAGCGTGGGAGCATCTAATTCTCCCTTTCGCAGAAGAGCAAGATATTCGATGTTGCCCTCAGGCCCTCTTATCGGTGAATATCCAAGACCAAGCGCAGTGAAGCCCGCTGTCGGTGCGAAATCGAGAAATTCGCTTACAACTTCAATATGAGTTGACTTCTCGCGTACAACACCTTTTTTGCCGACCTTTTCACGTCCTGCCTCGAACTGTGGTTTGATTAGGCAGATAACGTAAGCCCCGTCTTTAATCAGCTCTCTGACAACGGGAAGAACAAGTCGAATTGATATAAACGACAAATCCATAACGGCAAGATCAGGCTGTTCGCCGAGAATATCGGGTGTGACATATCTAATATTGGTGCGCTCCATGGAAACAACACGCTCATCACAGCGAAGGCTCCACGCAAGCTGACCGTATCCGACATCGACAGCAAAAACCTTTTTTGCACCGTTTTGGAGTAAAACATCAGTAAAACCGCCCGTTGAAGCGCCGCAGTCCACGCAAACAAGTCCACTCGGGTCAAAATCAAAAATCTTCAGTGCCTTTTCAAGCTTCAGACCGCCGCGGCTGACATAGGGTATGGCTACGCCCTTAAGTTCCACCACAGCGTTTTCATCGAATGACATTCCGGGTTTATCCATGCGCTGACCGTTCACAAATACATACCCCGACATAATCGAGGTTTTTGCCCTCTCTCGGCTTTCGGTAAGTCCCCTGTCAAAAACGAGCTGATCAAGTCTGACTTTTTTCATATGGGCATCTCCCTCGAAATCTCATCTATTGGGCTCACGAAAAAGCATTTAGCGGTTTCCGCAATGTTCTCAGCATCAAGGCCTGTCAGCTTCAGAAGTTCATCAACACTGCCTTGCGGAACGATACCGTCGCCCAAATCAAGTGTTTTTGCACCCTTGAGTGCAAGCCCTTCTGCGGTGCAAGCTGCAAGAAGCCTTGAGCCGACGCTTCCGAATGAACAAACGTCCTCCGCAGTTAATAGTCTGCCTGTTTTTTTGAGTGAGCCTATGACGGTGTTGGTATCTAGAGGATTAATTAGGTTCAATTTTATTACTTCGGCGTCGATGCCCTCATTTTCGAGTATTTTAGCCGCTTTCATCATGTTATTAATCATAACGCCGTAGGCAACAAGCGTTATGTCCTTGCCCTCACGCAAAATCGTGCTCGGTGACGACCCGGCGCTTTGATTATATTCGCCCTCGCCTCCACGTGGATAGCGGACAGCAACGGGACCATCTATGCGGTATATAGCCAAATCGAGCATATCACGAAGCTCCGCATAGCTTGACGGGCAAAAAACCGCCATGTGCGGGACGGAGCATAGAAAAGCTACATCAAAAACGCCCTGATGCGTTTCGCCGTCATGCCCGACAATTCCCGCCCTATCAACTGCAAGAACAACGTGCAGCTTTGAAAGTGAAACATCGTGAATAAGCATATCGTATGAGCGTTGCAAAAAGCTGGAATAAACCGCAAAAACGGGCTTAGCTCCGCGGCTTGCCATTCCCGACGCCATTGCGACTGCGTGCTGCTCTGCAATGCCTACGTCAAAAAACCTATCGGGGAATTTCTTTGCAAATTCGGATAGTCCTGTGCCGCTGCACATTGCAGCGGTAATGGCAACAATTTTGTCGTCAGTCTCCGCAAAGTCGGTCAAAGCGTTTCCGAAGGCTTCTGAAAAGCAGTGGTGCTCTCTCTTTTCGATGCCGCAATCGACATCGAAAGCATCAACGCCGTGATATGATTCGGGCTCCTGTTCGGCATAGCTGTAACCCTTGCCCTTTTGTGTAATGACATGGACGAGCACAGGAGTTTTCAGTTCTTTTGCCCAACCGATAACGGCCTCGAGCTGAGAAACGTCGTGTCCGTCGACCGGCCCCAAATAGTGAAATCCTAAATCGTCAAAAATATTGCCGGGCAAAAGGCGACGCTTAAACCATTCCTTTACGGAGTGATTGAAATTATAAAGCGGAGGAATGTGAGCTAAAGCTTTGCGGTATCTACGTTTGAATCGAAAGTATGCCGGCTTGACACGAAGACGTGACAGCATTGTAGAAATGCCGCCGACGTTGGAATCAATGGACATTCCGTTATCGTTAAGTATGACGACCAATGGCTCTTTGGATGCGCCCGCGTTGCAAAGGCCTTCATATGCCGCACCGCCTGTCAGCGCACCGTCGCCAATAATCGCCACGACATTGTAATCCTCGTGTGCTAAGGTTCTGGCTCTTGCCATTCCGAGTGCAACCGAAACCGAGGTTGAAGCGTGACCCGCAACCGCCGCATCGTGGATGCTTTCGCAGGGCTTAGGGAAGCCTGACAAGCCATCCAGCATACGGAGCTTTTTAAAATCGTCCCTGCGCCCCGTTATGATTTTGTGTACATAGCTCTGGTGTCCAACATCGAAAATGAGTCTGTCACTCTCAGTGTCATAAATGCGGTGAAGTGCAAGCGTAAGCTCAACTGCTCCAAGATTAGAAGCAAGATGCCCGCCCGTCTTCGAAACACTATCTATTAAAAAACCTCTAATCTCCGAACTCAAAATCTCAAGCTCCCTGATTGACAGGGGCTTTAAGTCTTGCGGAGATTTTATAGACTGCAAAATATTCAAAACTGTTTTACCTCGAAAAATAATTGCCAAGCTTATCGCTTGCAATGAATACCTTATATTTACATATAAGAACTACCTTGCATCATAGCAAAAAACGCCTGTTATTACAAGTGTAAACAGGCGTTTTTTAAATTTTATTCATATTATAATGAATAATGGTATATGTTTTAATTGCGCCTTGAGCAAAGCTCGTCCGCTAATTCCGCAAGAAATTCCGGGTTTTGAAGCTCTTTCCGAGCTATTTTCTTTGCTCTATCGGTCAAAAGCTTGAGCTGTTCCTCACACTTTTCAAGACCATACAGGCCCATAAATGTGGTTTTGCCCTCACGCCTGTCCGAGCCAATCGGCTTTCCAAGCTCCTCCGCCGTGCTAAGCTCGTCCAGAATATCATCGCGAATCTGAAACGCAAGTCCGACATCGTAGCCATAGCTTTCAGCGGCCAGCAGTTGATTTTCACTCGCTCCGCCCGCAACTGCACCCATGCGACAGGCGGCAGCAATCAGAGAAGCCGTTTTCCGTCTGCACATATCGGAAAGCTCATTACCGCTTAAGGATGTACTTTCGCCTTTCATATCGAGATACTGACCACCGCAGATGCCATTTTCCCCTGCCGCATCGGCAAGTATTCTGGCACACTCGGCTTTTTTTTCGGCAGGCAAGCCGCAGGAAAGTATTGCTTTAAATGCTTCCGCTTGAAGAGCGTCCCCCGCCAAAACGGCGATTGTTTCACCGTAAACCTTGTGGTTTGTGAGTTTGCCTCGCCTCAAATCGTCGTTATCCATGCACGGAAGGTCGTCGTGGATAAGCGAGTAGGTATGAAGCATTTCAATTGCGCAAGCAACAGGCAGAGCCATTTTCGTGTCGCCGCCCACGGCTTTGCAGAACTCAAGCGCAAGTATGGGGCGAATACGTTTTCCTCCTGCAAGCAGGCTGTAGCGCATCGAGTCTAAAAGCTCGGCGTGTGAAACCGATTTATCGTCAAAGCATGAATTGAGGTATTCCTCAATCATTGCCTTGTTCTCATTGTATTGGGATTGCAAGTTATTCACCACCCTCGAAGGGTGTTTCGGAAGGCTCACCGTTCTCGCCTTTTTTAAGCAACACAACCTTCTGCTCTGCACTATCGAGCATTTTTCCGCAGGACGCAATTAGCGCTGTCCCCTCTTCAAAGAGAGCAAGCGACTCATTAAGCGGCGCTTCGCCCTTTTCAAGCTGTTTAACTATTGCGTCAAGCCGTTCCATCGACTGCTCGAAGCTGATATTACTTTTTGCCATCGGGTTTTCCTCCCATTTATATTAAGTCTCGATTTCCTCACCTTACAAGTATTACTTCATCTACGGTGCATCTGAGTGCTCCGCTGCTAAGGTTTACTCTAAGCTCGTCCCCGACGCTTACGCCCTTGGCAGAGCTTATGGCAGAGCCGTTCAGGTCTGTCGTTATCGAGTACCCGCGTCCAAGAACTTTAAGCGGACTGAGCGCATCTAATGATGCCGCATATCGGATGTAATTATGCTTTTTCGAGCTAATTTGCCGCTCAAAGCGAGACAACAATGCGTTTTCAACACTGTCAAGCTCAAGACGCTTCTGGTCGATATAGGCCGTTGGATTTTGCATCACACGGCGTAAGCCCAAATCAGCAAGCCTTGTTCTCTTCTCCGAAAGCTTTTTGCGCATCGCCTGATTGGTACGCCCTTCCATGGATGAAATCGCGTCTCGAAGCTCGTCCTCGTCCGGAACGGCAAGCTCTGCCGCGTTTGAGGGCGTTGCCGCTCGCAAATCCGCAACATAGTCTGCGATTGTTACATCTGGTTCGTGTCCCACAGCGGAAATTACGGGTATCTCGGACTCATAAATCGCTCTTGCGACCCGCTCGTCGTTAAACGCCCACAAGTCCTCAATCGAGCCGCCGCCGCGTCCCGCAATTATGAGGTCGCCCACGTTATACTTGTTAGCATAGCGTATGGCTCCCACTATTTCTGGCGGAGCTTCAACACCCTGAACTCTAACGGGTAATATAACAACCTTCGACATTGGCCAGCGCTTGCCCAAAACTCGAATAATATCGCGCACAGCGGCACCCGCCGAAGATGTAATAACAGCAATAGTCTTCGGGTATTTCGGAAGAGGCTTTTTGTGAGAAGCATCGAAAAGGCCTTCTTTAAAAAGCTTATCCTTAAGTTGTTCAAAAGCGATGTGTAGGTCGCCCATTCCCTCGGGCAAAATGTCCGTGCAATAAAGCTGATAAGCTCCATCGCGGGGAAAAACAGTTACGCGCCCCACCGCTGTCACTCCCATGCCATTTTCCGGCGTGAAGCGAAGCTTTGAGGCGTTACCTTTAAACATGACGCAGCGGATAGAGCTTTCCGCGTCCTTTAATGTGAAATAGTGGTGACCCGACGGATAGAGCTTATAGTTCGAAACCTCGCCCTTGACGGCAAGTCCCATAAGAAGAAGGTCGCTGTCCAGCAAATCCTTGATGTGGTTGTTGAGTGCCGAAACGGATAAGACAGCATTTCCCATCGGCTAATTCTCCTCGGCAGGTGTACTTTCGGAGGCTTCCGAAAAATCAGGTTCCCGTTCCGGCAAAACATCCGTTCCGCGCTCACCGCGCATAAACGAACCCAAAATTCCGTTAATAAACGAAACTGTTTCCTGATCCTCATAGCCCTTTGCAAGCTCGACTGCCTCATTTATGGCAACACTGTCCGGCACATCGTCCATATAAAGAACCTCGAACAGAGCTGTGCGCAGAAGCGAAAGTGCAGTTTTGGATATTCGTGAAAGCTTCCAGCCCTTGGAATATTTTTCGACATAGCCGTCCAATTCGTCCCTGTGTCTAATGGCGCCTTCCACGATTTGCCTTATATACATTAGCTGCTTTTTTGCTGGATACTCAGCGAAAAGTTCGTTTTCAGAGCCAAGCGTTGCATAGTATTCTTTGTCAAAAAAGCTTTCCAGCACTTCCTCGACATTTTCGGGCGTATCGGCAAGGCTGTATCCAATTTGGACGGAAATCTCTCTTGCCACTGTTCTGGTCATCTATTTTTCCTCCGAATAATGATTAAAAAAGTATGCTAAACACGCAGATATTGAATCGTCTGCGATTAGCAAATAATTGGAAAGCGGGTGCAAAAAACTGCTCCGCTTTCCAAATATTACTGCTTGTTTTTGGGGAAGGACACTCCGCTCACATGAACGTTGACCACCGGCGAGAGTCCCGTCATTGCTTCAATCGCGTTTGAAACAGCATTCTGAACCTTCGCCGCAATGTCTGTTACGACACAGCCGAAGGCGACCAGAATCAAAACGTCGACAATCATATGGTCGTCTGCAAGCGTAATCTTAACGCCCTTTGCAAGGCTTTTTTTACCAATTAAATCCAGAATATCATTTCCAACCGTGTTTGCAAGCCCGTCAACACCCTCAACCTCGGTGATTGCAGCGCCTACCATTACAGCAATTACGTCCTCTGAAATGTTAATTTTTCCTTTTTCGGTTTCCGTGCTTATATAATTATCAGCCATTAATTGTTCCTCCCTGCTGTCTGATGATTAACATATTACCCTTTTCGGGTATTTTACCACACTCATCCGAAAAAATAAAGAAAAATCGCTTACTACTCCAACATATCTCCGGTATCGGTAATAGTCTCTTCCGATGCATCGCTTTCTGTGTCGGTCTGATTGTCAGCGGGGGGACTTGCCGGGGTTTCTGTTTTGGCCGTATCCGCAACTTCCGTTCCGCTTGCAGTGCCAGCATTGTCTTTGACTTCGATTATTTTTATCTGGGTCGCTGTAAAATCAGTTTCGGCAACAACTGCATCGGTTATCTTCGCAACATCTTCGACGGCAAGCCCTTCGGCAGGCGCGGGAACGGCAAGTGTTACACCGTCAGCGCTGATAAACGCAACGCACTCCGCAAAGTTCTTTGCCATCAGGAGATTTTCAATCTGCGTTTCCATCATTGAATAATTCGCCATAACCGAAATTGCATTCATCGCTCCGTCAATGGTTTCCTGCGAGGCAGCATCCGCAGAAGCGGCCGATTTCAGAAGGTTCAGCGCCTCATCACGCGACTGCTGTCTCGTCAGTCTTGCAGCGGCAAAATAATCGGAAACTTTTGCGTCCATGGCGCTCTCCGGCGTATTTTCTTCTACGGATTTTGCGTTAGCAAGCTCCGCGTCTGACAATCCGGTGTTTCCAACGGTATCGTTGTTATACGACCAGTTCAGATATACCGCGGCACAAACACACAGAAGCACCGCTGTGATTGTTACGTACTTTTTTGTTTTGTTCATTTTTCCTCCTTAAGTTCCTTTCCCATTCATTCCTAACGTTTTTTGAGCCTACTTTTCCATGCTAATTACGGTAATTTTATCTGTGCCGAGTGCCGTGAAATCAGAAACAGCTTTTGATATTGCAAGCCTGACATCGGCTGAATTTGCACCGTCGCAAACTATAACTGCTCCCATGTATTCCGGGTTTACATAATATAGCTCCACCACCCTCTCTTTGCCGTTTTCGGAAACAACCAGCGTTCCGTCTTTGCTTTCGGCCAGCTCACGCGAAGCGCTTCCTTCAACGGACAGTAGCACCGACACTCTTCCCGCGCCTTCAATCTTTGAAAGCTGATTTTCGAGTCTGCTTTCCTCATCAGTAATCGAAAAAGAGGGGGCTGTCAATTCGCTGGTTTCCTTGGTATCGGGCGCCTTGTTACCCGTCGGCAGAAGAATGAGCAATAGTCCGACCGCCAGCACAACAAGCGCATATTTATTTTTCAAAATATCAAGAAGCTTTTTCTGCTTTTTCACTTTGTCCTTCATTACTGCTCCAATACTGTCGTTCGTTCGGAACTCCCAATTCGGCTTCAATGCTGTTTGAAATCAAGCTCTGCTCCCTTTTCGGGATATTGGCGGTTATATATACCTCATAGGGATACCAGCAACCATCATCACCCCACTTTGCCGAAACTTGAACACTCGAAAGTTCTGTGTTCAAGCTTACTGCTTTGTCCAATATATATGCTTGCAGCTCATTTTCTATGATACTTCTGCTAAGGTTGTTTTCCTTTTCTTCGGCAGAGCCTATTATCTCGTCCGCGTCCTTGCGGTACTTTGACATATCCAATGACATAGAGGGAAAATCCTGCTTAATAATAGGGTTTATCATCGCTGTAATAAGCACAATCCCGCAAACAAACTTAAGGACATTTTTAACCTTTCCCTTTGGTGTCAGCGCTGTTGCCGCCGCACAAATAAGCGCCGCTCCGGCTATCGCTTTTACCCAATCGCCAGCAAATTCCATCATAAGGCGTTCACCGCCTTCATGCTTGAAATTACCGAGAAGAAAAGCATCATTCCGCCAGCTCCGACAAGCCCGAGAAGCATTCCGAATGCTGTACCCACATTGGAAATAAGCTCCGACATTCGCTTGTCCGCAAGAGCTTCGGAAAACGCCGCAGTGCCTTTATAAACAAGGTAATGCATTCCCAAAGTCAAAAACGGCATAAGGCAAATTGCGGCAACTGCCAAAAATCCAAATACACCGATTGCGTTTCTCAGCATCCCCGCTCCCGCAACCAAAGTTTCCGCCGTGTCGGAAACAATGCTTCCGACAACCGGAAGTGCTGTTCCCAATGCCGTTTTTGTAAGCTTTGTCGCGAATTCGTCTGTTTTGCCCGAGATGAGTCCCGTCATTCCAAGATAGGTGGTAAAGGCAAGCATTAACAATGTAAGCCCTGTCGTGCACACCCATTTGAGCATTTTCGCGACGTTTGCAAGCGAGTCTTTTTCAAGTGCGGCGTTAGCGATTATGGCGGCAAGATAAATGGTGATTAGCGGCATTATTACGTTTGTGGCAATAGTAATCAGAACGTCCATGAACAGCGCCGTCGCCGCATATTTTGCCGAGGCTGACGTAAAAGCCCCTGCACTTGCTGCCGCTGTACACATCGTTGGCAAAAGCACTTTTGAATAGTCCGATAGCGTGTTCAATGTCTCCATGCCCATGCCGAAAAAAGAATGTACGTTGCTTATCGCAATTGCCGAAACCGCGACCGTTCCTCCGAGCGACACCATGTCGCGTATTCCACCCTCGCTCATTGCCGACGTTGCCGCGGTGCAGAGAATTACAATGGTCAGTATCTTTGCAGCCGACCCCAGCGCATTTTTGAAAATTCCAAAGAAGCTGTCCTTAATAGTTTGAAAAATCGAGTTAAGCCCTTGGTCGCCCATTTTTGTGTCGGTTAGCGAGACATCGCCCAGAATTTCATTTGCGTCCTGCGGCAGCGCATCTATGACGCTTTCGGTGTCCATCGCGTCCGCTTGTTCCCGAATGGTAGGCGGAACAATTGCGTCATCCGATTGCCCTATTACCTCGGAAACCGCCTGTTCTTCAACCGTCGGCGGAGCAATCGCGTCCGTCTGTCCTGGGGTATTATTCAAAGTTGCCTCTTCGCTTGAGGTTTCGGGAACTGCCTGTCCATCGACGGTTTCAGCCCGCACACTTCCTGTTAACAGGCAGACGATGAACACGCTTGCCAAAAAAATTTGCATTCTTTTCATGCAAGCTCACCTATCATTCGTAGCATTGTTTTTATCAGTGGCAGTGAAACATAGAGCGCACAGATAGCTCCGCAAATTTCAACGCTTGAAGCAATCGCTTCCTGCTTTGAATCCTTGCAGATGTCGCTCCCAAGCCTTGCAGTTATACCTATTCCAACACATTTTAGAACGGGTGCCGTATATGCGGACGAAAAACCCGACTCCAGCTCCACGAGATTCAGCACCTCGGAAACGGACGAAAACACCTTCATCGACATTCCCAGAACAACCGTGCAGACCGCCAATGCAAGAACAGTAGAAATTTCGGGGTTTGTCTTTTTAATAATAAGCGTCAAAATGGTGCCTACAACACCGATAACAACGGCTTTAATAATAAGTTCCATGACTACAGTCCAAACAGGCTCTTGATTAAGGTGAACAAATCGCTAATCTGCCGAACCACCAGCGTAAGCACAACGACAAGCGCCGCCAGTGTCACCATAAGTGCCTGATCCTCGCGTCCCGTACGGTTCAGCAGTATATTGATTACCGCGACAATTATTCCGACTGCGGCAATTTTAAATATGAGGTCAACTTCCATAGTATCCTCCCGTACATATAGAAAACGTTTTGCCCATGCGCTTTAATCATATGAGCACTGCGGCAAGCATAAGACCAAATGTAAGTCCCAGACCTGTGTAGAGTTTTGCGCCCTCTCGTGCTTTTTCCGAGGTTCTTTTCAACTCGCCCTCCAAGTGGTTTATGCAGGCGGCGATGGCTTCGGACTGTTCGTTTTCTGAATATCTGCCCAGAAAGCTACCAATTCTGCAAAGCTCCTGTCTTTGCCTTTCGGAAAGCAAAATGCTTTGGTCGTTCATAACACAGCCGCTCCAAATTTCGGAAAGGCTTTCTTCTCCGAAGCCGTCCATCTTTTGGTTTAGGTTTACATAAAACTTGTGCAGGCTCGTGTCCGGCAGTCTGCTCAGCTCCGCAAATATTTCCGGTATCGGCACCGAACCATTCTTTAACTCGGCATCGATAAATCGAAGTGCATCAATAGCCCCCGCAAGGCAGCTTTGGCAAAAATATTGTTTTCTCGCTTGTCCGATACCGAAAAGCGTACAAGCGCAAACCAGCAAAACCGCTCCGACAATTCTCATTCTTACCTCCCATGCGCCGCGACACATATTCCAACTTCTAGCCTCCCTTGCACGGGAGATAAGTTTTGCACATCAATTGCGGTTGCCCGTAGGGCGGACTATTGGTGTATTTGGAACTAGCGTGAATTCTTTCACGCTAGTTCCTCCACGGTGTAACGGCGCTTTCCATTGACATTTTCTATGATTACGGCTCTTTCAAAAATTCGCCTATCGAGCAATTTTCTGTACAAAGCACGCTCTGAAAGGTCTGTTATGTTCGCTCCATGCGCCGTTGCCAAAAGCGCAACTCCGCAATTTGCAGCAGTTTCCGCAGCTTCAATGTCGGAAGGCGAGGTTATTTCGTCAACAGCGATTATCCGTGGAGCCATCGACCGTAGCAGAAGATAAATTCCTTCGCTTTTTGGCGCACCTGTCAAAACATCGGTTCGTGCGCCAACATCAAAGCACGGCTGTCCTTCAAAAGTGCCCGCAACCTCGCTGCGCTCGTCTACAAGCGAAATTCTATTGCCGCTGTCAGACATCTGACGCACGAGTTCACGTAGAAGTGTCGTTTTACCCGCTCCGGGCGGTGAAATTATGATTGTGGACTTAAAACCGCCTTTGCTCAGTTTAGAGCAAACGGCATCCGCACAACCCGGCTTTTCGCGTGGGATTCTGATACAAAGCGAAGACAGCCGCCTTATCCCTGTAATCCTGTTCTCATCAGTTGAGGCAGTTCCGCAAAGCCCCAGACGGCAGCCTCCCTCGGCAGTTACAAAGCCCATTTTTATGCTGTCGGCATATGTATGCGCAGAGGCGCGGGTTGCGATTTCGAGCACAAGCTGCAATTCTGAAGCCGTAATCTTATGTAAGGGCAGTATTTCGATTTCACCGTCCGACATAACCATCGTTGGACTTCTTCCGATGCGAAGGCGAATTTCCTCCGCACCATTCATCATGTTGTCCGGCAGATTCAATACCTCCGAACGAAGACAAGGCGGCAAAAGCCTTACGGCTCTCAAAAACTCCTGTGCGGCATTCTGTGTCATCGTTATGACCATTCCTTTCATTCGCTTGTGCGCAATAAGCCCAAAAATTGAATGTCAAATTGCGCATCAACTGCGGTTGCGTTTCAGCGTTGAGCAATTGGCACAGCAGGCAAGTTTGATTGCTTCAAACTTCACCCCCGCTAAATCTTATTTGACTTGTCCGTTTAATATGACCGTAACCAAAAATTCCTTTAAACTTTCCACTCAAATGCCGCAAAAAAAGACCACGCAGTTCAAAATACTGCGTGGTCTTAGGAACATCTACTGTTCCGTTTCTTTATTCGCTTTCACTGTTTTTGTCGATTTCGGCGTGCAGATACGAAAGTGCATCGGAAAGCGAGCCAATACAGTCAATTAGGCCGCATTCCAAGGCTTCCTCCGCGTTGATGACGCTACCCACGTCGTTAGCAAGTTCGCTTGTGCGAAGCATATAGTCCATCAGCTTTTCCCTAGAAATATGCGAGTTATTAATAATGAATTTGACAACCCGCTCTTGCGTCTTTTGAAAATAATTGAAGCTCTGCGGAACAGCGATGACAACTCCGTTCAGCCTTACCGGGTGGATGGTCATTGCGGCTGAAGGAGCAATGTAGCTTCGTTTTGCGGCAACCGCAAGCGGAACGCCGATTGAGTGTCCTCCGCCCAAAACAATGGAGGCCGTTGGCTTTTTCATTCCCGCAATCAGTTCCGCAATGGCAAGCCCCGCTTCAACGTCACCTCCCGCCGTATTAACCAGAACGAGCAACGCCTGTATGTCGCGGCTTTCTTCAACCGCGGCAATTATGGGCATAACGTGCTCATATTTTGTAGTCTTTGAGCTCTCATTCAAAAGCTGATGTCCCTCAATCTGACCGACAATTGTCAGGCAGTGTATTGCGCTTGCTTCCGGACCGATCACGACGCTTCCAAAATCGTTTACGCTTTCCTTTGTCTTTGAACCTTCACCGTCTTTTTCATCTTCGTAAATATCATATTCAGGCATAAAAAAAATCCCCCGTTTCTGCCTTAGTCTTTGCAAAAACGGGGGAATTATTATCTTAATCGATAAAGCTTACTTTTCGGCGTATGCTGCCTTGATGCCCTTGTAAGTCATGTAGCAGTCAAATTTTGCCACGGTTTCATAGGGTGCGTGCATAGAGAGAACGGGAACGCCTGCGTCGATTGTGTCAATGTCGCGCTCCGCCATATACATTGCAACGGTGCCGCCGCCGCCCTGGTCAACCTTGCCAAGCTCCGCCATCTGCCAAACGACATTGTTTTCCGCAAAAGTGCGGCGCAGACGAGCAACAAGCTCAGCCGATGCATCGCTTGAATCCGATTTGCCGCCATGTCCCGTAAATTTGCACAGGCTCATGCCATAATTCAACTTTGCGGCATTGCGTTTTTCGGAAACATCGGGATAAACGGGGTCAAACGCATTTGTAACGTCCGCTGAAATGCAAAGGCTGTTCGCAAAGCAATGTGTAAGCTTGACGTTCTGCGTATCGCAAAGGTCGCCCATAAAGCATTCAAATGCCATAGCCTTCATACCTGAAACACCCTCGGAGCCGATTTCTTCCTTGTCAGCGAGAATGCAGACTGCGGTCTTTTCGGGGATATCCAATTCCAAAATTGCCGCAAGCTCAGCATAAGCGCAAACACGGTCATCGTGTCCATAGCCAGCTATCAGACTGCGGTCAAGTCCTGATTCGCGCACATCCAAAGCGGGAACTGCGGAAAGCTCGGCAGAGAGGAAATCCTCCTCAACAATTCCATACTTTTTATTAAGCGCGTCCATTATGGCAAGCTTAACCCTTTCTGTTACATCCTCTTTGTCAGGGATGGTGCCGACTATCAGATTCAGGTTTTCGGCAGGAATAAATTCGTCCGAAGATTTCTTTCTTTGTTCCTTACCAAGGTGGGGCAAAAGGTCGGTTATCTGAAAAATCGGCTCGGATTTGTCCTTACCAATGCAAACGTCAATGGTTTCGCCGTTTTTAAGCGCAATAACGCCGTGTAGCTCGAGGGGAATCGTCAGCCACTGATATTTCTTAATGCCGCCGTAATAATGCGTTTTGAAATAGCAAATGCTATTATCCTCATACATAGGAACCTGCTTGAGGTCAAGACGAGGGCTGTCTACGTGAGCTGCGGCAATAACACTGCCTTTCGACAGCGGCTTTTTGCCGATAACAGCAAGCATGAGTGCCTTGCCTCTGTTCGAAGAATAAACCTTAGTTCCTGGCTTCAACTCCATGCCGGTTTTGTAGGGCACAAAGCCTTTTGCCTCGGCAAGCTTAATTCCCTGGGCAACCGCCTCGCGCTCTGTTTTTGCGTCGTTTAAAAAGACCATATAGTCCTTGCAATAGGCTTCAAGCAATTTCAATTCCTTTTCGTCTATCAGATCATAGCCATTTTTTTGCTTATAAAACAGCCTTTCTTTTCTCTCACATTTTTCCTTTTCCATAACATTACCTCCTGATTATACCTTTAAATACTTCATCGCACTTTATTTTGAAACTTTCCTCTGTACTGTCGTTGTCGACGGTATAGTCGCAGTTTTTCTCAAAAAATTCATTCGGCTTCTGCGCTGAAATGCGAAGAGCCGCATATTCGCAGGAAATCCCCTCACGCTTCATAAGGCGGTCAATGCGCGTTTCCGTGGGAGCAATTATTCCAACCGTTGCCTTGCAAATGTTCGAAATTCCGCCTTCAATAAGGGCAATTGCGTCGATTGCGGCAAGCTCTCCACCGTGCTTTGCCCAATCGGTAAGTTGTCTGCCGATTTCCTCACCAACAAATTTGTGTGTGATAGCGTTAAGGGCGCGAAGCTCATCTGGATTCGAAAAAACAATTTGACCCAACGCCTTTGTGTCACGCGTTCCCTCTGGGATTGCGCCGGGAAATCTTTCGTTAAGCGCCGCTAGCATAGGCTCGCTCTCGTTTAAAAGCGTGTGATATACCTCGTCAGCGTCAATTATAAGCCCGCCCAAATCCTTAATAACGTTCAGTGCCGTAGTTTTTCCGCTGCCAGTGCCGCCCGTTATGCCGATGATCGTCAACGACGCCGTAAGCGCCAAAAAAACATTGTCGGCAGAAACTGCACCCTCTCGCAGAATTTTGTAAGGAGTTTTTGAAAGGTCGATAAGCGTGGATTCCTTGCCCAGAGTGCACTCTCCGCCATCTATTATGCCCTCAATTTTGCCGTCAAAATACCGAAGCACTTCTTCGGCTTTCACGGGGCTTTTTTCGCCCGAAGGATTTGCCGATGGCGCGGCGAGCGGAAAATCGACTGCATTAAGAAGTTCCCTTAGCTGCTGATGGTCAGGACATCTCAGCCCAACGGTATCGCCGCCAGCACGAACAATATCGGGAATTGTTTTTTTTGCTTTCAAAACAATTGTAAGCGGGCCGGGCCAAAACACATCCGCAAGAACATATGCCGCTTTCGGAACGTCCTCGCAAAGCGTGTCGATGGCTTCAGCACCCTTCACCATAAGGCTGAGCGGCTTTGCTTCTGGTCTGCCCTTTACCTCGTATATTTTTGAAACCGCGTAAGCATCAAAGCCATTGGCCGCTAAACCATAAACCGTTTCTGTCGGTACGGCAACAAGCCCACCTGTTTCAAGGATATGCGCCGCGGCCGATATTTGCCCGTTTAGATTTTGTGTCTTCATTTTTGTATCTCCGAAAAGAATTATTCCTCGGCTTGAGTCTTCAATTTTTCAGCCTGATCAGCTGTTACAAGACCGTCAATAACCTCATCAAGGTCACCGTTCATAATCTGCTCAATTTTGTAAAGCGTTAAACCGATACGATGGTCGGTAACGCGACCCTGAGGGTAATTGTAGGTGCGAATGCGCTCGGAGCGGTCGCCTGTTCCAACCTGACTCTTACGCTCAGCGGCAAGGACGGCGTTCTTTTTTCGCTGATCTTCTTCATAAAGACGCGAAGTAAGAATTTTCATAGCGCGATCCTTGTTTTTATGCTGACTGCGCTCGTCCTGACATTCAACAACCGTGC
>CAZLLK010000022.1:28652-41757 GCA_964560435.1 uncultured Oscillospiraceae bacterium
GCGCGATCCTTGTTTTTATGCTGACTGCGCTCGTCCTGACATTCAACAACCGTGCCTGTGGGCAAGTGTGTTATACGGATTGCGCTTTCCGTTTTGTTTATGTGCTGTCCACCTGCGCCACTGGCGCGGAAGGTATCTATCTTTAATTCGCTTAAATTAACTTGAAACTCAACCTCGTCCACCTCGGGCAAAACCGCTACAGTAACGGTGCTCGTGTGAATACGACCGGAAGACTCGGTATCGGGAACTCTCTGAACGCGGTGAACGCCGCTTTCAAACTTCAATCTCGAATAAGCGCCCTCGCCCTCGATTATAAAGCTGACTTCCTTAATTCCACCAATTTCCGTTTCGTTTATATTTGCGATTTCTGTTTTCCAACGCTTTGACTCTGCGTACATGGAATACATACGATAGAGATTATATGCAAAAAGAGCCGCTTCTTCACCGCCTGCGCCGCCGCGGATTTCCACGATGACATTTTTGCTGTCGTTAGGGTCGGTGGGAAGCAGAAGTATTTTAAGCTCCTCTTCGATTTTTTCCATCTGATCCTTTGCGTCTTCAAGCTCCTCGCGAAGCATATCCTTAAAATCAGGGTCGTCAACGCCGGCTTCAAGAAGCTTCTTTGCTTCACTCGCTGTGTTCTCACACTTACTGTAACGACGGTAAGTCTCGACGACAGGCGCAAGCTCCTTTTGGTCTTTTGCGAGCTTCGCATAAGCCGCGACGTCCGTATAGACCTCGGGCATTGTCATGCGTCTTTCGATTTCCGAGTATTTTTCTTCAATTTCCTTTAGCTTTTCAAGCATATATGGTTCATCCTCATATTCAGTCATGTCATATGTTAAGTCTATTTTATCGAATAGTTATTCTATCACACTTAGCACAAATTGTAAACAGCGTAAGCCTCAGCGGTGCTAATCTTCGTTTTCTTATGGTCTTGTTTGCGCGAATTATATTAATCCAATAAGCCGCACAACAGCGCCGATAGAGCCGATCCCGATAGCGTCGCGTTCTCTGCCTGTTTGAAAACGACAAAACGGGTAAGCTTGCTTTCGATATCGTTTTTCACACACTTGTCAAGCTTTTCCCTGAAAAGCAGAGATTTGTAAAACGTCGAGCCTTCAGCGACAACGCAGAAAGGTTTTTCGGGTTGCTTTCCGCCGTCACAACGTAGGCATAACGCTGCAATATTTGCGCAGACAAGCCTTGCCGCTCTTTCGAAGCACTTGTCGATAATCTCACTCAGCACCCCGGCATCTGTTCCAACGCACATTTGAGCAACGCGATTATCGGCTCTGCGCAGAAAATCATCCACCTCAAGCGACGAAAAGGGCGGAATTATCTCCGCAAAACTGCCGGACAACAGTCCTTTGCGCGCGGCAAAATGTGCCGTGCTTGTTACAAGCTTTCCGATGTACGCTCCCGAAAGCATTCTTTCCAAGGTATTAACGTCGGGGTGTTCGGCAGAAGCATCAATCATTTCGTCCACTTTTCCGCGGACCGCTTTTGTAAAATTACCCGACTCACAGTTAATTATCATGTCATTTGCTTTGCTAAGCTTTGAAACATTTCCCCCCCGCTCCAAGCAACAGGTGTTATAGCCTGTGCCAAGAATAAGTCCACAGATGCCGTCAAAGGAAGAAAGCGTAAACTCCGCGACACCGCCCATAAGGCTTGCAACCGTATCATTAAGCAGCGTAAAGCTCAAGCTTTTCGTAACGCCCATTTCCTGCAGCTTTTTCTTTAATTCCTGTCCGATTATCTGACCTACCGAATCCTTGACACACACTTCCTTTGTCAGACAAATGATTTTTCCGTCACGGTCTGAGAAAATTTCAGCGGGATACGAAAAGCAAAATCCGATTCTGTCGCTCTCTTCCGTAAGCGGAAGAATTTTTTTTGCAAGTTCTGCGAAAAACTCGTCGGAGGAAATCTCAAACAAGCTGCCGGGCATTGGATATTTTTCAACACGTGACACATTTGGCTTACCGTTAACAAACGTCACAAGCCCTACTCGAAGGTTCGTTCCGCCTGCATCAACGGCGATGACCGGTACGTTTTCAGGCGGTGTTCCGTGCGCCGAAATATATGTAGGTATCATTGGAATAGATGAGGTTTCTCCGCGCAATCCCTTTTCCATCTCGGAAACGAAAATTTCCGTCACCGCCTTAACATCTGTAAAATCGGGGTGCATAGAAATTTCACGCAAAAATTCATTTGTTTCGGCAATAACATCTCTCATCGTATTCCTCCCGCACTTTGTTAAATGTGCATTCGTTAGTATTTCACAAGTCTATTTTATCATACGAAATTAAATTGTTCCATTCATATAAAAAAAATCGCTCCGCACATTTAAGCGCAGAGCGAGTTTTTGTAATCCGACGAAATTATTTTGCAAATTGTTATTATGAAAACAGAATCCGTATTACCGCTCGGCAACCTTTCGTCTTAAGCTCAGACAATCGGCAATCATTGCGATAAATTCGCTATTTGTGGGCTTGCCCTTAACGTTGGATACGGTATAGCCAAAGAATTTTTGAAGAGTTTCGATATCTCCCCTATCCCACGCGACTTCTATCGCATGCCTGATAGCCCTCTCGACTCTCGACGGTGTGGTGCAGAATCTTTTTGCCACCGTAGGATAAAGAACCTTTGTCACGGAATTGATAATGTCCATATCGTTTATTGTAAGTATAATTGCTTCCCTGAGGTACTGATAGCCCTTGATATGAGCCGGAACGCCAATTTCGTGAATCACCTCGGTAACCACAGCTTCAAGGTTATCCTCGCGACGATACATATCTACACCCTGTTGTTTCGTGTTGCTAGTATTCGTAGCGCGGCTTACGGAAGTCACTTGCCTTATGCGGCTGAGAAGGGCCGGAACATCGCAGGGCTTTGGCATAAAATAATATGCGCCGAGTTCCGCTGCTTCTTGTATCACGTGCTCGTTAAAAAAGCCTGAAACAATTATTACCGCAGGCTTCGGGTTCATTTGAGATATTTTCTGCAGAACGCCCAAACCGTCCATTTTTGTAAGTACGAGATCCATTACTATCACATTAGGATGTTTTTGCTCAATGAGTGCTAGTGTTTCGATGCCATCTCCAGCAGTGCCAACTACTGCCATGTCTTCCTCCGAAGATATTGTATCTGCCATAAGGTAGCGGAAATCCTCCCCGGAATCTGCGATTAGTACTCTTGATTTGGTTTCCATAATATTCCCTCCGATATTTTTCATATACGGTAGGCTATCTCTATATTTAAGCACAAACACCGCCAAACGAGTTTAATTTAACATATCTTCCCCCAAAGTGCAACAATAAAGTATAAAATAATAATAACTATTTGTTTACATAATTCGACTTTACTCGACTAAATCAAGGTTTTTGACATTTTTAGTTTTTCCTCGACATGATATTGCATTATTTTTGTGACAATTTGTGAGCATCATGGGCATTTACGACAAATCCTTGCAAAAAAGTTTGTTAAATTTTTAATCGAAGTTTCCCCATATTTTGTGCTTACTTTGACAACAAATGTGTATTTGGTATGGACATTTTCTGTGTTCAAAGCTCGAAACTTAGGTATTATCGGTCGAACGGCTCGCATCTTGGTTTACATAATATACCAAAAAATCTCGACAAAAACTTCTGAATTGTTGCAACTATTGCTCCGCGTGCCGCAAAACGTTATAACGCTTTGCGGCACGCTTTTCATATTAGGCAGCTTTGCCAAGCTTTATATCCCCTACCTCATTAAGCATCTTTTCAATCGATATTCCGAAACCTTTGGTCGGGTCATTGACCATAACGTGTGTCACCGCACCAATCAATTTTCCGTTCTGAATAATCGGGCTTCCGCTCATTCCCTGCACTATTCCGCCCGTCTGGTCTAATAGCCTTTTGTCTGTTATGCAAATCATAAGGCTCCTGCCGTCTGCGTTGCCTCTGTATACCCTTGTAATCTCAATTTCAAATTCTTCGATTTCCGCGTCCTTAACGTTAGCAAGAATAGTTGCTTTGCCCAATTCGATTTCGTCACTGCGAGCCGCCGGAATAGCTTTTCCGACATCAGGCTGCCCCGAATTGAGGATTCCGAAAATCCCGCATGGAGTGTTTTCGAGAATGCTTCCGCAAGTTGTTTTGGCACTAAAATCTCCGCATAATTCTCCAGGTGCACCCGGGCAGCCTTTTTTGATTTCAACGACGGTAGAGTGGAATATGTCGCCTCTGCCCAACGGCATTATTACGCCTGATTCAAAGTCGTTAATTCCGTGTCCCAAGCCTCCGTAAACTCCGGTTTCCGGATCATAGAACGTCATTGTGCCGATTCCAGAAACATTGTCCCTAAGCCACAGTCCCAATTCAGGAGTACCGCTTTTTACATTCGGCACTAGCGTCATTTGAAGCGTTTCGCCATTTCTCACTACAGTTACAGAGATTGGTTTTTCAGTCAGCTTCAACATTTCGGTCTTAAATTCATCTGCCGAGCCGATTTTGATTTCGCCAAGCGCCGTAATCAAGTCTCCAGGAAGAATCCCTGCCACCGCCGCCGGAGAAGGTTCTTGACCGTTTTGGGTCGACGACATTCCCACAACCAGAACTCCATCTGTAAACATCTGTATTCCAACGGTTCTGCCCATTGGCACCAGCATTTTTTCCTTCGCCGCAATAGCAGATACGGAATGCGAAAACACACATACTATAAGTGCCGTCGAAATTAAGGCATTTCTATATTTTGTTTTATTTTTAAAAACCATCCTGTTTCCCCCGCTTCTCGATTTGTTTTTTAAATCGCTTTATCATTATGTTCGACAGCGAGCAAAATAAGCGCAGATTCGAGTAACAAATTATATCTCATTTACCTTTTCGCAGTTTTTCGCACATTATAAAGGGTATTATTAAAAAGGTAATTATACGTATTACTCGATGGTATTTGTCTACGAGGTAAAAGGAGGTTTTTGTCTGAAGCAGTGTTATCCATGTTTTAATTCATCCGAAAAAAGTGTAATGCTCTTCAATCAAGGTGCACTGCCTGATTTGCCATATTTCGACTCCGTTTTGACAGAAATGAACAGACTTGCCGGAAAATACAGTTTTGTAAAGTTGTCCGAATTCGGCAAAAGCGTTATGGGTAAGCCTTTGCTCTACATCTGCGTAGGTTCTGGTTCCAGACACGTCTTTTACAGTGCTTCGCACCACGCCAACGAATGGATTACAACGCTTATACTATTAAAATATATGAACGAGCTTTTTGAAAAGTCGCGTACTAATGAACAGATAGGCGGATACAACGCAAAAGAGCTGCTTTCCAAAACAAGACTTTGCTTTGCACCGCTCATAAACCCTGATGGTGTCGACCTTGTGCTGGGAAAGCTTTCGAGCGGAAAATACTATGACTCAGCAAAAAGAATTGCTGCGAATTATCCATTGATTCCGTTCACTTCCGGTTGGAAGGCCAATATTGAAGGAACTGACCTTAACCTCCAGTATCCGGCGAACTGGGAAAAAGCAAAACAAATAAAATTTGAACAGGGCTTTGTCAGCCCCGCACCCAAAGATTATGTCGGTAGTGCGCCTCTTTCGGCTCCGGAAAGCCGTGCGCTCTACGATTTTACTCGAAAGATAAATCCCGACACCGTTATTGCAATGCACACTCAGGGTGAAGTAATCTATTGGAAATTCGCAAATTTCAAGCCAAAAGGCTCCTATGAGCTTGGGCTTAAGCTTGCTCAAGCAAGCGGATACGAGCTTTCGCAGACACCGCCCATCAGCGATAACGCAGGCTATAAAGACTGGTTCATTCAGGATTTTAACCGCCCCGGATACACAGTTGAGATGGGCTTGGGTGAAAACCCACTGCCGCTTAGTCAGTTTGACAGCATTTATGCCGCTATGGCTCCCCTGCTTTCGACAGCAGCAATCGGGGCCTAGATGCAACGACAAATGCGCGTCCTGAGCCAAAAGGTCATAATCTGGCTTGTTTTCAAAAACACAGCTTTGGATCAAGACGCGCATTAGTTTTTTCGATTATACCAACTATTTTCTTCTGAAATTAGCAGAAATTTCGCTAAGCGCATCCGAGGCTTCCATACGATACTCATCTCTTCTGGCTAAGTCTCCCAACGCAACAATACCTATCAGTATCCCGTTGTCCGTAACAGGAAGCCTGCGAATCTGACTATTTCCCATGCGTTCGGCAGCTTTCTCAGTATCCTCAAAGGGTGAAACGGTAATAAGGTTGCGCGTCATTATTTCGCCAATTCTAACTTCCTGAGGATTGATATTTCCGGCAACACATCGAAGGACAATATCTCTGTCCGTAACAATACCCTTGAGCTTGTTTCTTCCGTCCCTAACCGGTAATGAGCCTATGTTGTTCTGCTTCATAAGCCTTGCCGCAGCGATTACAGGTTCGTCTTCACTAATGGAAATAACGTGATCGGTCATAATGTCACTGATGTTCATGCTTTTCCTCCCTATTTTGTCATTTGTAGCTCCGACAAAATAAGTATCGTCCTCGCAGGGCACAATTATTCGTGCTCAAAACGCAATTTTGAAAAAGCTTTACACGTTAATTTAATTTGAGGAGTGATATATTTAAAATTTCGCGCTTTCTATATTTTTAATGTATAGTTCAAAGTCTTTTCGACCAAGCCTTTAGTCCAATTCCTTCAAAGCCGGAGCTACGGCGTCCGCAAAAAGCCTTACTGCGTTAAGCGCCTCGCTCAGGGTATTTCCGCTACTTCCAACCTCCAAAATCAGAGAGCCTGTGGAAAGGTGTTGATTGTACCGTTCCTTCTTCAAGGCAATTGGTCTTGACAGCGAAGGATACTTTGAAACAACAGCCGACTGAAGATACAGCGCAAATTTTAGATTTTCCTTCCAGTTCGGAAACTCCAGCCCGTTTTCTCCCGTTCCTACAAGCAGCATTAGCTGTGAACAAGGCTTTCCGCTATCTTCCGCAATTGTTTTATAGACTACATCCCCGCCTCCTATCGCATCCCTGTGGACGTCGAAGACGACAGAAATTTCGGGATATTCCTCCAGATATTTTTTAATAGCATCACCACTTTTTGCGTAACTGCCTGTATAGCTTGGGTAGTCGTAGAAGTTTCTGTCATGTACCACAGAAAGTCCATAGCTTTTCAGACATGATGCAAGTTCATCTCCTACCCTTACAACGCTGTATTCGGCATCCTCTGTTCTAAAACTATCTACAGACGAGTATCCATCCTCAATGTCCGGTGTATAAGCCTCACTGCCGTGAGTATGTATAATCAAAATTTGCGGTCCTTTGGGCGCCATCTTAACCGATGTTCCTCCCGAAACGAGAGAATTCAGATCAAGCTCATAGCTTGTATTATTGGTAATCACCATCCCGCCCTCAATTGTTGTAGGTAGTATTACAGGGGATTCTACGGGTGCCGGATTCGCCTTTTCTGGTATAACCACATCCGATGGGAATGGCGGAAGAGAGGATTCCGGACTAATAGAACCGGTCTGCTCGGCTCTTGTTACTGACATTTCATCGCTTTCTTTGATGGCATCGGAACCAAGCTCCATCTGTAATCCGGCAATTGTAAGGTGGTTTTCCTCTGCAAACCGGCTTACGATTTCTCTTATCTGAGGATTTGAACCAACCACCTGTGCTGCGTAAACACCCGCAAAAATCAGCATTGCGGTCGCGATACCTTTTTTAAAATTCAAGGCTTCTCTCCTCTCTCTTTACGTTTATAGATTTTATGCTGACTATCATTTTTTGATACCCCCAAAAAGAGCGTGGACAAGTTTTTATCGCTATCGTTTTTGCGTCCTCAACGTCATTAACGCCGAAAGTGGAGTGGACAACGCTTTACATAATGCAAAATTATTGACAACCTTCTTGCATTTTTCATGGTTCAAACCAACATCCCCACCTACTTCGCCAAATTTATTTGGCAATACGCACACACAACATCTTGCATAAATTCATTGATTACACTAAGTTTTTTCCCTCCATCTTGGGGTTATGTGTAGTATTCATCATTTCCATAATGTCATTTTGTACAAAATTGCCATTGATATTTGTGTGCCAAAATGAATATAATTATGTCACAATAACAGAATACCGCAACTATCCCCAAATTATGAATTCCAAGAATAGGAGCGTGTTATGAAAAAGTTAATCAAGACGAATATTTCCGTAATATGCGCTATCTGTTTGATTGTCTGCATGGTAGGCGGCACAAGTGCCGAAAAACCAACCGTCGGCACGAACGCGAAAGCGTTAGCCAACGGTGAAAGTGCCCCAGCATTACCCGACGGCGCTCAAGCCTCAACCGTCGGCAACAATGTTGAGACTGCCTTCAGCACTGTGCTCATGTATATAAACGGCATAAAAACGGCTGATGGCACTATCGTTGAAGACACTACATACATACCTTTGCAAGCGTTTATTGACGTCATGGGAAATCAAACTAATATCGCATGGAATACTGACACAAATACCGCTACTGTAACTGGCGAGGGTTTTGAATTGACAGCTACTGTCGGCAACAATTACTTTGAGGTTAATGGCCGTTGCTTCTATCTGCCTTACGGAGCACTTCTAATCGACGACCGCCTTTCTCTCCCCATCCGCGAACTTGCAAAGGTATTTTCTGCAAGCGTCGAATGGGACGACGAGACATCTTCCGTCAACATTTGCGCCGACAACATCACGGTCATCGATAATGCAAAGAATTTTTACAACGACCAGGACCTCTATTGGCTGTCTCGTCTTATCAACGCAGAAGCTGGCAATCAGCCGCTAGAAGGCAAAATTGCTGTCGGAAACGTCGTGCTAAACCGTGTCGCCGATCCTTCCTGCCCTGATACGATTTACGGAGTAATCTTCGACAACAAATTCGGCGTTCAGTTCAGCGTTACTACAACCGGTGGAATCTATGCGGAGCCTAACGAGGAGTCCGTTAAAGCGGCGAAGATTTGCCTTGAGGGTTACAACATCGCAGGCAGTTCCATCTACTTTGTAAACCCGCAGGTTGGCGTTTCTTCTTGGTTTGCAAAAACCCGCGTATTTGTTGCGACTATAGGTCAGCACGATTTCTACGCATAAATGTAGACTTAAATGAAATATTATGTTATTATTCAGGGTGTATCGAACGATACGCCCTGTTAATTTTATTGCCAAAGTAATGGCTTAATTTCGGCGAAAAAGCTTTTCTTAATCTGTATTTTTCGCAATTTATCCGGAGGAACTGTATGCAACAGATATTAAAAGACGGATTTGAGGCTCTGGGGCTGCCGTTTACCGAAGAAATGTCGGATCGTTTTCGTAAATACTACGACTACCTGACCGAGAAAAACGCCGTTATGAACCTTACAGCCATAACAGGCGAAGGGGATACCGCCCGACTACACTTTCTGGACTGTGCCGCACTTTGTTCGGTTTACGATTTTTCGGGGGCTTCTGTAATCGATGTCGGAACCGGTGCCGGCTTTCCGGGACTTCCGATAAAGATTGCCATACCAGATATTTCGCTAACCTTGCTGGATAGCCACAAAAAGCGTATGGCTTTTTTGGACGAAACCTGCTGCAATCTCAAGCTGACGAATGTTCGTTGTATCGGCGAAAGGGCGGAGGAAACAACTTCCGACATTGGCGGCAGCTTTGACATTGCCGTTTCACGCGCCGTCGCAAGACTCAACATACTTTGTGAGCTTTGTATGCCATTCGTACACGTCGGTGGCGTCTTCATAGCCATGAAGGGGCCAGATTGCACAGAAGAGCTCGCAGAGGCTTCAAAGGCGATTTCGATTTTGGGCGGAAAATCCCCCGAAATCAAAAAATATACCATTCCTGGCACCGATATAGTCCACAGCGCAGTTATCATCGAAAAAGTCAGGCCAACCCCCTCGGAGTATCCCCGTCAATTTGGCAGGATAAAAAAAGCACCTCTGTAAGTTTAGGACGCAAGCAACCGCTCAGCATTTTCGCCGCGAATTCTCTTATGCAGTGCAAATTTGGGTATAATGTGGTCAAAAAACATAAACGAAGGAGATATACTTTTATGTCAGTTATTGAAATAACAAGCCAGAACTTTGAAGCTGAAGTCACCGCCTCCGATAAAACCGTTCTTATAGACTTTTGGGCAAGCTGGTGCGGACCCTGCCGTATGCTCTCCCCTGTTGTCGATGAAATCGCCGAAGAGCGTACTGACATCAAGGTCTGCAAAGTCAACGTTGACGATGAGCAGGAGCTTGCCGGACGTTTCGGCGTAATGAGCATACCCACGCTTGTTGTCCTGTCAGGCGGGCAAATTAAAGACAAATCCGTCGGTGTCATACCCAAGGAAAAAATCCTAGAAATGCTTTGATTTGTTTGACCACGAGCAATGATTAAACAACCGAAAAAATATACTTTAAGTTTCAAGAGGGTATTTAGAAATAATTCTAAATACCCTCTTGACTTTTTTGATGCTCAGTAGTAAATTCTATTTAGAATTAATTCTAAATAGAATTTAAGGAGAGGATATGTTTGAGCTTTCCGGAGACCTTCAAGGCTCTGGCCGATCCCGTTCGGCGGGAAATTCTGATTATGCTTAAGCAAGGGAAACTATCTGCAGGCGAAATCGGTCAGGCTTTTGACATGACGGGCGCAACAATTTCATACCACCTTTCGCAGCTCAAAAAGGCAGGGCTTGTCATTGAAAGCAAGCAAAAAAACTATGTATACTATGAGCTTAACACCTCGGTTTTCGAGGAAGTAATGCTATGGTTTTCGCAATTCGGAGGTAACAAAAATGAAAATCAAGAATAATGTTCAGGCAATTTTATCAACGCTGGTGTGCCTTGTTCCAATTTTGCTAACACTTGCACTTTACGACAAGCTCCCGCCTCAGCTCCCCATACATTTCGGGACGAACGGCGAGCCAGACAACTACGCATCAAAGGCGATTGCAGGGCTATTATTTCCTTGCTTATTCGCTGGTCTCAATCTTTTCGTTCGCTTCATTATGAACACAGACCCGAAAAAGAAAAACGCAAGCCCCGTCATCAGAGCTGTCGGGCTTTGGACAGTTCCGGTTATGTCGCTAATTGTAATACCCATTACGCTTTTTAAAGGCATGGGCTACGATATACCTATCTCTATCATTTCCTCCGCGCTGATAGGGCTTTTGTTTGTGATACTAGGCAACTATATGCCAAAAAGTCGCCAAAGCTACACAGTCGGCATAAGACTTCCGTGGACGCTTGATAATGAGGAAAATTGGAACAAAACACACCGTTTTGCCGGCTTTATCTGGGTTCTTGGCGGACTGGTCGTAATCGCGAACGCTTTTATCGGAAACACATACATAATGTTCGCCGTTATTGCTGTGCTGGTTATTCTTCCTATCATATATTCATACAGGCTTTACCGCAAACATTCTTAAAACTATGAAGCTGTTTAAGAAATAATTCCCCCAATCCCAAAAATGCGCCGTCGTTTTATGACAGCGCATTTTTTTACACTAAATTGTCAGCGTTCCATTCTCATCCTGTAGGAGAATAAATATTTTTTCCTGTTCACCCGTCAAAGCGTTTACATATATGATAAAGCGCTGTTCATTTGCGTCTGTGCACTCAAACTCGTAGCACAACAGTTCATTTTTGCCCGCGCTCGGAATAATCGTTGTCTCTACGCCAAGAACGCTGATGTCCGGCGGAACTTTGCTCTGCGCCGACTCAACAGACACGCCAACCGGCGGGATTTCACGCTGTTTGTGAGATTTTAAATAACCTATTGCTTCAAAGCTTTGAAGTGACCCGTCGTCCAACGCAATACCGACTTTAATCAAATCCGGATAGCAGACTACGCCGTTATCATTATAGGCGAAATTTGCCGTCAGCACGTTGTTGTTTATCATATAATAGCTTTCGTGCATTCCGGTGTAGCCCCTGCGTTCCAAAAACTTCTTTGCCGCATCCATCGCTTCCTTTGCACTCAGGATAGATTGCTCGACAGGCCTTGAGCTGATAATTTGATAGACTATTCCGCCCTGTTTGCTGACGGTAATTCGCATTGTATTATTGCTTATCTCCGTTTCAAAGCATAGCGACGCAATGTCTGCCGCCAACTCACCAGTTGGATAAACCTGTTCGGGACGAATTCCCAGAAACTTCGCCACCGCCTGACGTCCGGTAGAAACATCGATTTCGTTCAGCCCTTCCAGCATTACGGGCGTAACCCCTTCCTGATGCTCGGAAAATGGTCCGTCATATATCAAAGTCGGAATTTCAGGAAACTCTTGTTCAACCGAGCTCATGCCGTCGCCAAGGGTCTGCGGAAGAATTTCGCCCTCGCTCTTATCAAAGTTCTCTATTGTTTTGGCGTATTGATCTATGCTAATCAGTCCGCTTCCGAGGTCATTCTGCATTGAATTGAAGTTTTGCGCCAGCAGTGACGCAGTTTCGGAAAGCGCACGAAGATTATCCTTTTCCTCCTGCGTAAAGCCTTCGCCTTTTGCTGCTTTTCTTGAAAGCGCATAGGCATAGTCCCCTACTTTTCCAATGAAGCCCGACGTTTTCTCAAGCGTATTCGAAGAAAACGGCAGAATTCCGAGTGCCATTTTCGCCGTTTCTGCTTTCCCGTACACCTCGGTACAGACCGCTCCCGCCATTGAGGGCGAGGTTACAAGCAGGCTTTTTTGGAGCGCCGTATCCATATCAGAAATGCCCGAAACAAGCTCAGCAAAAGCATGGCGATAGTTTGCGGAAATATTTAGTTCGTTTCTATCAGCTTTTTGCATTGAATCAATGCCAAAAGCCACGGCAGCCACGGTGACTACGGCAAGTAATGAAATTATCGTAATAGCTGTTCTCTTCTTCATACGACCTCCCGTGCGCCAAACAGCGCAGCTTGTATTATTTGTTAAGCGCATACTTCGCAGTTGTTTTTCAGCGGTCGAAAGCAAGTAATCCTTGCTTTTTTCAAAAGAAAATGCAAAGTGCCCCTTATGTGCATATTTTTACACAAAAGGGGCGCTTTTAGTTATGTTAATTTTTGCTTAAATCATTTGAGAATCTTTACAGTTTTAATCATTGCAAAAAGCCTTGGCTGATGGTTTTGTGCCTCGGTG
>CAZLLK010000023.1:0-40381 GCA_964560435.1 uncultured Oscillospiraceae bacterium
ACGCCGGACTTTTCACATATCCCGCTCTGATGGCGGCAGATATTCTGCTTTATCAAACAGACCTTGTCCCCGTTGGTGAAGACCAGAAGCAGCACGTCGAAATCACACGTGATATCGCCACGCGTTTCAACGGGATTTACGGCGATGTCTTTAAAATGCCCGAACCGTATATTCCCAAGGTTGGAGCGCGTATAATGAGCCTGACAACCCCAGAAAACAAAATGTCAAAATCCGACAAGGACCCCGGGGGCTGCATCTACATAATGCAGAAGCCTGATGAAATCATGCGTGCCTTTAAGCGCGCGGTTACAGACAGTGAAACCAGCGTTCGCTACGACACAGCTAATAAGCCAGGCGTATCAAACCTCATGCAGATATACTCCGTTGCAACAGGCTTGAACTTTGCTGAAATCGAGAGCGAATTTGATGGTAAGGGTTACGGCGACTTCAAACCAAAGGTCGGCGAAGCAGTTGTCGAGCTTCTTCGTCCTATTCGTGAGGAAGCCGAGCGTCTGATTTCGGACAAGGCATACCTCGAGAGCATCTACAAAGAAGGTGCAGGCAAGGCAGCCCGCTCAGCAAACAGAACCCTTAGAAAAGTCCAGAAAAAACTAGGTTTTGTAGAAAGATAGTATTTCCCACGGAGCACACTTTAATTTGCAGGGTTTTCCGTGCTGTGAAAGGATAGTTATGTTATGCCCATTAGTTCAGAGCTTGCCATTAGAATTCTAATAACCATAGGAGTCGCGTTCATCATTAGCTTTGCCGCTACTCCTATAGTCAAAACCTTTGCGCAAAAGGTCGGAGCGATGGATGTTCCCGGCGAAGAGCGTAGGGTGCACGACCACCCGATCCCCCGCATGGGCGGACTTGCGATTTTCCTCGGGTTTCTTCTCAGCGTCCTCCTTTTCGTCGAAATCACTCCGCAGCTTCAGGGAATACTTCTCGGCTGCGTGATTATTGTTGCCACTGGAGCCATAGACGACATCATTTCAATTAATGCATGGGTCAAGCTCTTCATGCAGATACTTGCCGCAGTCGTAGCGGTTCTGCATGGCGTAGAGATAAATGTTCTTGCAAATCCAGCGCTTTGGAGCTCACAGGAATATCTAATTCTAGGCGGTTTGTCAATCCCTATCACAATCCTTTGGATTGTGGGCATAACAAACTCCGTCAATCTTATCGACGGGCTTGACGGGCTTGCCGTCGGTGTTTCAACAATCAGCAGCCTAACAATGCTTGTCATTGCGCTTGTTGTTCCGGACTGTAGCGTTGAAATCGCAATCGTTCTTGCAGCACTTGTCGGTGCCTGTGTAGGCTTCATGCCATACAATCTCAATCCCGCAAAAATCTTCATGGGCGACACAGGTTCGCTTCTTTTGGGATATGTGCTTGCCACAATGTCAATTCTTGGACTCTTTAAATTTGCCACGGTCGTGTCTTTTGCCGTTCCGCTTCTTGCAATTGCCGTTCCGCTTTTTGACACGGTCTTTGCGTTTTGCCGCCGTCTTCTCAAGGGGCAAAGTCCTATGCAAGCCGATAGAGGGCATTTTCACCACCGTCTGATCGACATGGGACTTAGCCAGAAGCAGGCAGTCGCCGTGCTTTACTCCATCAGTGCGATTTTAGGTCTTGCCGCCGTTCTCATTACCACAAGCGGCGAAATAAAGGCGCTAATACTCATTTTAGGCTTCTGTCTGTGTGCATTTTTATGGGCATTCGTATACGGAAAGCTTCATCATCATGCCTTCGAAGCAAAAGAAGAGGCTACCGCCGTCAACCGCTCTTCCGAAGAAGTATCAAACGCTGAAAACGTAGACGCATCCATTGCCACTAACAGTGTGGAGGACGATAATGAAATCCATTAAAGTTATGCTGGTTTTCGGAACAAGACCGGAGGCCATTAAAATGGCGCCTTTATATCTTGAGCTTAAGCGCCGCCCCGAAATTGAATGCATTGTGTGCGTTACCGCGCAGCACCGTAAAATGCTGGATGATGTTCTGAATTGCTTTGACATTAAGCCTGACTATGACCTCGACGTTATGAAGGAGGGTCAGACACTTTCTTATATCACCAGCAGTATTTTGAACGGCTTGAGCGAGGTTCTCCGTGAAGCAAAGCCCGATTTGGTGCTTGTCCACGGCGATACAACCACAGCATTTGCCGCAGCGCTTGGCGCATTTTATGAGCGCATACCCGTCGGCCACGTTGAAGCTGGTCTTCGCACCTACGACCGCTATTCACCATTTCCTGAGGAAATTAACCGCAGTCTTATCGGTAGGATTGCCGAATATCACTTTGCCCCCACCGCCCACAATGCACAAAATCTAAAAAACGAAAACATTACGGAAAATGTTTTCGTTACGGGCAACACCGTAATCGACGCGATGAAATATACTGTCGGAGACGGCTCCTTTAAAACCCCAGAGCTTAATAATATTGATTTCGGCTCACGCCGCGTAATAGCAATGACCTGCCACCGCCGCGAAAACTACGGCGAGCCAATGGAAAACATCTTCCGAGCAATCAGACGAATTGCCGAAACCTTTGACGATGTTTCAATCGTCTATCCCGTACATCTCAGCCCTGCCGTACGTGAAACCGCTCAAAAGTTTTTGAGCGGTGTTGCCAACATCCACCTCATAGAACCGCTGGACGCGATGGAAATGCACCGTCTCATGTCAAAAAGCTATTTTGTCATGACCGACAGCGGCGGTTTGCAGGAGGAAGCTCCGGCTCTCGGTAAACCCGTCCTCGTCATGAGGTGCGAAACTGAAAGACCCGAGGCTGTTGAGGCCGGAACCGTCGAACTTGCCGGAGTTGACGAAAATCGAATTTTTGAACTAGCCTGTGATCTTCTTAATGACAGCGCGGTTTATACCCGTATGGCAAAGGCTGTCAATCCATATGGTGATGGGGGAGCCTGTCCCCGCATTGCGGAGGCAATACTTTTCAGCTTTGGTGCAAACAGTAAGCACCCGGAGGATTTTCGCCCATGAAAAAGCGAATTGTTTACGGAAGCATTGCCGCAGTAATCATCGTTGTAATCGCTTATCTGATTATTGTCTACGGCTCAACTGACAATTCCCATATTATTTCTATGCCCTCTCCCACAGCCGAAAGCGGAGGGAATCCCAACAATGACAGTATAAACCGTGTTGAGGTCAACTCCGAAACCGTTAAAACGGTTCTGGGCACTTTGACACGTGCGGAAAGTTTTTCGCGCACTTACACAATCAAAAACTACTGGGACGTCGGCGAAAACGAGTCAACCCTAAACTATTGGAAAAAGGGCGATAACACCAAACTTAGCATATCGCGAAAAAACATCGTCAGGAACATTCTTATTCGAGGAAACGACCTCTATGTTTGGTACGACAACTCTTTCGGTGTTTGGAAGTCAAAACTTCCCGAAAGCAACGTATCTAAGGAAGTTGATGAGTTTTCAAGTCTTATCACTTATGAAGAAATAATGGATATTTCCCAGGAAAAGATTATTGACGCTGGCTATGGTGAGCATTCAGGTCAATCCTGCATATTTGTTAAATACAAAAGCGGTATTCTGAATTATGTAAACCATCTCTACGTTTCAATAGACACTGGTCTTCTTGTATCAACAGAAAAGTTTGACGGCGATAAGCTTATCAATTCAATGGAATCCGTTTCCACCAAGCATGCCACTCCTTCGGACGACATATTTGAAATACCGTCCTAAAGGAACAGCATAGCCCCCGCAATCAACAAGAACTCAATGTCGCCGCTCTCCCGATACAAGAGATAGAGAAACGCGACAAGCATAATATCCTCAAGCTCAAAATTTGATATACTGAATTTTGAGAGTATGCCTCCAAGTCCGCCAGACCCGCCGAGTATACTTCCGAGTCCGCCACCGTGTCCGCCGGCCCCTCCGAGTATACTTCCAAGTCCGCCACCACTTCCGCCGGCCCCTCCGAGTATACTTCCAAGTCCGCCAATTCCACCTAATCCACCGCCAAGTCCGTTGAGTATACCGCCGAGTCCGCCGAGAGCACCCGGCTGACCCGACGGTTTTTTGTATTCTTCGGTTCCCCCGTCGGCAAAACGCGGAGGCAACTGATACATGACAGATTCCGCATCCGGCATTTTCTCAACTTTACCGGTTCTGGCATTGTACCTGTTCATTTTTTGACCATTCCTTTCCGCTATGATTCAAGACACAAAACGACCGTGAACAGAGATGGTCATAAATTGTGTATATTTACGGTTGCCCCGCAGATCGAGCAGCACGCACTTGAAATCATATAAGCCTGAAACCAGCTTCAAACTTATCCGCCCTTTTTCAAAGCCGCCGCTCCAGCCACTCCTGCAACGCGCATGACCCGGGCAAACACCACCGCCTTTTCAAGCTTATATCTTCTTTCCTCCGAAAGATACGGCTTAAGTGCGTCAAACAGCTCACGTTTGTCGTTCTTTGAGTTAAGGCCTCCGCTAGCAAGGCTCTGCACTATCGAACTGCCAAGCAGTCTCTGTATTGTCGAACTACCCAAAATCTTTTGAATAATTCCACCGCCCAAAAGATTCTGTAGTCCTGCGCCGCTGCCGAGGAGATTTTGCAATCCCCCACCGCCTAAAAGACTTTGCAATCCCCCACCGCCTAAAAGACTTTGCAATCCGCCACTTCCCAGAAGGCTTTGCAATCCCCCTCCGCCCAAGAGGTTTTCTGCCGCTTTGGCAAAACCTTCGGGATTTGCATTTATTCCGTTTAGTATACTATCCAACGAAGGCACCGCTTGAGCCCCTGAAGCTGCAGATTGCGCGGCAGGAGCGCCTTCATTGTCCATAATTTTCCCCGCCATATCCATAATCTTCTTCATTTCGTCAGGATTTGAAAGAATCCCGTTTATCATTCCTTCCAGATCACTCACGGCGGTCACCCCCAGTTTTTATTTTTTACCAAAGTTTTCGCTTATCTTCTTCGCAAGAGCTTTCCCCTCGTCAGTAGACAACACCTGATTGAGAATACGGTTAATGGTGTCATTGTCACCAGTGGCAACTGCTTTTTTCAGCGCATTTCCGTCCACCATATTGCCAATTTTTTTCCCCTCGTCCGAGTTGATAACGTTATCCAGCTTGCCTGCTTTCCCGCCTTTCAGAATATCTTTGCTCATTTTATCAAAGTTGTTCATTCCGGCACCTCCCTTAAAATTCTCTTTCAGTTCATTATATTCAAATTATCCAATGTGGTTACTTTTTTAAAGAAATATCCACATTGGCTCACTATTAATTTCAAAATCGCTCGTTTTTGGAGGTAAATTTTGAAACTCTCAGTTTTTTCAGACTCCCATGGTTATCCCGACAGAATGCTTCGTGCAATCGAGCAAAGCGCTCCCGACATGATTATTCATCTCGGCGACGGCGGAATAGACATTTCCAAAATAGAAAAGCAGTTCCCCCAAATCCCGCTCAAAGCGGTTCGAGGAAACTGCGATTTGAACTCCAATTTGCCAGAAACAGAATTGTTTTCGGTCGGAGCGGTTAAAATTTTTATTACGCACGGGCATATTTATGGTGTCAAGAGAGTTCTTTCTCCGCTGATTGACGAAGCCAAAGGTTTGGGCGCCGACATTGTTATTTACGGTCACACACATATAACCAACTGTTCGATGGTCGGTGGGCTTTATGTGCTGAACCCCGGAACCTGCGGGTACTCCTCTTCTCCTAGCTGTGCCGAAGTCATCATAGACGGCAAGGGAGAAATTTTCTGCCGAATACTTAGCCTCTGAAATTAGCGTGGATTTTCTCCTTATCCGCGCTTTTTTTGTTGGCTATTTCCTCAAGCTCCTGTTCGGTAAGCATTCGCGGAATGAATGCGCTGGCCACATGGCCTTTGCCCTTTCCTCGACCCTTTATGTAAAATGCGGCGATTATAGAGAATACGACGGCTCCAATAAGGTTAACAAACATATCCTCCATAGTGTCGTTCAGCCCTATGTCCAGATACCCGTCAATCGCAAGCTCCGTCTGTTCACCATTCAAATTACCGGTAACCACGGTTTTTGTAATGTCGTCAATGCTTATCAAAGAAGCTTCCCCCTCGTTATCCAGTTCCTCGGTGTTTATCGATCTTACAATAGTATCCTTCTGCATATCGGTTCCAAAATTTCTATCGGCGGAGAATTCGCTAAATTCCCATAGCACTCCGATTGTCATCGAGAAACAGAACGCCACAAACGCAACGAAAAACGGAGACATACTGAAATTAATTTTCGGGTGTTTATTTAATATGTCTATAAGCGCAACTCCTATTGCCGCCATCAAAAAGCCGTTTGTCGTGTGGAGCATCAAGTCCCACACCTGAATTTTGTGATAGAATTCACCGATTTCGCCCAATATCTCGGCGGCAAAGATGAATAGCAGCACAACAATTTCAAGCGCCGATGGAAGCTCTATTTTGAGTTGTTTCTCTACAATAGAGGGAATCATAAACAATGCCAGAGCCAATGCGCAATAAAAAACCTGATCCCAACGGCAAAGCAAAATGGCTCGCACCATGATTGCTATTACAAGCACACGCAATACTATGTAGACTATCGTGGTAGTTCTATTCTTATTTTCAGCGTTTTCTTTTATCCTCATATTAATGCCCACTCCTTTTCGCTAAGCTCCAAAATACAAAATCGCCATTTTAAATGGTCATTCTATATTATAAATTGCGTGTTGCCCGCTTGTGCGAGCAACACGCATTGCATTCACATAAGTCTGAAAGGTGTATCAAACTTATCCCGCCTTCCTAATCTCACATGATATCAATGAGGTAAATGATACAATAGGATTAGGGATTATTTTTAGGCGATTATATCAGTGCCGGAAACCGGAATAGTGGGGCTTGGTGATGGCGTTGCCGTTGGAGACGGCGACACAGCGCTCTTCTTTGCGAACACAACATAAAGCGTATGGTCGGCGGTGACCTTCGTGAACGGATAGCTTGAAACTGGGCCTATATCAGTTCCGTCAACCTTAACCTCGCGAATTTCATAGCCGTCATCAGCAGTAATGGTAAAGGTTTGATTTTCTCCGTCCGCGACATTGACAATGCCCTTGGGACTGATCGCTCCGCCCTTACCTGCCGTAACGGTTATCGCGTGTTCCGTGGTCTCGGGTCCCTTTGAAATTGTAACCCTAACAATGTCACCCTTCTGAAGCTTTGCTCCCGTCATTGGAGACTGGGAGATAATCGTGCCAGCCTCTTTATCGCTGTACACATCATCGTCTTTGATTATGTCAAGATTTAACGCCGAAAGTTTCTGCTTTGCTCCTTCAAATGTTGAACCGGTCAGTGACGGAACTTCAATATATTCTTTGTCTTCAGTTTCATCCTTCTCTTTTTTCTCTGCGATTGTTAAGAGAATTCTGTCGCCCTTGTTCAATTTCCGGCCTTCTTTAATGCTCTGCTTTATGACAGTACCGGCAACCTCATCGCTTTTCTCAAGCTCAGTCTTTACGTCAAGATCAAGCTTCATTCCAGCAAGTTGGGTTTCTGCCGATTCCTGTGTAAGCCCAACAACAGGCGGCATTTTGTTTTTTTCATCGTCGTTTCCCGAAAAATTGAACAAGCCACCCATTATGGATAGCACCAGTGTCAATACCGCAACCAGTGCGACCCCTGAAACGACAAGCGGATTTTTGAGAATGCCCTTGTTCTTCTGCGGAGGCTGACCCTTACCCGCCGGTGTGCGCATAGCATCCGGCTTCATTTCCTGACGCACAGGGCGCTGCTGCACCGGGCGTTGCTGCACCGGACGCTGAACCGGCGGTACCGGTTTCTCCATTCCCTGAGTACGAATAGTTTTTGTGTTGTCCTGTTCATCGCTTATTTTCCAAACGCGGGTATTAAACAATTCATCGTTGTCGGCATTTAGAATGTCACGGGTACTATGAGCCGTTCCACCGTGAGTTTGATTTGTTTCATCGTTGCCGAAAACCTGCGTTTCGTCAACATCAGGTTCAGTACTCATCGCCCATTCGAGTTTTTTCTCCTCATCCGTAGGCAATATGTAGTACACAGCCCCGCAATTCGGGCATTCACCCAAAGCGGCGTCGATTTCGGCTCCACATTTTTTGCAGATTATTGTCCGCATAACTGTTACCTCCCAATTGCGGTGCGTTCTCTTCTCCGTAATACGGAATTTGAAACACTATACCGCTGTAAAATATATTTTAACACATCTAATAATATTTTTCAAACATCTATTATTAGGCAATGATTTTTTCACAAACCGTTAACATATGTGGTATAATAGCCACAAGATGGCTATTATACCCATTTAACACATATACCACTTCGGTGCTTTGCACCTGTGGTATAAAGCCGCAAGATGGCTATTATACCTATTTAACACATATACCACTTCGGTGCTTTGCACCTGTGGCATAAAGCCGCAAGGCGGCTACTAAACTTCATTAAAAAGCATATGTCGCAACGGTGTAATATACCTTTGGTATTTTCTCCATATTTTATAAAACTCACGGAGGGGCGACCATGAAAACAGCGCTTGTTACGGGTGCTTCAAGAGGAATCGGTGAAGCCATTGCACGCGAACTTTCAAAAAACGGATTCAAAGTATATATCAATTACAACAACTGCCCCGAAAAGGCTCTGGCCCTTGCGGAAGAAATCGGCTGCGTAGCCTTAAAGGCAGATGTTTCCGACCTTACTCAGGTGCAACTAATGTATGACGAAATTGGAGATATAAATGTTCTCGTTTGCAATGCAGGAATCTCGGAATACGGCCTTTTTTCGGACACTAGCCCCGAAAAATGGCGCAGAGTTTTCGCTGTCAATGTCGAAGGAGTATATAACTGCGTGCAATGCGCTTTGCCGTCCATGATAAAGCGAAAAAGCGGATCTATTATCACATTGTCATCAGTCTGGGGCATTCACGGTGCTTCATGCGAAGCGGCATATTCCGCTTCAAAGTCCGCCGTAATTGGATTGTCAAAGTCTCTTGCCAAGGAACTCGGCCCTTCAGGTATAAGAGTAAACTGTATCGCACCGGGCGTAATCGAAACCAACATGATGTCCGGTTTTTCGGACGAGGACAAGGAAAGACTGTGCGAAGAAACTCCCCTTTGCAGGCTCGGAAAACCTTCAGATGTTGCTTTTCTTGCGGCGTTTCTCGCGTCCGACAAGTCGGACTTTATAACCGGACAGGTCTTCGGTGTAGACGGAGGCTTTGCCCTCTGAAAAAGCACATTAAGGACGGTTAATGCTACCATCCTGCCCCGTACCGCAAAAAACTGACGTTGAAAAAAGCCCCCTTTTGGGGGCTTTTTTCTGTCATATCTGCCTGGTATGTTCAAAAGCAACTATCATTTAATATTGCAAAGTCAGCCACTATCTCTTGCCCTTGTCGTAAATTTCGCCAAGCGCTCGAGGTGCACGGTTAGTAGACGAGAAGAACATGAGCAACAGAAGCGTCAGCACATAAGGCAAAATCATGATTATGTCTTGAAATGCGCTGGGAAGATTCAAGGTCTGCGTAAGCTGATGTCCGCCAGAACGAGCAAAGCCGAAGAGCAGACAGGCGCCAAGAGTCGGTCCAATCTTCCAGTTACCAAAAATCAGGGCCGCGATTGCAAGGAAACCATAGCCTGCATAAATACTGGGTGAAAAGCTCGCCGAAATCGAATATGCAAAGCAGATACCGCCAAGCCCTGACAACGCTCCTGAAATCATAACGGCGATAAAGCGGGTCTTTGAAACATCGACACCGGCTGCGTCAACAGCGTGCGGATTATCGCCGCAGGCACGCAAACGAAGACCGAAACGGCTCTTGTAAAGCACATAACTCATAAAAAGCGCAACAACAATGATGATAGGCACATAGTAGTAGACATCGGTGAAAAACGCACCAACAACAGGAATCTTCGATACGCCCGGAACGGTGAATTTTTCGCATATTCCAAGAACGAATTTGTTGGTGGGTTTTCCGACAAGAATGGTGTTAATTTGGCTTGTGAAAAAGGCTGTCAACGCCGCGGCCAAAATGTTTATAACAACGCCGCTGATAACTTGATTTGCCTTAAAAGGTATGCATAAAAGCGCATGGAGCATCGCGAACATCGCGCCGCCTATTGTGGAGAAAACCAGCGCCACAAAAAACATCGGCACTTCAAGTCCCGCAAGGTCGCCGCCCGTCATTGCCATAACCACTGCCGCGCCGAAAAATGCACCAAAGCCCAAAAAGCCCTCTAATGCAAGGTTTGTAATACCGCTTCGTTCGCTGTAAATTCCGCCGATTGCGATTATGAACAACGGAAGCGCAAAGGCAAGTCCATCGATTATGATTGTATTCATGCCCTTTTGCCTCCTTCCCCGTTGCTTACAGCTCCTGTTTTTAGTTTACCGCCGGGAAAGTCCTCTCTCGCCTGTGCAACTCTGTAACGGATATAAGCTCCGCAGGCTGAAAACAGCAAAATAAGTCCTGTAATAACTTGAGCTATTTCCTGTGGAATGCCCATAATGGAGCTCATGTAGTTGCTTCCCTTTGATATTATCGTAATGAGTAGCGAGGAGAAAATTATTCCGATTGGGTGCGAATTTCCTAGCAGACACACCGCTATGGAATCGAAACCGACAGATGTCAAAACACGAGGCTGGATACTGTTGAAATAGCCCAAATAGAGGGTTACTCCGGCAAGTCCCGCCAGAGCGCCAGAAATAGCCATGGAGGTAACAACGCTTTTTCCTACATTGATACCTGAATATTTCGCAGCTCTTTTATTGAGTCCAACGATTTTCAATTCATATCCCAAGCGAGTCTTGTTCAGCAAAAACAGCACGAGAATCGCAACCGGAATTGTGAGCAAAAAGCCTAATGGTATATCCATTTTGAGTCCGAAAATCGGGACGTCAACAAGCGTAAGTCTGCCGGCACTAACGGGCTGTGACTGCCGCGACACGGGATTTACATAGTATGAGTTAATGAAAAAGCTTATTATGTACTGAAAAATATAGTTCAGCATTATTGAGGTAACGACTTCGTTGATATTAAATCGGTGCTTTAGCCAACCGATAAGTGCGCCGACAGCTCCGCCGCAAACAAGTCCGATGACGAGAACGAGCGGCATAGCAATTGCGGCGGGCAGATGAGAATATCCGACAGTGATGGAAGCAACAAATCCCGCGACCAGCATCTGTCCCGAAACGCCAATATTAAATAGTCCGGATTTCAAAGCAATGGCAACCGCCAGCGCCGCGAAAATCATCGGAGTCCATGCGTTAACCATGCTCATTAAATCGGTTAGGATGCTCTTTTTAGCGGCATATTCGGGCTTTGGCAAAATGCCACTGCCCTGAAGGAAACTAAGAATTGCCGTAAATGGGTTTTTTCCGAAAAGCAGTATTACAATTGCGCCCGCTATAAGGCTAAGTAGAATCGCGAAAAGCGGAATTGAAATCGACTGCCGCTTTTCATCGCCCAGAGCACCGAGGAAACCGCGTGCCAAAGGATTTGCCGAGGGATGATTTCCTTTGTTCATACTGACTTCACCCCCATCATAAATTCTCCCACCTGAATTGCGCTTAGCGTTTCAGAAGGGGCAATATTTAGCATTTCGCCGTTATACATTACGCCGATTGTGTCGGCAAGACCTATTATTTCGTCTAGCTCCAGCGAAATTAGAAGGATTGCTTTTCCTGCGTCACGCTGAGTGAGAATCTGCTTATGTATGTTTTCGATTGCGCCAATATCAAGTCCGCGCGTGGGCTGCACAAAAATCATTAGCCCGCTTCCAAGCTCGATTTCGCGCGCAACGATAGCTTTTTGTTGGTTTCCTCCTGACATTGAGCGGACGATTGTTGTAATGCCCTGACCGCTTCTGATGTCATACTCCTCAACAAGCCTTTTGCCCTGCTCGTCAAACGCTTCATTCTGTAAAACGCCTTTCTTGCAGAACGGATCCTTAAAATATTCTTTGAGCGCAAGATTATCAGCAAGACTAAAGTCAAGAACAAGCCCAACCGCCTGCCTGTCCTCCGGGATATAAGAAATCCCCGCAAGAGTGCGTTCTCGTACACTGAGAGCTGTGAGGTCTTTTCCGTCTAGCAAAATTTTCCCGCCGCTCGTCGGTACAAGACCGGTTATCGCATCCGCGACCTCTGTTTGACCATTGCCGGAAACTCCCGCAATGGCAAATATTTCGCCGCTACGCACTGAGAAAGAAACTTTTTTGACGACAGGTAGACCATCATGATTTTTTACGGTTAGGTTTTCGACATTCAAAACCTCCGTACCGAATTTTGCTGGATTTTTGTCCAAGGTAAAGCTGACCTCGCGTCCGACCATCATATTTGCCATTGTTTTTGTTGAGGTAGTGGCAACGTCCATAACGCCAACAAGCTTTCCTCTGCATAAAACAGCGCAGCGGTCGGCAACCTTTTTGATTTCCTCAAGCTTATGGGTTATTAAAATAATGGTTTTTCCCGAATTGCGAAGCTCACGAATGATATCCAACAAAAATTCAATTTCCTGAGGTGTGAGAACAGCTGTCGGTTCGTCGAATATAAGGATTTCCGCTTCACGGTAAAGCATTTTAAGTATTTCAACGCGCTGACGAGTGGACACATTGATGTCTTCGATTTTATTTTTAGGGTCAACTTCCAAGCCGTAGCGCTTTGAAAGGTCAGAAATTTTCTTATCGGAGCCTTTGATGTCGACTGCGGGCAAAAAGCCAAAAAATCGAGAGCGCGGTTCCTGTCCCAAAACTATGTTCTCCGTAATAGTGTAGTTCTCCACGAGCTTGAAATGCTGATGCACCATTCCAATATTCATCTGTGATGCGTGTGCAGGCGATGTAATATTTGCTTTCTTACCCCGAACGAATATCTCTCCCTCATCCGGCTCATACATTCCAAAAAGCATACTCATAAGAGTTGATTTTCCCGCGCCGTTTTCACCTAATAGCGCAAATATCTCCCCTTTTTTTATAGCAATGGAAACATCGTCATTAGCAACAATTCCGGGAAAGCGCTTTGTAATATGGCGCATTTCAACTATAAATTCGTCCATGGACGGTTTTCTCCTTATCTCGGCAGAATTCATGCAATCATTCATATATTTTACTCGATTTAACACGCGCTGTCAAAGAATTTTGAACTGATTCTGTTGCCATTATTTGAGCCAGCATTTCCTTCGTATGCTTGCGGAAATAATCACCATATTTATGATACTTCAACTGTCTTTTCTCACAAATGAAAAAACCGGTATGAAGCGAGCAAAGCCCACCTCATACCGGTCTGTGCGATTATTTTGTTAGAATTTACTAAGGCTTAGCAAGAACAATTTGCTTATCAGCAGATGTTATGCAAGTCCTACAAAGTTTTCAACTGTTGTTTCGCTGAAGTTTGCGGGAGGAACGATTTTGCCAGTCTTAACAAGCTCATATGCATCTTTAAGAGCCTTGAGGGTTGCTTCGCTGAGCTGCTGACGGCCTTCCTTGGATACAAAACCGGTAGAATCAGTGTCAGCCTGGAGCAGATAGTTGCCGCCCTTGAAGGTCTTGTCTGCAATAGCGTTGAGCTGACGCTCTACGTTAACAGCCATGTTCTTAAGACCAGATGTCAAAACGATGTTGCTGTCGCCGTTAACACCGTCGTCATACTGGTCGACGTCGCAGCCAATGACCTTAACGTCTTTTGCTTCCTTGATAGCAGTGAATACACCGTTGCCGGAGTTGCCAGCTGCTACGAAGAGGATGTCGCAGCCCAGATCAATTAGAGCCTTGCCTACCACCTTGCCGGTCTCAGGATCGCTAAATCCGCCAACGTAGTTGCCGCCGACATTTGCGCCGGTTACGTCAGTGCCAGCATAGGATGCTATTTCAACGCACTCAGCCTTTGTTCCGAGCTTCGCATTGGCATATTTTACGCCAGCTTCAAAGCCGTACTGATAGTTGACATTGGAGGGGAAAGCCTGTCCATTTACAACAGCGACTTTACCAGTCTTAGTTTCCATAGCTGCTGTGATGCCTGCAAAGAAGCCGCTCTCCTGCTCTGCAAACGTCATAGCATAGATGTTGTCAACTTCTACATTCTTGGTTGGGGCTGCGGGATCAGCAGGAAAAGAGTCAACAAGGATGAAAAGCTTGGTCGGGTTTTCCTGAGCGAGAGTAGTGATTCCGCCGAACTGGAAGCCGGGGCATACGATTACGTCATAGTCCGCAACGATGTCTGCAACAGCTGTTACAGCATTTGCAATGTCTTTTTCCTGAATGGCTTTAACAGTTGCATCGGGATGAGTTTCAATGAATTTCTTGATACCTTCATAGTTGTCCTGGTTAAAGGAGCCGTCGTCAACGCCGGAGGGGCTGGTTACGATAGCGATTTTAAGTCCGGTACCTGCAGCAGGAGTGGAAGCTGCCGGAGGAGTATCGGTTGAGGATGCGGGAGTCTTGGAGCCGCAGGCTGCAAGACCAAGAACCATGGTAAGCGCAAGGACAAGAGCAAGAATCTTTTTCATTTTTTACCTCCATAGTATTAGTGTGGTTTTCGTTCTCCATATTTGAAAATATACTGACATATCCTCAAATATAACCCATATTATAGTATACATTCAAGAGCTTTGCAAGTAGATTACACCATATCATGATAATTATAGCAATTTTAATTATCATCGGAAATCAAACCCCACCTTGAAAGCGCGACTGTCAAAGGCTTTTTCCCAATCTAAAAGAGAATGAAGTTCAATGGGTGGCAACTCGAGAAGGCCTCTCGAAAGAAGCCGAACAGCAGGCTCAAAGGGGCCGCAACGGCTTCCCACGATACTTACCTCATTCACAACGGCCGCCGATAGGTTTATGCTCGTGTTTCCGGCATAGGTGCTCTTCAAAACAATCGTGCCGCGGCTTCGTACAAGCTTCATTGCAGCATCAAAGCCTGAAGGTGAACCGGCCGCATCGACAACCACTTCAAACCGGCGATTGCAGGCAGTTGTCGTTTTTGCAAAGCTACCAAAACGTTGAAGCTTATCCTCATGTTTTCCCAGAACGGTAACCTCCGCACTCGTGAGCGCCAGCACCTGCGCAATTAGAAACGCCAACCTTCCGTCACCGATTACGCAAATCTCCTCAGAAGGGCGAATTTGTATCAGCTCTGGAATTTCAAGCGCCGCAGCAAGAGGCTCTGCAAAAACCGCTTGTTCGTCCAGCACATTGTCGGGAACAAGGTGCAGCGACTTTGTTGCAATAGTCATAAAAGGTGCAAAGCAGCCGTCCTGTTCGTTTATTCCAATGCATTTTCGGCTTTCGCAATGCTTTTCCCTGCCGGTTTTGCAATAAACACATTCACCGCAGCCCTCGTTGATTTCCCCCACGACACGGTGGCCAATCAGCGCGGGGTCACTCGATTTTTCAACAATACCGACAAATTCATGGCCCAGAATGCCCGCAAAATCCGGCTTGTAGCCCCTCATGATTTCCCTGTCCGTGTTGCAGATTGCGGCGAGAGAAATTCGTACAAGGCTCTCATGTGCTTTGGGCTCCGGTAAAGTCAAATCGTGTCTAAGTGACGAAGTCTTGCCGTCAAAATACAATCCCTGCATGGTAGCACCTCACTTTTTATATTGTATCAAACAGCACCGCAAACTGTCCTTTGGCATATTCTGCACTATCGATGCTGTTTATATTGTTTTATCATAGCCGCAGAGTGGCGATATGATATATCATTTAACTCAAGCGTGTTCCGACAACGTCGGCGCATACGCGGTAAATGTTCACTTGCGGACATTTTATCACAACAAAAGTCGAAAATCCATACTTGACTTGCCAACTCAATGCTGTGATACTAAAGTGAAAAAGAGCAATCATTTATACTCGACAGTTTTTCAGTATGGGTTAGCGTATTCCACTTATAATAGATGAGACGACTCAGGCGCGTCGTGGCTGGGTGAAGACTGACAACCCAAATTAAGGAGGACACCATGGAAACCATTGATTGTATTGAAACCCGAAGAAGTATTCGAAAATTTTCGGAAAAACCGATTGAGAAGGAGCTTATTGAAAAGCTTATTTTTGAATCTCAATTTGCCCCCACATGGAAGAATTCGCAGACCACTCGCTTCACAGCTGTTACCGACAGCGCGGTTAAAAACGAGCTATGCGGTGCGTTCCCCGCCTTCAACGCCGCAGTCGTCGACTCTGCGACTCTTTTGTTGGCGGTTTCCGCAGTTACAAAACGCTCTGGCTTTGAGCGAGATGGAACGCCCACGACAATATTGGGTGAAGCGTACACATATTTTGACTGCGGTGCGACAGTTCAAACTCTTTGCCTTGCGGCAAATGATTTGGGTATCGGAACGGTGATCATGGGAATATTTGACCCCGTCAAAGTCAGAGCGACAATTAGCATCCCCGAAAATGAGGATTTGGTCGTTCTTGTAGCCTGCGGCTATCACGACTGCGAACCTCAGATGCCAAGTCGGCGTGCACTTGAGGAAGTTTTGCGAATTATCTAAAAACCGCTGAGCAAAGCTTTGCTCTGTCAGCCCAGAATAGCGCTAAAAAAGCGTTGCGTTTGGTATCTATTTACGCTCCGCTTTTTATGATTGTTCACCCTTTTCAATATTGCTAACTTTGCGATTTGTCGAACAATATTGCCGCTATTTGTCGGACAACATCGCTTAACTGTGCAAATGCCTCACTTGCTCTCATTAAAGAATTGCTGTATTATACAATTTTTTCTTTATTTTCTACAATAGGTGTGTTATCATATTTTCGGCTGGTAATTGATTAGCCCACACATTGAAAGAGGGAGAAAATTTATGGAAACAAAATTAAAGGAGAAATACGGCCTTGCTACTGCGATTGCAATGGTAGTTGGCATCGTTATCGGCAGCGGCGTTTTCTTCAAGGCTGAGAAGATTCTCAACGTCACCGGCGGAAATCAGCAGCTCGGCATCCTTGCTTGGCTCATAGGCGGCGCTATAATGGTCGTCTGCGCATATACCTTCGCGATAATGGCAACCCGTTACAGCTACGTCAACGGCTTGGTTGACTACGCCGAAGTAACCTGCGGCGGAAAATATGCTTATTTAGTCGGTTGGTTTATGACCACCATTTACTATCCCACCCTGACAGGCGTTCTTGCATGGGTCAGCTCACGTTTCGTCTGTGTGCTTCTGGGCTGGGATATAACCGGAGGCTCCTGCCTTGTAATAGCAGCGTTTTTCCTTTGCGCAAGCTACGCAGTTAACGCACTTTCTCCTATACTCGCAGGAAAATTCCAGGTTTCAGCTACAGTCATTAAGGTTATTCCGCTCCTCCTCATGGGCATTATCGGTCTAATTGTCGGTCTTACAAACGGTTTGACGATTGAAAACTTCACAACCGTAGTTGACCCCACAAAAAGTACTGCCAATGCTCTGCTAACCGCAGTTGTCGCAACCGCTTTTGCATATGAAGGCTGGATTATTGCAACCAGCATAAACGCAGAGCTCAAGGACGCGAAGAGAAATCTTCCGAAAGCTCTTGTTATTGGAACAATTGCAGTTGTTCTAATTTACATTCTTTATTACATTGGTCTTGCTGGTGGCGTTACGAATGATGTAATGATGAAGGGCGGTCAGGACGGCGCTAAGATTGCTTTTGAAACCATTTTCACAAAGGCCGGCGGAACTCTTCTCTTTGTTTTTGTTGTTATATCCTGCCTTGGAACCCTCAACGGACTTATGCTCGGCTGCACACGCGGAATGTACTCACTTGCAATCAGGAATCAAGGCCCCAAGCCCGAAATGTTCAAACAAGTTGACCCCATCACTAATATGCCCACTAACTCTTCCATCCTCGGTCTTTTCTTCTGCGGATTCTGGCTTCTTTATTTCTACGGAGCAAATCTTGTTGAAGTACCCTGGTTTGGTAAGTTCTCCTTCGACACGTCTGAGCTTCCCATCGTAACCATTTACCTTTCTTATATCCCCATCTTCATCGCTATGATGATTAAGGAAAAAGAGCTCGGAACCTTCAAGCGCATTATCATGCCCATCTTAGCTATCTGCGGTTGCATATTCATGGTATATGCCGCTATCACTACTCAAAAGTGGACTGTTTTCTATTACATGATTGTTTTCTTAGTCATCATGATAATCGGCGCATTCTTCATGAAGAAGAAAGAACCTACATTAAAGAAATAAGCTACTTAATATAGTAAGAAGCCCTCCGTAAAAAACGGAGGGCTTTTCTATTGTCGCAAAACGTATACTGCGTGCCACACAATCATCGGCACAAATATATTCGGCTTGATTCAAATATCTCTTGGTAAAAACGAAGGGCCGTTCCGGTGAGACGGCAGAGTATCACCCGGAACGGCTCTATCTTTGCGTGGAACATCAGTAAGCAATTTGCTTGCATATAAACATTAGTCGTTAGGAACTCGGATTTCCTTTATGAAAAAGTCCCTACCGCTAAGTGTTTCAAAGTTTTTGCTCTGGCATTTGGGGCACGTACCATTGCTTTTCAGTACATTGAAAACTGTGTCGCAATTGGTGCACATTCCGTTACCCGGCATAATCTCGATTTCTAGTTTGGTATTCTCCATAAAAGTGCCATCCACCGCAGCAGGATAACATTCTTCGACGTACTTGGGGACAACAGGTGAAAGTTCACCAATCTGAAGCACAATCGAATCCACCGCGGTAATTCCCTGTTCTTTGGCAAGGTCGTCTACCACTCGGACTATTTCCATAACGATTCCTAGCTCATGCATAGATTATACCCGCCTTATCCAAAATTTGCAATAAATTTTAGTCTTTTTTTGAGAAAGTATCCTTAACTTTTCTAATGGCAATCTTACCCTCACGCTTAATCATTGTTTTAAGTACAACGGGCTTAATTTTTTCAAAGGACACGCCCTCTCCGTCAAAGGCTCTGACAAGTGAAATTGCGTCAAACTTGCACTTTGTTGTGCACTGACCGCAGCCAACACACATATACTCGTCGACTATTGCAGCACCGCAACCGAGGCAGCGCTCAGTTTCTTTCTTCATCTGCTCTTCCGTGAAGGTCAAACGAGTGTCCTTATAGGTCTTCGTGCTCTCATAATTATGCCCCGGAGCCTGACGCGGCGTGTTATCATATCCGTTGATAATAAGATTACTCTTATCGAGAGAAGTGTACACTCTGCGATCTCTTCCATAAATAAGATTCTGTCCAGGCTGTACAAAACGATGGAGGGAAATTGCGCCCTGTTTACCGGCTGCGATAGCGTCGATTGCGAACTTAGGTCCGCTGTAAACATCGCCGCCGACAAACACGTCAGGCTGCGCGGTTTGGTAAGTAAAGCTGTCCGCAATTGCTGTATTGCCGCGTCCAAGCTCCACTTTGCTGCCCTCAAGTAGTTTGCCCCACTCAATAGACTGTCCGACAGACAGAAGAACATAATCCGCTGGAACGGTGATGACGTTGTTTTCGTCGTACTTCGGAGAGAACTTGCCGTTTTCAAAGACGGAAACGCATTTTTTAAACTCTACGCCGGTAACCTTTCCGTTTTCTGAAACTATGCGCTTCGGGCCCCAGCCGTTATTGATTGCGATATTTTCAGCATTTGCTTCTTCAATTTCATCGGGAAGCGCAGGCATTTCCTTTGCACTTTCAAGGCAGTACATATTGACCGTCTCTGCGTCCTCACGGATAGCAGTACGCGCAACATCGATTGCAACGTTACCGCCGCCGATTACGACAACCTTACCGGAAAGCTTTGTCACATTACCGAGATTGACGTTGCGCAAGAAATCTACGCCTGCGATAACGCCCTTGGCATCCTCGCCCTCAATACCGAGCTTGCGTCCGGCCTGTGCGCCGATTGCAAGATAGAAGCCCTTATAGCCCTGAGAGCGCAGCTCCTCAAGTGTAACGTCCTTACCAACCTCAACACCAAGCTTGAATTCAACGCCCATTTCGCGGAGAATTTCAATTTCGGCTTCGATTACGTCTTTTTCCAGGCGGAAGGAAGGGATTCCGAGCGTCAGCATACCGCCGAGCTTCTCGTGCTTTTCAAAAACGGTAACAGTATAACCATCAAGTGCAAGGAAGTATGCACAAGAGAGTCCGGCAGGGCCTGCACCGACAATTCCAATCTTCTTGTCGCTGTAATTATGACGCTTTTTAGGAACAAAGCGGACATCAGAGCGAAGCTCCTGATCGGCAATAAACTTTTTGATTTCGTCAATTGCTATAGGTGCGTCAAGCTCACCGCGTGTGCATTCGGATTCGCAGGCATGGGGGCAAATGCGTCCGCAGACAGCGGGGAATGGGTTTTCCTTTTTGATGAGGTCAAGAGCCTCTGTGTATTTGCCCTGAGCCGCAAGTCTGATGTAGCCCTGAACGGCGATATGTGCGGGGCAAGTTGATTTGCACGGAGAAGTACCGGTATCAACAACGTTCTTGCGGTTGATGCGGTAATCCTTATTCCAATTGTCCTCAGTCCATTTGTAGTCACGCGGAGTCACCTTTGTTGTGATATCGGTAACAACGGGCTTCTTGGAGCACAGCTTCTGTCCGAGCTGGATAGCGTTCATTGGGCAGTTTTCAGCACACTGACCGCACGCAACACAGTTTTCCTTATTGACCTTCGCAACATAGTTTGAACGTGACATATCATTGTTTCTAAACATCGTGCTTGTGCGCAACGCATAGCAACCACAACCGCAGCAATTGCAGATTGCGTGAGTATGTCCCGAACCGTCGGTATTGGGTATCTGATGAACCAAACCGTTTTCTTCGGCTCTTCTTATGATTTCATCCGCTTCCTGACGGGTAATCTCGCGGCCGCGTCCCGTACGGATATAATATTCCGCTGCGTGGTCGAGCTGAATGCACATATCCTCTTTAAGGTGTCCGCAGCCCTCCCCCAAAATCTCTCTTGATGTACGGCAGGAGCAGTTTGAAACGGAAAACTTATGTGCGGCGTCAAGATACTTGGAAATTTCTTCGTACGAGCAAGCACGGGAGTTTCCGTCGATAGCTTTCTCAACGGGAATAACGCGCATAAGACCAACGCCAACAGGGAATGCGCCGGAGGACTTAGGTCCGCGAATTCTTCCATATGCTTCAAAAGCCTCAGCAATCTGAGGATACTTGTAGGGGTTTGTGGGATGGTTTACCATCATTTCCATAATTCCGGGAATCCATGAGTCATACCAGAAAACATCAACGCCATCGATGTTATTTACAAAGCAAACACCTGCGTCTGCAAGCTCATATAAGCAACGCTTTGTCGTTTCGATATCCTTGCCGGAAGCCTTTGCGATTTGCTCCGCATTCATGCGAACACGAAATTCCATTCCAAGAGCAACTTCAGCCATTTCATCTGTGACAACGGGCTCCATAATCATGTATTCAGGATCTGTCCACGTATAGGATGCTGTCATTCCTGACTTTTGGCCATTCTTTTTGTTGCCGACTTTATTTGCAAACATCAGAACTTTTTCTTTTTGTTCCATATTGCTTAACCTCTCTTTTTAATTACTATACTTTATAGAATTGGGTACTGCTCTTCTCCTGCTTGGAAGCCCATAGATAGTTTCGTTATAAATAATGTAGTATGCAATCTGGTTGCAAACAGCTTGGTATGTTAACCGTGCCACTGGTCATTCCATCTATGTTAATAACATAACACTCCCCACATCTAGTGTCAATATTTCTCGTAATTCGCTGTTTTTTTTCAGTAATATCGCTTGCATTTGTCTTTTGGTTTATGGTATAATACACAGGTGGTACGTGGTTGCACCACATAACAGGAGGAATATATTGACATGGAATTTTCAAAGCTAAGTGCTCCTACACTTAAAGAATTATTTATCGAACAGCTCGAAAACATGATATTATCAGGGAAACTGGTTATCGGTGAAAAGCTTCCGTCGGAAAGGGAGCTTGCCGAGTCCATGCACATAAGCCGTAGTGTTGTTAATGCGGGAATGTCCGAAATTGCAGACAAGGGATTTTTGGAAATCGTTCCGCGCAGCGGCACATATGTTGCCGATTATCGCAAAAAGGGCAAGCTGGACACACTGGTTTCAATTATGAAATTTAACGGTGGAACTCTGCCGGACTCGGACATCCTCTCTATTCTCCAAATTCGCAAGGTACTTACAGCTCTCGCACTTGAACTCGCTATCCCAAGAATCACAGACGAAGAGATTAAGCAATTATTCAAATGCTCTTCCCATCTTGACAAAACCAATGACAGCGTTAAGGCTGCTGAGATAGTTTTCGAATTCGACCACCTTCTCTGCGGTTTTTCGGGCAACACACTGCTTCCGCTGATTTTTTATTCGTTCAGAGCCCCAAATACGACACTTTTTGAGAGATATTTTAGGCTTCACGGCTTTGAGGCAATGCGCAAGCGAACCGACGCGCTTTGTGGCGCAATCCGTGCGAGGGATCTGGATTCCTCAAAGGAAATCATTTCCCGCTCTATCGAAGAAACAATATCCGGAGCCACAACCATTTTTAGATAAGACCTACAACTTCGTTAAACGAACCGCCATATTTCATCAACATATAGCAAAAAGCACGGGCTAATCCCCGTGCTTTTTGCTATCATATTATTTTTCAGTGCAGTTTTCGGCGAAATCCATTAGATATTTACCGTAATCTGACATCTTAATTTTTTCGGCAACCGACTGAAGCTTTTCGTGAGAAATCAGCCCGTTATTATAAGCGACTTCCTCAAGGCAGCCGACTTGCATACCTGTAGCATCTCTAAAGTCTCGGATTTCGCAGGCAGCGTCCAGCAAAGTGCTTGAATTACCTGTATCATACCATGTGATGTCCTTATCCAGAGTTACAACACGAAGGTCTCCCTTACGAAGGTACTCATTGTTTACAGATGTAATCTCAAGCTCTCCCCTTGCGGAGGGCGTGACTGTTTTAGCAATTTCAACAACTCTGTTATCGTAAAAATACAGCCCCGGAATAATGTAGTTTGACTTCGGATTTTGAGGCTTCTCCTCAATGCTTATGACTTTCCCCTCGCCGTCAAACTCAACCACTCCGAAAGGTCTGGGGTCTTCCATATAACAGCCAAAAACCGTGGCGCCGGATTTGTTATCCTTTGCTGTCATCAGCTTTTCGCGAAGATTGTTTCCAAAGAATATATTGTCTCCAAGTGCAAGACAAGCGCTATCGTTTCCGATAAAATCTGCTCCGAGAATGAACGCATCCGCTATTCCGCGTCTTTCGAATTGCTTGATATATGTAATTTTTGCGCCAAAGCTGTCTCCGTCGCCCAGAAGATTCTCAAACTGAGCCTGTTCATCCGGCGGAACGATGATTAATATTTCCGTAATACCCATTTCGAGTAATAAGGAAAGCGGATAGTAGATCATCGGTTTATCATAAACAGGCAAAAGCGGTTTGCAAACCGAATGCGTTATTGGATACAGACGTGTACCCTTACCTGCTGCAAGAATAATCCCTTTCATTTTGACCTCCGATTGTGCGAAATCTATATTTCTCATAAAGTATACCACATCATGAAAATAGTTCAAGTAAAAAAGGTAATCTTTGGAACCTGTTTTGCTAAAAATCGCGGTGCTAGTCATTTGAAACGTATGGAATGTTTGACAGCTTTTAATTCATTTTTTTAAAAAATAATTGAAAATATGGCGCATTTTATGCAATTTAACGTTTGTATTTTCTCAATTTTTGCTTTATTATTATTTAGTGCTGAGAAAAAGTCTCAGAAGAGGAAAATTATTAAGGAGTGAATTTATGCAGAATTATTTCTGGATAGGCTTTGTGGGCGCATTCATCGGTCTGCTCTACGCCTTTGTTCAGAGCCGCAAGGTCATGAAGTTTTCGGAAGGAAACGAGACTATGCAAAAAATCGCTGCAGCTATCCGCAGCGGTGCCAATGCTTACCTAAAGCGTCAATACAGGTCAGTCGCAATATTCTTTGCCATTATGGCGGTTATCCTTGGGGTACTCGCTTACTTTGGACTGGTGTCCAAATTTGTGCCGTTTGCGTTCGTCACAGGCGGAATTTATTCTTGCCTTGCCGGATTCTTCGGAATGAAAATCGCGACCTCCGCAAATGCTCGTACTGCTCAGGCTGCAAGTGAGAGCCTTAACAAGGGCTTGAAGGTTGCCTTCTCCTCTGGCTCCGTTATGGGCTTTACAGTTGTTGGACTCGGTGTTCTCGACATCACCTTATGGTTTACAGTTCTTCGTCTTGGCTTTAACTGTGGTGCTGAAGAAATTGCTAACACCATGGTTATGTTCGGAATGGGTGCTTCCGCAGCCGCACTGTTTGCTCGTGTCGGCGGTGGCATCTTCACAAAGGCCGCAGACGTCGGTGCCGACCTCGTCGGTAAAGTCGAAGCTGGAATTCCAGAAGATGACCCCCGCAACCCCGCCACAATAGCCGACAACGTTGGTGACAACGTTGGTGACGTTGCCGGCATGGGTGCCGACCTTTACGAGAGCTACGTCGGTTCCATCCTCGCTACATTCGCTATCGGTGCTGCTGCAGGCTACGGCTGGAACGGTATGTTCCTTGCTCTCGCACTTGCAGTTGTCGGCATTTTTTGCTCGGCAATTGGCACACTCTTTATCCGCACAGGCGAAAATGCTTCTCAGAGAGAGCTTCTTTCAACCTTGCGCAGAGGAACATACATCGCAGCGGGGCTTGCCGCCATTGCCGCCGCTCCCCTTTCCTACTACATTATGAAGGACGTATCCGGCGCAAACTGGTGGGGAATCCTCATTGCTATCTTCTCAGGACTTGCAGGCGGATGTCTTATAGGATTCTTCACAGAGTACTATACGTCTGATACATACAAACCCACTCAGGAGCTTGCCGCATCATCCGAAACAGGTGCCGCAACCGTTATCATCGGCGGTATCGCGCTTGGTCTTAAATCCACAATTGCTCCTGTTCTCACAGTCAGTGCCGCTGTTCTTGTCAGCTTCCTTGCCACGGGCGGAGCGGAGAACTTTAGCTGCGGTCTTTATGGCATTGGTATTGCCGCAGTCGGAATGCTCTCCACCCTCGGCATAACTCTTGCAACCGATGCATACGGCCCCGTTGCAGATAACGCCGGCGGTATTGCCGAGATGGCTGGACTTCCCAAAGAAGTCCGCGAGCGTACCGATGCTCTTGACAGTCTCGGAAACACAACAGCCGCTACAGGCAAGGGCTTTGCAATCGGTTCCGCCGCTCTCACGGCTCTTGCACTTCTTGTTTCCTATGTTGACATTGTAAAGGTAAAGATGGCTGATGTAGGTCAGACTCTTGATATTACCCTTACCAACCCCTCTGTTCTTATCGGACTTTTCATTGGTGCAATGATGGTATTCGTGTTCGGTGCTCTTACAATGAGCGCTGTTCAGCGCGCAGCTCAGAGCATTGTTGTTGAGGTTCGCCGTCAGTTCCGCGAAATCAAGGGCATCATGACAGGCGAAGGACGCCCCGATTACGAAGCTTGCGTTGATCTTTGCACAAAGGGCGCACTTAAGGAAATGATTGAGCCGTCGCTTCTCGCAGTTATAGTTCCTATCGTTACAGGTCTTATTCTCGGACCCGCAGGTGTCATCGGACTTCTTGGTGGCACCACAGTTTGTGGTTTTGTTATGGCAGTGTTCATGGCAAATGCCGGCGGTGCATGGGACAACGCAAAGAAATACATTGAGGGTGGAAATCACGGCGGCAAAGGCAGCGACTGCCACAAGGCTGCTGTTATCGGCGACACTGTAGGTGACCCCTTCAAGGATACCTCCGGCCCCAGCCTTAACATTCTCATCAAGCTCTGCTCGACGGTTTCCATTGTTTTTGCAGGACTTATTGTTGCATACTCAATTTTCTAGAGCCGACAATTTAAAAGACAGGTATTCAAATCGAATACCTGTCTTTTTGCGGTAAAAACCTTCAATGGCCTCATTTTCCTGCGTTCATAGCGAGATATGCATTAATAAACCCGTCAATATCGCCATCCATAACGGCGGCAATGTTACCACTTTCATAGTTTGTGCGGTGATCCTTCGCAAGAGTATACGGCATGAACACATACGAGCGGATTTGACTTCCCCACTCAATTTTCATCTGAACACCCTTAATATCGTCAACCTTTTCGAGGTGCTGGCGTTCCTTAATTTCGGCAAGTCGTGAACGAAGCATACTCATGGCGTATTCTCGGTTCTGGTGCTGGCTGCGCTCTGTCTGGCAGGAAACAACAACGCCGGAGGGGATATGCGTAATTCGGATTGCGCTCTCCGTTTTGTTAACGTGTTGTCCGCCGGCACCTGAGCTTCGGTAAGTATCAACCTTCAAATCCTCCGAACGGATTTCCATATCCGCTTCTTCAGTTAAAGCCGGCATTACTTCAATGGCGGCAAAGCTCGTGTGGCGGCGACCCGAACTGTCAAATGGTGAAATTCGAACAAGGCGGTGTATGCCGTTTTCGCTTTTCAAGAAGCCGTAAGCATTCTCGCCTTCAATTGAAATTGTGGCGCTCTTTATCCCTGCTTCCTCACCATCGAGATAATCCATAACCTTGCAGACAAAGCCGTGACGCTCTGCCCAGCGCTGATACATACGGAAAAGCATCAAGGTCCAGTCCTGCGCCTCTGTTCCACCAGCACCCGCATGGAAGGACAAAATTGCTCCAAACGTGTCGTATTCGCCGGACAACAGGGTTGTTAGGCGTGTATCCATCAGCTTCTTTTCAAAGGTATTATAGCCTGTAACCAGCTCATCCAGCATTGATTCGTCGTTTTCCTCTAATGCCATCTCGCAGATAGTGTAGAGGTCATCAAAGGTATCCTGCATTCTTCTAAAGCCATCGCGCTTGGATTTTAGTTGCTTTGTTCGTTTCAAAACCTTCTGAGAGTTTTCGAGGTCGTCCCAAAAGCCGCCCGCTTCGGTCTGCTTTTCAAGCTCGGCAATTTCACGCTCTGCTTCTGACAGCTTCAGCGCGACTCCCAAATCCTCAAGCGTAGACTTTATATTGTTTAGTTTAACTTTGTACTCTTCAAATTCAAGCATAAATAATGTTCATTCTCCTTGCACTATATCTTAAGTATTATATACAAAAGTTGTCTTATTGTAAATATCTTTCCGCTTAATCAAAGTATTCTGCGCGAAAAGTAAAAAAAAACGTTCAAATATATTTAAAAAGTTCTCGTTTGGACTTTTAATTAGATTTCTTATTTGTTATAATGTTACTGACGAGTTACGGGCGCACCCTGCGTCCTAGAAATAATGTCTTCCAGACATTATTCAATAATCCAAATAATGTCATGCCGCAGCAATGCGGCAATGATATACAAAAAACAGAGAGGACGATAAAAGTGATTTCACATGGCAAAGAAGTCAAGGTTTTTGCTGGAAACTCAAACCCAGTGCTGGCAGAGGGGATATGCAAAAAGCTCAATATAGATTTGGGTAAATCTGTAGCGACGGCATTTTCGGACGGCGAAATTTCTATATCCATTAATGAACCCGTTAGAGGAGCCGATGTTTTCATCGTACAGTCCACATGCTCTCCGGTCAACAACAACCTGATGGAAATGCTCATCATGATAGATGCGATGCGCAGAGCCTCCGCAGGACGTATCACAGCCGTTATGCCCTATTTCGGCTATGGTCGTCAAGACAGAAAAGCCAAGAGTCGCGACCCCATTTCAGCAAAACTTGTTGCAAATCTCATAACCGAAGCCGGAGCCGACAGAGTTCTGACAATGGACCTTCATGCTTCCCAGATTCAGGGATTTTTCGACATTCCCGTCGACAACCTTTTGGGAAGTCCTCTTTTTGCAAATTACTTCAATAACAAATTCGGCGCAAACAACAACGATTGCATAGTTGTCTCCCCCGATGTCGGAAGCGTTGCCAGAGCAAGAAAGTTCTCCCATAAGCTGGGCACTAATCTCGCCATCGTCGACAAGCGCCGCGAAAAGGCAAACAGCTCTGAAGTCATGAACATAATCGGCGAGGTTGAGGGCAAAACCGTCATCATGCTTGATGACATGGTCGACACGGCAGGCAGCCTTTGCGGAGCCGCAAAAGCTCTTATCGAGCTTGGCGGCGCTAAGGAAATTTTTGCCTGTGCTTCTCACGGTGTTCTTTCCGGACCTGCTATCGACCGAATCAACGAAAGCGCAATAAAAGAGCTTGTGCTCCTCGATACTATTCCGTATACCTCAAAGCAAACGTGCGACAAGATTAAATATCTTTCTGTTGATTCCCTTTTTGCAGAAGCTATCGCACGCATTTATGAAGAAGTTTCGATATCTTCGCTTTTCGACTAATTTTTTGCCATCTTTGAGTCATACTTTTATTTGCCGATTGTTTTAGGGAAACGCAGTTATCTACGTTAGCTCTATTCCTCGGTAGCCGCTGCGCACGATTTTGTCGGGCGGGCGGCGAAAGGATTTATGCTGTTATGTTTTTAAGAAACGCGTCAGGCGGTGCACAATGGATGGTTGTATTTCTCGGCAATCCTGGGCCGAAATATAACGGAACTCGCCACAATGTAGGCTTTTTGGCCGCCGACAAGCTGGAAAAGCTCGAGAACATAAAAATAAGCAAGCTTCGTTTCAACGCCCTTACATCCATCTACACCGTTAGCGATGAAAAAGTGCTGGTTTTGAAGCCTCAGACCTATATGAATCTTTCCGGTAATGCTGTGGCTCCCGCCGCGGCTTACTATAAAATCCCCGCAGAGCGTGTTATTGTCGTATGCGATGACATTTCCATTCCAGTCGGAAAACTCCGCATTCGCGCAAAAGGCTCGAGTGGCGGACACAACGGACTAAAAAGCATTATCTCCGCATTGGGAACCGAAGCTTTCCCGCGAATCAAAATCGGCGTTGGTGCGCCGCCCTCAAACGAAACCGAGGAAGACATGATAAACTGGGTTTTGGGTACATTTTGTGGAAAAGAAGCGAACACCATAGCGGAAATGTGCGAGCAGGCCGTAAAAGCCGTTTCTGTTATTATCAGCGATGGTACAGAAAAGGCTATGAATATGTTCAACTGACAGCGGGAGATATCTCCCGCTGTTTTTTATTAGATTAGCTACTCCTGCTTCAGGCTTTTGATTTCGTGCTACATTTGATAAGCGGCGTGTTGAAATTCAAACAAATCCTTGCAAAGGTTGTGAACTCACAATGACTATGAGACAAAATAATGCCTTTTCAGAATGCTTTGCAAGCGGAAATTCCGCTCATGCGGGCGATTATCTCGGCGCGCATATAACGGAAAACGGCGCGATTTTCCGCGTTTGGGCTCCGAACGCCGTACGTGTTTCGCTAGTCGGTGATTTTAACGGCTGGACTCCTGAAGCAACTCCAATGGACGATATTGGGGGAGGAATTTGGGAAACCGAAATTGCTGGTTTATCTAAGCCGATGGCCTATAAGTTTGCCATTTCGGCAAAAGACGGTCAAACCCTGTGGAAGGCCGACCCCTACGGGACGTTTTCCGAAGTCCGTCCAGCTTCGGCTTCCGTACTTTATGACCTAAATGGATACAACTGGGGTGACGAAAAGTGGCTTGTCCGACGCCGTAAGCACAAGGTTTATAATAACCCTCTCAACATATACGAGGTTCATCTCGGCTCATGGAAACGTGACGAGAACGGCGATTATCTAAATTACCGCGCGTTAGCAAGCGAGCTTATTCCCTATGTGAAGCAATTAGGCTTTACGCACATTGAGCTTATGCCACTGACTGAATTTCCATACGACGCTTCTTGGGGCTATCAGTGCACCGGATATTTTGCCTCAACCTCAAGGTTTGGCTCTCCGCACGACCTAATGTACTTCATTGACGCTTGCCACAAGTCTGACATCGGCGTGATTATGGATTGGGTACCCGCACATTTTCCAAAAGACCCGCACGGCTTGGTTGAATTCGACGGAAGCCGTCTTTACGAGGATTCCGACCCGCTAATGGCTGAACATCCCAGCTGGGGAACACGGATTTTTGACTATGCCAAGGGTGAAGTCAGGAGCTTTTTAATATCCTCCGCGCTTTTTTGGTTAGAAAAATACCACATTGACGGACTCCGCGTGGACGCCGTCGCCTCCATGCTCTATCTCGACTACGACAGGCAAAACGGCAATTGGAGGCCGAACAAATTTGGTGGCAGAGAAAATCTTCAAGCAGTCGATTTTTTAAGACAGCTCAACGAAACCTGCTTTTCCTATGACGACAGCATCATGATGATTGCGGAGGAGAGCACCGCGTGGCCGCTCGTTACGGCACCGACTGACGTCGGCGGACTTGGCTTCAACCTAAAGTGGAGCATGGGCTGGATGAATGACAGCCTACATTATTTAAAAACCGACCCATATTTTCGCGCAGGCACGCACAACGACCTAACCTTCTCGATTATGTACGCATTTTCAGAAAACTTTGTTTTGCCACTTTCGCATGACGAGGTCGTCCATATGAAAGGCTCGCTTATGGGAAAAGTACCTGGAACAGAGGATCAGAAATTTGCGACAGTACGTGCTTTCTGGGCATATATGCTCGCCCACCCAGGAAAAAAGCTTTTGTTTATGGGTGCGGAGCTCGGGCAGCACAGCGAATGGGACTTCGCGTCACAGCTTCCGTGGGAAGTATTATGTAAACCCGAGAATGCTATTCTGCATAGTTATTTTTCTGAAATCAACAAATTTTATACTTCAAACAAACCCCTCTGGGACTTGGACTTCGATGCTAACGGCTTTCAATGGATATGTCCCGATGAAAGCGTAAAGAATATCCTCGGCTTCATAAGAAAAGACCGTTCAGGCAAAGAGCTTGCTTTTGTCTGCAATTTTTCGGGTATCACAGTCCGTGATTTCCGTCTGGGCGTAACGAGCTCAGGTGAATACTCAGTTGTTATGTCAACCGACGAGACTCGTTTCGGCGGAAAAGGCGAGCTTTGTGAAGACTGCGGATTTGTTGTCGAGAAAACGCCACAGCACGGGCTATTGCATTCAATTGTTATGGATATCCCCCCACTTACCGCCGTATACTTGAGTAATTAGTGAAATATTTCCCCACATTGTGTATTTCGAGTTATCTCGAACCATGAGATGCAATATAGTTATAGTACTAAACTAAATCGGAGGCTCGGTGCATGAAAAAAGAGTGTATCGCAATGCTGCTCGCTGGTGGACAAGGCTCAAGGCTCCACGCTTTGACGAGCAGGGCGGCAAAACCCATTATGCCTTTTGGCGGCAAATATCGGATTATCGATTTTCCTCTCAGCAACTGCGCAAATTCCGGAATCGACGTTGTCGGTGTGCTTACTCAATATCAACCCTTACAGCTAAACAGCTACATTGGCAGCGGACAGCCTTGGGATTTGGACGTTTCACGCGGTGGTGTCTACATTCTTCCTCCCTACCAAAGCGCCGGGGAAAAGGGCGAGTGGTTTTCCGGCACCGCAAACGCGATTTACCAGAACATCGGTTTTGTTGATATCTGGGAGCCGGAATATGTGCTTATTCTGAGCGGTGACCATATTTATAAAATGGACTATTCGGATATGCTTGACCAGCACAAGCTAAACGGAGCAGACTGCACCATCGCCGTTATCCACGTGCCGCAAGACGAAGCCTCACGCTTTGGAATTATGGACACGGATGAAAATGGTTTCATCTATAAATTCACCGAAAAACCTACGGCGCCTGAAAGCGACCTTGCCTCCATGGGAATATATATTTTTTCGTGGCAGAAGCTTAAAAAATATCTTGTTGAAGACGAAAACAATCCGTTGTCCGAAAAGGATTTCGGCAGAAATATAATTCCTGCTATGCTCAGTAACAACGAAAAGCTTTGGGCTTATGATTTTTCGGGATATTGGCGTGATGTCGGTACAATTAACAGTCTTTGGGAGTCAAACATGGATATGTTCTCCCCCGACCTCATCGACCTTTATGACCGCTCATGGCCTATCAGAAGCCGAAGTCCAATTAAACCGCCGCACTACATCGGCGAAAATGCCGAAATTAACCACAGCATTATAACAGAGGGCTGCGATATTCGTGGAACGGTCAGCAATTCGGTTTTGAGCAACAGCGTTTCGGTCGGAGAGGGTGCAGTGGTCAATTACAGTATTCTTATGCCCGGCTGCTCAATTGAAAAGGGTGCCTTAATCGAATATTCAATAATCGGCGAAAACGCAGTGATTCACGAAAACGCTATTGTTGGCGCAGTTCCAACAGGCAAAAGCAACATCAAAATCACCACCTGCGGGCCGGACTCAGTGGTTAATGCCAACGCCCATATCAAAGCAGGCGAAATAGTTTATGCGGAAAGGGACAAAAGATAATGCTGGACTTACATGGACTAATTCATGCTTATCACTCTTCCCCTGCATTAGGCGACCTTATCGTGCCACGTACAGGCGCTTCCCTGCCCTTTTGTTCAAGATACAGACTCATAGATTTTGCACTTTCTTCGATGACAAACGCTGGTGTGCGCGACGTTGGCGTTATCATGCAGCACGACTATCAATCCCTGCTCGACCATATTGGAAGCGGAAAGGACTGGGATTTGAGCCGTTTAAGCGGTGGGCTTAGTCTTCTTCCGCCATTTGGAATGCACGATAGTCGCTTTGTCGAATACAAGGGCTGCATGGAGGCTCTATCTGCTGTAAGAACTTATATTAAGGGCATCAAGCAGAACCATGTCGTTCTTTTTCGCAGTGACCTTGCGGTCAACCTTGATATTCGCGATGTTTTTGAAGCTCACCTTGCGTCCGGCTGTGATATAACGGCAGTGTGCGCGGATTGCGCTTTCACGCGAGGCAGCGGTGAAATCAGCTTCGTTCCTGATACGCCAACCAGCTCAAAGCGTATGCTTTTCGCCGGTTCATGTAAGAATAACTCCTTGTCGGCGATTGAGGTTTATATAATTCGCAAGGATCTCCTCGTCGAGCTGATTGATTGGAGCCGCGAGAACGGCAAGCAGCACTTTCACCGAGAAGCACTTGCGCACTACTTGGATGAGGGCGGAACTGTCGGGCTTTATGCTCACAAGGGCTACTCAGCCCATATCTGCTCTGTTTCCGATTATTACAACGCCAACATGGATATGCTCAAGCAAAGCTTCCGTCAAGAGCTATTTTCCGACGACAACCCGATTTATACAAGAGGCCGCAGCTCCGTTTCCACATACTATGGTGAAAGCGCATCAGCGAAAAATTCGCTTGTTGCGGACGGCTGTTACATCGAAGGCGAGCTTATAAACTGCGTTCTGTTCCGCGGCGTCCGCGTAAAAAAGGGTGCGAAGCTCAAAAATTGCGTTATTATGCAGGATTCGGTTATCGGTGAAAATGCCTCGCTAAGCCATGTCATATCGGACAAATACACGGTGTTTTCAGACGGGCTTGTTCTTTCGGGAAGTCATGTTCTTCCGATTACCGTTCCAAAGAGCAAAACAGTTTAATCTAATTGAATTTACTACTAAATAAGACGTTTACGACAACAATTTAAGGGGAACGATAATATGAACGTGCTTTATGCTGTAAGCGAGGCGGTTCCGTTCGTAAAAACGGGCGGTCTTGCCGATGTTGCTGGCTCTCTCCCGAAATCCCTCTGTGCCGAGGGAGCAGACGCCCGTGTAATTCTTCCGCTTTACAGTCAGATTGCCGAAAAATGGCGGCTAAAAATGAACTTTTGTTTTTACACCTACGTCAATCTTTCGTGGCGTAGGCAGTACTGCGGAGTATTCAAGCTTGAACACGAGGGCGTTATCTACTATTTCATCGATAACGAGTATTACTTCAAGCGCGCGGGAATTTACGGCAGCTACGACGACGGTGAGCGCTTCGGTTTTTTTTCAAAAGCGGTAACGGAAATCCTGCCCCTGCTCAACTGGAAGCCCGACATAATCAACTGCAACGACTGGCAAACAGCTCTGATTCCCATCTACATCAGTCAGAACGAGTCAGACTATTTCAGCAGTTTGAAAACCGTTTTTACGATTCACAACATAGAATATCAGGGGCGCTTTGCAAAAGAGACGCTTTCTGATGTTTTCGGTCTTCCCGATGAGCTTTGGAACAGTGGAATAATGCGTTTTGAAAATGACGTTAATCTCATGAAAGGCGCGTTATATAAGACCGACCATATAACAACCGTCAGCCCCAGCTATGCCGTTGAGCTTCGGGATCCATACTTTGCGTGCGGATTGCACAAGGTCATTGAGGATAACACCTATAAGCTTACGGGCATCATAAACGGTCTTGACACCGATCATTTTAATCCGATGACAGACAGCTATATTGCCCAAAAATACGGTCTTGACGATCCCGAAGGTAAGAAAGAATGCAAAGCAGCCCTTTGTCGCGAGTTAGGTTTTAATGAAGAAAGTGACTCTCCGATTATCGCCTGTATTTCAAGGCTTGTCGGGCACAAGGGCTTTGACCTCGTTGCAGACTCTCTTGATAGGATAGTTTCCAAGAATATGCGCCTTGTAATTCTCGGCACAGGAGATGAGAGATTTGAAAGCTACTTCTGTGAAGCTGAGAACTGGCACAAGGGTGCGGTTTCCGCAAAGATTATGTATTCTGAAAAACTCGCTTCAATGGTATATGCGGGAGCCGACATGGTGCTTATGCCTTCGCGCAGTGAGCCCTGTGGACTTACCCAAATGATTGCGATGCGTTATGGTGCTGTGCCGATTGTGCACGAGGTCGGAGGACTAAAGGACACCGTCCATCCCTATCCTTCCGATAACGCTAATGGATTCACCTTTTGTTGCTACTCAGCGGACGATATGCTTTTAGCAATCGACAGTGCTCTAAACACATGGCAAGATAAAGAAAAATGGCAGGAGCTTATTTTGCGGGATATGTCCCAAGATTTATCCTGGAGCCTTTCCGCAAAAGAATATATAAATATATACGATTCGATTACAATTTAGGCGAAAGGGGCAGGTTCGCCTGTTCCGCTTAATCAGGGAAAGGAAATGCATATGAGCCCAATAGGCAAAAAAGAGATAATAGCGGCAATTGAGGACAAATTGAGCTCCTACTTCGGAAAAAAAGCGCATGAAGCGACTCCTTCGGAATTCTTTTGCGCCTGTGCAATGCTTCTGCGCGAAATTAGCTCACGAAATCACGTTCATAGTGATAGAAAGGAAACCAGACATATCCACTATCTTTCCATGGAATTTCTCATGGGGCGATCTCTTACCAAAAACGCTTTCAATCTCGGCATACTCGAAGAAGTAACTGCTGCTCTGCGCGAAATGGGTATTGAGCCATCCGATATTCTCGAAGCCGAGCCGGATGCCGGTCTTGGAAACGGCGGTTTGGGACGGCTTGCCGCCTGCTATATGGACAGCATGGCAACCCTTGATCTTCCCGGAACCGGCTATTCACTGTGTTACGAGCTTGGAATGTTCTGTCAAAAGATAATCGACTATAAGCAAGTCGAAATAGCCGACAGCTGGACAATTTCGGCGGACAGCTGGCTAGCCCCCTGTTATGAGGACGCTGTTGAAGTCCGCTTCGGCGGAAAATGCGAAGAAAACTGGGATTTCGGAGGAAAGTGCAACACAGCTGTAAAGGACTACACGGCAGTTCTTGCCGTACCGCGCGATATGCTCATATCTGGATATAAAACCAACAGCGTGAACACGCTTCGACTCTGGGACGCCAAATCTCCAAAATCGCTTGATATGCGACTATTTTCGAGCGGTGAATATGTCAAGTCCATGGAGCAACGAACAATGGCTGAGGTCATAACCAAAGTTCTTTATCCTGCTGACGATACCACAGAAGGGAAAATTCTACGCATCAAGCAGCAGTACTTCTTCGTCTCAGCAACTGCGCAGTCTGTTGTTAAGAAGCATCGGAAAAAATACGGCGACGTGCACAACTTTGCAGAGCATCACGTTTTCCAGATTAACGACACTCATCCAACAATGGTCATCCCTGAGCTTATGCGAATTTTCATGGACGAAGACGGCCTTGGCTGGGATGAGGCGCTAAGCATCGTGTCAAACTGCGTTGCCTATACAAACCACACAGTGATGGCGGAGGCACTGGAAAGCTGGCCGCAAGAGCTCATCCAAGCACAGCTTCCGCGCATATGGCAGATTATCCGAGAGATAGATGTTAGACATCGCAAGTATCTAGATGCGAGATTTTACGGTAACGATGAGGCTATATTGCGCAATCTCATCGTCAGTAGCGGCAAGGTGCATATGGCTAACATTTGCCTTGCTGTTTGCTTTAGAGTCAACGGCGTTTCCGCCATGCACAGCGAAATCCTTAAGCGCGAGCTGTTCCGCGACATATACTCTCAATGCCCTGAAAAGTTTACGAACGTTACCAATGGCATTGACCACCGGCGCTGGCTTTCACAGATAAATCCCGAACTGCACTTGCTAATAGTCGACCTTTTAGGAAACGACGATTATCTACTTCATCCCGAACTCATCGCTCAACTTGAGGACTTCGCTTCTGATATGGGCGTTTTAACTAGACTGGAGAGTATTAAGCTCAACAACAAAATAAGATTTGCACAGTATGTCAAAAAGGAAAACGGAATTATTCTTAATACAGACGCAGTTTTTGACGTTCAGATTAAGCGACTGCACGAATATAAGCGTCAGCTTCTCTGCGCAATGCTGATATTGGAGCTTCAACAGCGTCTGCATGATGACCCAAATGGCGAATTTCTGCCTCGCTGTTTCATCTTCGGTGCAAAAGCGGCAAGCAGCTACAAGGCCGCAAAACGCATAATAAGCCTTCTTTGCTCAATCGCCGACGAAATCAACTCAGACCCCCTTTGCAAGGATAAACTTCAGGTGGTCTTTCTTGAAAACTACCGCGTTTCAGTCGCCGAAAAGCTCATGCCTGCGGCGCAGATTTCCGAGCAGATTTCCACCGCAGGCAAGGAAGCAAGCGGTACAGGCAACATGAAGCTGATGATGAATGGTGCTATCACCATCGGAACCTTAGACGGCGCCAATGTCGAGATGCACGAGCAGTTGGGCGACGAAAACATGGTGCTTTTCGGTCTGCGTGCTGATGAAGTTGCGGCTTTAAAAAATCGCGGTTATGACCCGCTTGCGCTATACAACAAGAACGACAGGCTTCGTCTCGTTATGAACCATTTGAGCCGTGGCTTCAAAAATAGCGAAAGCTTCTCAGACCTCGTTTCCAAGCTGGTTTACGGCGGTGATGAGTATATGCTTCTCGCAGATTTTGACAGCTATGTATCTGCTCATGACAAACTTTACGATATTATGTCCGATCATGATAATCGTTCAACCATTTCGCCCCGCAACATTTCCCGAAACGGTATCTTTGCGGCTGATCGTGCAGTTTCGGAATACGCGAAAAACATCTGGGGTTTCTGAATCTTCATAAAAGTTGATATATAAAAGTCGTGAGTAATAACGCACGACTTTTTTATATTTGTCCGACTTTTTGCAACGCGTTTTTTATCTATGTTTGAATATACTGCAAGTATGAAAACTGTATATGTGGACGAAATGTTCTTGCTAAACCTCATAATCAATTACTTCATTCTCCTCGCCACAGCAAAGCTCTGCGCGCTACCGCTTAAACGCCTTCGCTTTGCAGTTTCTGCCGCAGTAGGTGCGCTATATTCCGTCTCGTTGCTTTTTGGGGCATTTGCCTTTCTGGCTTCACCCATCACGAAACTCGCGCTCGGTTTTCTAATGACAATAATTGCATTCGGTGTTGAAATCAAACTGCTCAAACCTTTTCTTGCTTTTCTAGCAGTTTCAGCGGCATTCGGTGGAGCCGTCTACGCGGCTTCGATTTTAGCTGGACGAAGTATCGGCGACGGACTGTACATAAACGCTTCAATGCGTGTCCTCACACTTTCTTTCGCAGTTTGTTACCTCGTTCTAACCCTTGTGTTCAAGCGTTTCGGTAAAAGCTATGCCAGAGAGATTCGCAGTGTCAAGGTAACCATGGGCGGCAAGACTGCAGAATTTAAAGCACTTCGTGACACAGGAAACGAGCTTTACGATCCTATAAGCGGTCTGCCGGTAATGGTACTTGATGTAAATGAGGCGGGCAAGCTGTTGCCGGAGCATTTAATCGAATCACTTAAAATAGGAGTTCCCGAATTCATCGAAGCTCTGAGTAATGAAGAAGCATTTTGCGCAAAGTTTCGGCTGGTGCCATATTCTGCCGTCGGTCTTAAAATGGCGCTGTTGCCCGTCTTTCGTCCGGACAAATTATGGGTAGACGGAAAAGAGAACAAAAACACGCTGGTGGGTATCTCTCCCACGATACTGTGCAATAACAGCGAGTTTTCAGCTGTTATTTAGATGTATTGCCGCCGTTTTGCGGTAATAGTGGTGATTATCGTAAAATGGAGGGTATTCAAAAATGGATCAAAAAACAATAGGATTATATAACAGAATTTATCTTGCACTCCGAGACGCTCTTGTTAAAATCGGACTTGCGCTCCCCCCCGGAATCCACTACATAGGCGGAAGCGATGTCCTGCCTCCTCCATTGTCCAAGAACGAAGAGCGAAAAGCTATCGAAGCGTTGGAACGTGGTGATGAGGAGGCGAAGAAAACGCTTATTGAGCACAACCTTCGCCTTGTCGTTTACATTGCGCGAAGATTCGAGAACACTGGTGTCGGTTTAGAGGATCTGATTTCAATCGGAACAATCGGGCTGATTAAGGCTATCAACACGTTCATATCGGATAAGAAAATCAAGCTTGCAACCTACGCCTCTCGTTGTGTGGAAAATGAAATATTGATGTATCTCCGCAAAATCAGTGCACTGAAGACCGAAGTTTCGCTTGATGAGCCGCTCAACACCGATTGGGACGGAAATGAACTTTTGCTCTCCGACGTTCTGGGAACTGACGGGGACGAGGTGTCCCGTCCGTTGGAGGATGACGCGGACAAAAAGATGCTCATGGACGCCGTTGACGGGCTTGAAGAGCGTGAACGCACGATAATTGTAATGCGTTTCGGGCTATGCGGTTCAACAGAGTACACTCAAAAAGAGGTTGCCGACATAATGGGTATTTCGCAATCGTACATAAGCCGGCTAGAAAAGCGCATAATCGTCCGTCTAAGGCGTGAGATTATTCGTCAGTCACGCTAAGAACCTCGTTAGCTTAAGAGTGAGACGCAAGAATAGCGGCAGAAATGCGCCTTGATTTGGCCAGAAAAGCCATTTCAAAGCGCATTTTTCTTTTGATTAAGCTATTTTTAAACTAAATCTTGTAAAGCTTGGCAAGGCCACCATCTGCAGTTTCCCTATAGTTTCTGTTCAAGTCACGGCCAGTATCGTACATGGTCTTTATCACAAGATCGAGCGAAATTTTTCGAGTAAACGTCAAAAAGTTGGCCAGTGTAACTGCATCTATCGCGCGCGTTGCCGCAACGGCATTTCTCTCAATGCACGGAATTTGCACTAATCCATAAATCGGGTCGCAGGTTAGTCCAAGATGATGCTCAATGGCGATTTCCGCGGAATACTCGATTTGGTCAATTCCCATTCCGAAAAGCTCTGCAAGCGAGGCGGCCGCCATTGCGCAGGCTGTTCCGATTTCTGCCTGACATCCGCATTCTGCACCGCTGATTGAAGCGTTTGTTTTTACAAGCAGTCCGATTATTCCGCCAACCGCAAGCGCTTCGAGAATCTTTTCGTCCTTGTAGCCCTTTTCGTCTTTAAAATACTTCAATACCGCAGGCAAAACTCCGCATGATCCGCAGGTCGGTGCTGTAACGATTTTGCCGCCATCGGCGTTCTGCTCGCTTGCAGCGAAGGCATAGGAACAGACCACTCTCGTCTCATAGGTCGATTTGCTTTCGTCCATGTGGCGTTGATTATAAAGCTGCTGTGCGCGCCTTTCAACCTTCAGCCCGCCCTGCAAAACGCCCGTTTTTGAAAGACCTTCCAAAATTTCCTGCTGCATAGCGTCCCAAATTTCGGCTAGATATTTGAATGTTTCGTCGCCTTCCATCCGGCGTACATATTCGCTCAGTCTCAGATTATGCTCTTTGCAATATGCAGAAATCTCCTCAAAGCTATTCTGCTCATAGACCTCGGCATAATGTTCATTCTTTTCACCCTCGGCAAGAATATCACCGCCACCGATGCTGAAATAGCGCTTTTTAAAGATTTCCCTGCCGCCAGATAATCCTACAAAGTCCATTGTGTTTTGGTGCTGGAGCTCCTCCGTGTCAATGTCGAAAGTGATGTTCACTGGCAAGGGTGCAAGCGCATTTCTAATCGCTTCGTCGGTTTTATGACCCTTTCCCGTTTTCGCAAGCGAGCCAAAAAGAGTAACATTGAAGCTATCCGCTTCGGGGCAAAGCGCGGTGAACTGTCTCGCGGCTCTTTCCGGTCCCATCGTATGTGAGCTTGACGGGCCGTGACCGATTTTATACAC
>CAZLLK010000024.1:0-39563 GCA_964560435.1 uncultured Oscillospiraceae bacterium
TCCTATAATAGTTGCGTCACTTATACGTTCCGCGGATGTTAATATTACCACTAAATTAGCTATTTTGCAAGTAATATTTTTAACTTTTTTATATTTTGGTTCTGATTGTATAACTTGGCTACTGCGGTTAAAAATAACCACAAAATATAGATAGGAGAAGCAGTAGATTATGCAAAGATTTTCTCAGCGAACAGACCTTGCTACGGAAGCTAGAGAGCTTGCAATCGGGTCAAAAATTGGCGATGTTGATGGTGTTGATTATGAAGAAGCAGCAGACCGAGGTATTAACTACCAAAAATTGGTAGTTTTAAACAAGAATGGAGAGGATGCAATTGGCAAGCCAATCGGAACGTACTTTACAGCAGAAATAAATTCTGTCATTCGGCGTGAGAGTGAAACCTTCACTGATGCGGTTACTGCATTGTCTGGGCTAATTAAGCAACTAATAGGAGAAATCCACGATAATAGTTGCACGCTTGTTGTAGGACTCGGAAATAGAGATATTACTCCTGACGCCATAGGGCCGCTCTGCACTGAATCGGTGCTGGTCACTCGCCATCTAAAGGAGCACGCTCCTCAGGATTTTGCATTTTTAAGTCCAGTGGCTGCAATGAGTCCTGGAGTATTGGGCACGAGTGGAATAGAGAGCGCAGATTATATTAAATGGGTATGCGACAACCTAAAACCGGAAAGAGTGGTCGTTGTGGATGCGCTTGCAGCTCGAAACCTTGACCGCTTGTGCAGGACCGTGCAAATCACGGATACTGGCATTACTCCTGGTTCAGGTGTTGGAAACAGCAGAAGTGCAATTAACAAGGACGTGCTTGGCATCCCTGTAATTGCGATTGGCGTTCCGACTGTCGTAGATATTCGAAGCCTACTCGCAGACATGGGCGACGTAAAGCTTTCCGAGAAAACAGCTAATTCAAATGATATGATTGTCACGCCGAGAAATATAGACAGCGATGTTTCCTGTGCAAGCCGCATTGTGGCTTACGCGATCAATCTTGCTCTTCACAACGGGCTTAGTGTTGAGGATATTGATATGCTAGTCGGTTGATATTAATTTAATGTTTCACGTGAAACAATGCGGGTTAGTGCAAATGACCATAAAAATGTTTCACGTGAAACATTTCTTTAAAAACGTTGACATAAAGTGAAACAATATGCCAAAAAGCATTGAAAACCGAAAACGATACTGCTATAATGAGGAAACGAAAATAGATACAGCGGTTCAGGGAGAACAAAAATGGGCAAGATTATTGCGGTAGTTAATCAGAAGGGCGGAGTGGGAAAGACGACAACTTGTGTCAATCTTTCATGTGCACTGCATCTGAGAGGAAAAAAGGTATTAGTATGTGACTGCGACCCGCAGGGAAACAGCACCTCGGGCTTCGGAGTCGACAAAAGCTCAAGCCCCAACACATACGATGTGATAATGAATGGCGAAAACCCAGAAAACGCAGTTGTTGTGACGAAATATGGAAGCATAATACCAACGAACAGGGAACTCACGGGCGCTCTTATCGAATTGGTTAGCGCAGACGAACGTGAGTTTGTTCTGAAAAAAGCACTGGCTTCCGTCAAGGATAAATATGACTACATATTTATCGACTGTCCGCCGTCACTTGAACTCTTAACGCTTAATGCACTTTGCGCAGCGGATAGTGTAATTGTGCCTGTGCAGTGCGAGTATTTCGCACTTGAGGGCTTAACCGACCTTGTCAACACAGTAAAAACAGTAAACAAACGGCTCAATCAAGAATTGAAGTTTGAGGGCATCGTGCTTACAATGTATGACCCACGCACAAATTTGTCTGTTGAGGTCGAAGAAGAAATCAAGAAATTCTTTGGAAACAAGGTATATGAAACACGAATTCCCAGAAACGTCAGAATAAGCGAAGCGCCAAGCCACGGGAAACCAGTTATCGCATATGACAAGTCATCAAAAGGAAGCAAGGCATATTTGAAGCTTGCCAGCGAATTCCTTGCTGCACAGGGCGAAAAGCAGCGCAAACTGTTCTGGTAGTTCATTGCTATTCATATTAAGAACGAAATACACACACAGGAGGTCAATATGACCGAAAAAATACATAAAAGGGGTCTGGGAACGGGACTTGGAGCTTTATTCGGCGAAGATTCGATGGAAAACGACCTAAGTGGTGCTCTTAATTTACCAATTGAAAAGGTCGAACCTCGAGCAGACCAGCCGAGAAATGTGTTTGATCAGGAAGCACTCCAAGAGCTAGCAGAATCCATTCGGCAATTTGGATTGATCCAGCCGATAACCGTTAGAAAGCTTGACTCCGGATACTATCAGATTATTGCCGGAGAACGCCGCTGGAGAGCCGCAAGGCTCATCGGTCTTAAAGAAGTGCCGGTCAGGGTTATCCAAGCCGATGATAAGCGAGCCATGGAGCTTGCGCTCGTTGAAAACCTTCAGCGCGAAGACCTTAACGCGATTGAAGAGGCAAAAGGCTATCGTACTCTCATTGAAGAGTATGGAATGACTCAGGAGGAAGCCTCTCAGAGCATTGGAAAATCTCGTTCAGCGGTGGCAAACTCACTTAGACTCCTCAATCTGACACCACCGGTATTGGCGATGGTGGAGGATGGAGATATCTCAGCCGGGCACGCAAGAGCGCTCCTCGCAATAAAGGATGAGGCCGATCAACTTCGTTTAGCTACCAAAGTGGTTTCTGAGAGCCTTTCAGTTCGCCAAACCGAAAATCTGGCTGCAAAAGTCGCTTCACTATCTCTAGTGAAAGAAAAGCAGCTGAAAACTGAAACTACTATAAAAATCAATTACCTCGCCGATACCGAAAGGCAGCTTGAAGCCGTACTCGGGAGAAAAGTTATTATTAAAGACACCAGCAAAAAAGGTATCATTGAGATGGAATATTATGGTAGTGACGACAGAGAAGCTCTAATCGACGCTCTGCTTAATTTCAAAAGTCCAAAAGGAGGACATGAGCAGTGAAAAGGGCAGAAAACAGCGAAAAGAAGAAGACATATCCACTAATGCCGTATTTAATAGGGCTATTTATCACGGTAGTAGTATTAGTTGTGCTTTCATATTTGGTGCATCTTCGAAACAATCCGGAAATAAGCTACAATAACCCTGAAAACTATATTGCCGAAAGCATCAACTTCTAAAATCAAGCATTAAAGCGGTGGTTACCGCATTTTATTGCTAATGATAAACTATATAAATTAAAGGAGAGCAGATTGAAATGCTAGACATAAAAATTATTCGCGAAAACCCCGAAGACGTAAAGACCCGACTCAAAGGAAAGCTTGTTGACTGCGATGCGTCAATTGACAGAATTATGGTGCTCGACGGAGAGCGCCGCGATTTGATTTTCAAAACAGAGAACGCAAAAAGTGAGCAAAATAGGGTTTCCAAGGATATTCCTCAGATGAAAAAAGCGGGAGAGGATACTACGGAAATCATCACTCGCATGAACGTGCTTAAGGAAGAGATTAAGCTACTTGATAGCGAGCTTAACAAGATTGAAGACGAGTACAGCGAGCTTATGCTTTCACTTCCCAATCTTCCGGATCCTGACCTGAAATTCGGTGGAAAAGAAAACAACGCTCCGCTTCGCTTTTTCGGCTCAACGAGATCCATGGACTTTGAACCGAAAAACCATGTTGACCTCTGCACGGACTTAGGCATGATTGACTATCCCAGAGGTGCAAAGCTCGCCGGAAACGGATACTGGCTTTACCGCGGAATGGGCGCTCGTCTGGAATGGGCCTTGCTCAACTACTTTATCGAAACACACCAGCTTGAAGGCTATGAATTTGTCATGGTTCCGCATATGCTCAACTACGAGTGCGGGCTTGCCGCCGGTCAGTTCCCCAAGTTTAAAGATGAAGTCTATTGGATCGAGGCGGAAGAGGAGCAGCAGCGCCGCTTTATGCTACCAACCGCAGAAACAGCGCTTGTAAGCCTTCACAGAGACGAAATTCTCTCAGAAGAAGAACTTCCCAGAAAATATATCTCCTATACGCCTTGCTTCCGCCGCGAGGCCGGCTCATACCGTGCTGAAGAGCGTGGAATGATAAGGGGACATCAGTTCAACAAGGTTGAGATGTTCCAGGTAACAAAGCCAGAAAATTCCGACGCTGCTTTCGAAGAGCTGGTGACGAAGGCAGAAATGCTAGTTAAGAATCTCGGGCTTAAATTCCGTACGGTTAAGCTTGCCGCAGGCGACTGCTCCGCATCGATGTCAAGAACCTATGACATCGAAGTCTATATTCCCTCCATGGGCGGATACAAAGAAGTTTCTTCCGTTAGTAACGCCCGTGACTATCAGGCACGCCGCGGTCAGATAAGATTCCGCCGCGAGGAAACCGGAAAGATTGAATACTGCCACACCCTGAACGGCTCCGGACTTGCGACCAGCAGAATCCTGCCCGCAATTGTTGAGCAATACCAGCAGGCAAACGGCTCCATTGAAGTCCCGACGGTTCTCAAGCGCTTCATGAGAGGCAAAGAAATGATTACAAAAGCCGACATCCAGAGAGTACAGATGAAAAATCCGCTCACCTGTGGCTAAGCGACAAATAGGCATTAATTCTCCTATCAAGATACTAATTGTTGCAATAATCCACTAATATTATAAACAATGCTCAAAGGCGCCATCTAAATTGATGGCGCCTTTGTACGTTTTCATAAACAATACGATTATTTGAGTAATTCAAGCAGCGCTTTGCATCCCACCGAGATGTCGTCATAGGTGGCATCAAAATTGCGAGAATACCATGGGTCTGCAATGTCGCGTGGGGTTTCCGTAAAGTCTAGCAAGCGCTTTACCTTGCCTTTGGGGTCATTACCAAAAATTCGATGCATATTTTTGACGTTCATGCCATCCATCCCGAGGAACATATCCCAGCTGTCATAATCGGCGTGGCAAAGCAGTGTGGCAGCGCGACGCTCAACGGCAATACCCTTTTGCGTCAATTTTTGCTTTGTTCCGTTGTGAATGTCGTTTCCGATTTCCTCGCCGCTGGTAGCTGCGGACGCTATGACAAACTCGTTCTCTCTTCCGGCTCGGCGTACCATATCTTTAAATACATATTCCGCCATAGGGCTGCGGCAGATGTTGCCATGGCATACAAACATTATCTTTAACATACTTTCTCCTGCAAATCTCGTTAAATATTAGCTTAGAAACCTTGTCATAATACCGCACACTTTTCTTGTCAAAATGTACTTAATAAGCTCCCGCTAGAATATAGTGATGAATAGACAGACCTGGAATTTCAGGCCTTCTCCAAGCAAAATAATCAAATATTGTCCACGAACTCTTTGATAAACTGTAGCGCCACACCCAGCGTGCTAGCACGTTTTGGATAACGGCATAGCTTGACATAGTCCGCATTTGTCTCAAAAATGTTTAGTTCCGCAGCAAGTCGCTTAAGCTCCGGCAGATAAGGCTCCATGAACTGCGTCAATAAACCGCCGATGACCACATCGCAATCCAGCGTCATGCGAATGTTATTGATTCCGATAGCTAAATGCGCCAAAACGTCCTGCCACAAAACCTCATATTCGTGTTTTTTCTGATTAAGGCCCTCGAAAAACTCTTCCAGCGTTATTCCTAAATCGTCACTAATACGCGCCGAAGAGCAATATGCCTCCAGACAGCCGCGTTTTCCACATCTACAGGGCAATCCGTTCGGCTCAACGCACATATGCCCGAATTCTCCGCTGCGCTGGTTCAACCCGAAATAGGGTGCACCGTTCAAAAGGACAGCGCCGCCAACACCGCTCTCTAAAAACAGATAAGCCATGCTGCTCTGTTCCTGCGAAACGAACCATTCGGCATAACCGCCGCTCGTCGCATCGTTTGAAACATAGCTCGGATATTTAAGATACTGCGTAATCCTGTTCAGGCTAATATCTTTCAGGTGCAGTGTCGGCGAAAGCAATATGGTCTCTTTTTCGGCATCAATTACAGCGGGTAAAGTAATTCCAACTCCCAGCAGCTTACTTCGGTTCAGTCCGTTTTCGTCCAGAAATACTTCAAGCTCGTCGGCAAGCAGTCTTCCGACATCGTCAATCTCGTCAATTTCCTGCCGCCGAGTCTTTTTGTAAACTATCTCCTGCATTCGAAGATTTGCAGCCAAAAAGCGCAGTCCGCTATCCGTAATGGATACGCCGACGGCAATACGCGCATTTTCGGAAATCGTAAGGCAAGTTGCGCGGCGTCCGCCTGTAGATTGCTGTGTTCCCGCGCGTCGAATAAGTCCCGCTTCGAACAGCTCGGTCAGGTTCTGGTGAACCGTCGGCAGGCTGAGCGACAGGTCGGAAACAATTTCCTGCTTTGAGTGCGGTGAGTCAGAGGAAAACAGATACTGGTAGATGTTATTTCTCGTTTGTCTGCGCCGTTCTGTAATCGTTCCTTCTAATTCTGCCATTAAAATACCTCATACTTTTGCAAAAGTTCTTTACGAAACTTTTTATATTGTAACCAGCTCATCCGCAAATGTCAATCGCCCCGCCAAAAAACGATTCAATGCCATTCAGGTTTTCCATACACTTACATTTATCTCGGTGACAGACAACCGAGCTGGGCACACAGAATTGCTGTGCTTCCCGTTTGTAAGCACCAAAATAATAGCCATAATTTGTATATAGTTCCCAAAATGGTCAATTCGCCATAATTTCGTTGACTTATTTGCCACATAATTGTATCATTAGTACAAGTACTTTTGTAAACACATTTTACAAAAGAATTTATCGTAAGAAACGAGCATGATGTTTTCAAAACAAATTTGAGGAGGAAAAAAATGAAAAAAGTTCTTATTCTGGTTCTTGTTCTTGCAATGGCTCTTGCTTTGGTCGCTTGCGGCACAAAATCAACAGAAACTTCCCCTTCTCCCGATGCATCAGCTACCATAACCGACGGCGGCAAAATCGGTATTGCAATGCCAACCAAGTCCCTTGAGCGTTGGAACCGCGATGGTGCGTTCCTTCAGAAGGAATTTGAAGCTAAAGGCTATGAAGTCAAGCTGGTATACTCCGACAACAAAGCTAGCCAGCAGGTAAGTGACATTGAAAACATGATTGCCGACAAAGTCAACCTTCTGGTTATCGTCGCAATCGACGGCGAGTCACTGTCCACCGTTCTGCAATCAGCTGCAGACGCCAAAATCCCCGTTATTTCTTACGACCGTTTGATTATGAACACGGACGCTGTTTCATATTATGTTTCTTTCGACAACTACACCGTCGGCAAGCTTCAGGGTCAATATGTTATTGACACACTTAAGCTTGACCTGAAAGACACCTCCAAGAGCTACAACATTGAGTTCACGGCAGGCGACCCCGCCGACAACAATGCAGGCTTCTTCTTCAATGGCGCATTCGACATTCTTAAGCCGTACATAGACGCCGGCATCCTGAAGATTCCCTCCACACAGACAACTTTCGAGAAAGTTGCCACTGCAAAATGGGATACCACAACATCTATGAACCGTATGCAGAACATTTTGGCTTCTTTCTATTCCGACGGCACAACGCTTGACGTAGCACTGTGCTCCAACGACTCAACCGCTCTGGGCGTTACACAGGCCATCGAGTCTGACTATGCTGGCAAGAACACTGTTCTTATAACCGGTCAGGACGGCGACGAGGCTAACCTTGCCAACATCATCGACGGCAAACAGTCCATGACAGTTTATAAGGCAGTTGCCAACGAAGCAGTCGTAACAGTCAATCTGGCTGATGCAATTCTGAAGGGCGAGACTCCCAACGACAAGCTTATCTCTGCCTCCGGCTGGAAATTCGACTGCACCTATGACACCGAGTCCTATGACAACAACAATGGTAAAGTTCCCTCCTATCTGCTCGTTCCGATTGTTGTAACTAAAGACAATCTCCAGAAAGAGCTTGTCGATACAGGATACTATACAATGAACGGCACTTATCCTAAAGCAGTAGGCTAAGAATTATCCCTTCAAAGACAGCCCACATTTTTAGCAGTAATTACTGAATGGGCGGGGCTGCGGCCCCGCCCATTTTTCCATATGCGGAACACTTTATGGTGCTATGCCCAAAATAGTAGAATAAGGGGGCATTTATTTGGCAGACAACATTTTGATGATGTCAAACATCACAAAACATTACCCCGGCGTGCGCGCGTTGGATAACGTTAATTTAGAAGTCGAGCGCGGCGAAATCCACGCCGTGGTCGGCGAAAACGGCGCGGGAAAATCAACTCTGATGAATGTGCTTAGCGGAACTATCCCAATCGGAGAATATGAGGGCAACATTCTTTATGACGAGCATAAGTGCCGTTTTAAAACCGTGCGCGACAGCGAAGCGCTGGGCATAGTCATAATTCATCAGGAGCTTGCGCTGATTCCCGAGCTTTCAATCGGCGAGAATATGTTCCTCGGGAATGAACGCCGCGGCAGATTTGGTATCAACTGGGATGAAACCTACCGACAATCCGCAAAGCATATGAAGCAAGTGGGTCTTAAGGATTCTCCCACTACGATGATAAAAGACATCGGCACCGGAAAACAGCAGTTGGTGGAAATTGCGAAAGCGCTTTCAAAGAACGTAAAGCTGCTTATCCTTGATGAGCCAACCTCGTCCTTGAATGCAGAAGACTCCAAAATGCTGCTGGACATGCTGATCGATTTCAAAAAGCAGGGCATGACCTCGATTATAATTTCGCATAAGCTTTCCGAGGTTGCGTATGTTGCGGACAAAATCACGGTTATGCGTGACGGTGCCACAATAGAAACCATCGACAACCACGATCACAGCATTGACGAGGACCGCATAATCCGAGGCATGGTTGGTCGTGAGATTACGGATCGTTATCCTAAACGCGAACACAATGTCTGCAACGAACTAGGCATTGAGGTCGAGGGCTGGAGCGTCTATCATCCTGTTTACACTGAAAAGTGTATCGTAAATCACGTTTCTTTGAATGTTCGCAAGGGTGAAATTGTCGGACTTTCGGGACTTCAGGGCGCAGGCCGTACGGAGCTGGCTCGGTCTATCTTCGGCAAAAGCTATGGCACCTCAATTACCGGAAAACTGCGAGTTAACGGACGCGAGGTCAAGCTAAAGGACGAGCGCGGCGCTATTGAGGCAGGCATCGCCTATGTAACCGAGGATAGAAAGATTAATGGTCTGGTACTCATTGACTCCGTTGCGCGAAACAACACCTTGGCGCGGCTGGAAAAGGTCTGCCGTCACGGAATCATTGATGTCAACAAGGAAAACCGTGTTGCTGAGGAATACAAAGAAAAGCTGAAAATTAAAACTCCAACAATTCAGCAGTATGTAAACAATCTTTCCGGCGGCAATCAGCAAAAGGTTCTGCTATCCAAGTGGATGTTTGCAGACCCCGACGTGCTGATTCTCGATGAACCCACGCGCGGCATTGATGTCGGCGCGAAATACGAAATTTACTGCATTATGAACGACCTAGTCGCACAGGGAAAATCTGTGATTATGATTTCCTCCGAGCTGCCCGAGCTGCTCGGTATGTGTGACCGCATTTATGTAATGAATGAGGGAGAGATGGTGGCCGAGATGAATGCTACCGATGCAACGCAGGAAAAGATTATGAGCGCAATTCTCAAGTCAGACAAAAAGAATCTCCAAGAAGAAACCAGGGGGGTGTAAGTCAATGAACGCAACTTCGTTTGTTAGAAAATACACTATGACAATCGCTCTTGTGGTGGTTTTCGTTTTCTTCGCTATTCTCACAGAAGGCAGACTACTTTATGCGCAGAACATTTCAAACCTAATGCTGCAAAACGCCTACGTGTTGGTAATGGCCTGCGGTATGTTGCTGTGCATTCTGACCGGCGGAAACGTCGACCTTTCCATTGGCTCCACGCTTTGCCTTGTGGCGGCCATTGCCGCACAGCTTATGGATAAGTCGGGCATGGGTACGATTTTAACCATTGTCATCTGCATGGCCGTTTCCATAGCCATTGGCGCATGGCAAGGCTTTTGGATTGGTCATATACATATTCCACCGTTTATTGCAACGCTGGCGGGTATGTTCCTGTTCCGCGGTCTGGGACGTGTTTTATTGGAGTCAAAAACTGTAAACATTTCCGATAAGACATTTCTGGACATTTTCTCCTCCTACATAACCGTTCCGGGCATTGACGGAGACGTGCGATGGTCGGCGCTGATTGTGGGCTGTATCGTGGCTGTGACACTGGTTGTTATCACTGTTATCAGCCGCTCCAAGAAAGCTAAAAAAGGCTATGAGATGAGTTCGCCGCTAACGGCATTTGGGCAGATTATCGTCATTGGCGCTCTGATTATCGCCTATTTCTGGCAGCTGGCTCATTATAAGGGCATCCCCGTAATGCTGCTCTGGATACTGCTGGTGGTGCTCCTGTTTGCGTTTATCACATCAAAAACCGCTTTCGGTCGTCATTTCTATGCAGTCGGAGGCAACGAGAAGGCCACAAAGCTATCCGGTATCGACACAAAAAAGGTATATTTCTGGGCTTATTGCTTAATGAGTATACTTGCCGGTTTTTCCGGTCTACTGGTGGCAGCACGAATTGGCTCTGTCAGCGGAGACACCGGCACCTCCTATGAAATGGACGCTATCGGCGCCTGTTTTATCGGCGGCGCTTCCGCTTACGGTGGCTCGGGCACGGTTTCGGGCATCGTTGTCGGCGCAATTTTGCTTGGTGTTATCAACCAGGGAATGTCCATCTATGGTCTTGATAACAACTGGCAGTACGTTGTAAAAGGCGCAGTTTTGCTTATCGCCGTTATTTTTGACGTTGTTTCAAACCACAAAACGGGTAAAGGCTAAAATCGGATAATATTTGACCAACGAAAAAGGGCAATGCGCCTTTTTTTCACAGCAGCCTTGTGCTAAACTTTAGAGGTAATTGAATTGCTTTACATTAGCATGATTTAATCTCTTCTGTTCTGCATCCGGCAAACCACCAACCCAAAATTATCAAGTTGAGGTTATTACGCTGAAATGAAAAAGAAAAATTATGACACCGGACTAATGGGCAGAGCTATTTCGGGCTTAGGGCTACGTGTTATCGTGGCAGCTTATATCGTTTATATGGGATGGAAGGTTTTGAGCGGTGCGCTTAACGGCGGCAGTCCCATCCCCGAATGGGGTGCGTGGGCGATTTTCTCGGTATTTGTTGCCGCTATGATAGCTTTCGGTGTTTTTGCGGTAAAACAATTTGTTCTACTGTTGAGGTCAGCCAAAATATCCTCCGCGCCGAATTCGAGTGGCAGCAACTCCGGTTCTCTGTCCGACAGCAATAGTGTCGATTCGGATAATTTTTAATCGCGTCGACTCATGGGTCGGGCTGACCGATTAAAACATTGACCTTGAAAATAAACTCTTTTTTAGCAAGGAGACTATTAATTTGAAAACACACACTCTAGATGTGCAACTCTGCATTGGCAATCTTGGGCGCAATCATCAGAAAGCCTTGCCTTACCCAGCCAAACCCCCCTTAGTGCGGTAATTCGATATGGAAAACACACAACTTTCACCGGAAATACGGCAGATTTACGAGGATTATCTGGGCGACACAATACGTCTTGAGGACGAACGCAAGCCAACCGACGGGCTTTTTGGTTTTGGCAAGAGGTCGGATTTTGACCCCTGCCATGACCGCTTTACCGAGCGGCTTGAACAGGCGGTTAACGACATCGCGGCAGGCAAACCCTCCTCCGAAGTCGCTTATTCTGTATTGCACTTTGTTTTTGAAGCGCCGATTGTGAATAATGACAATAGGCAGGCGTATTGGATGCTGCTTGCTGTCCACGGTCTGACGGATAAGCTTATAAGCTTCTTATCACCTGAGGATGCTGCCGACTTGACAGCGTGGTACTCGCAGGCATATCCTAAGCACGTAAGGCTGCCGGTTCAGAAAACGATTGCGGCACACCTACAAGCGCAGGCAGGAAAATCGCTTCGAAAGAGAAAAAGCCTGCTGGAATTCTTCAAAGGAGCAAAGTAACTATGACACACAATATTTTCGGTCAAACCAAATCAAGCGACGTTGTAACCGCATATTGTCTGACCAACAAACGGGGCGCAAGCGCAACCATATTGGACTACGGCTGCACGGTGCAATCGCTGTCTGTGCCTAATGCGCAGGGCGGCTTGACGGATGTCGTTCTAGGCTACGACACTGTCGCGCAATACGAAGAAAACGGCAGCTATCTCGGTGCGGTAATCGGACGTGTTGCAAACCGTATCGAAAAAAGCGAATTCACACTGAACGGAAAAACCTATCATCTCGCGCAAAATGACGATGAAAACCATCTTCATGGCGGGATAAAGGGCTTTGACAAGTATATCTGGGACGCGTCCGAAAACGGAAACTCGCTGGAGCTTACTCGTGTGTCGTCCGACTGTGAGGAGAGCTATCCGGGCAATCTATGCGTAAAAATCACCTATGAACTGACCGACGACAACGAGCTGCACATCACCTATGACGCCGACACGGATGCCGACACTGTCGCGAACCTGACGAACCACAGCTATTTCAATTTGAGCGGTAAGGGAACTGCGTTAAACCATGAGTTACAGGTGTTTGCCGAGCAGATTACAGAGAACGACAAGGCTTGTCTTCCAACCGGAAAGCTGCTAAGCACGGCAGGTACGCCTTTCGATTTTAGTGAACCGAAGACACTCGGAAGAGACATTGACCTCGACGACGCTCAACTTGTTAACGGACACGGATATGACCACAATTTTGTGCTGTCGGATACGGCAACGTTGAAAAAAGCGGCAATACTATCCAGCGCCGAAACAGGGATTGCGATGACAACGCTAACGACTCTGCCCGGTATGCAGGCATACAGTGGCAATTGGCTTAAGCCGCACAAAGGAAAAAACGGCAGTCAAATCGACCGCCGTTATGCTGTATGCCTTGAAACGCAGGTGTTTCCGAACGCAATGGCTTGCACGAACTTCCCAAGCCCGATTTTGAGAAAAGGCGAGCATTTCCACACCGAAACCACTTATCGTTTTGAAACAACGAATGATCTCGTCGAAAACAAAAGGTGAGCAGATAGTGCAAAACAAAAGAAAATCCATGCTGCTTGCAAGCTGATAAATTTATTAGGTTAGACTTCTACCTTGCTCTCGACTATCCTTGATGTTTCAACATCTGTGTGTTCGTATTTGATAAGCAACGGTTTTTCACCTAATGTAACATAAAATGTTAAACTTTCCAACGCACGTGGAGGGTTATGGGCACCATAAAAAGTTTGAACCGCAACTGTGACATTGAATTTTGACCACCCTTTTAGGCTTTCTAAATTGCTGATTTCCGCATCATATAAATCGTAGCCCCTTTTGTACTCTCCGTAATAATCAGTAATTGCATCATCAATGCTTTGATAAAGAAGTGTAATAACTATTCTTTGATAAGTATCTGGATTCACATTTCCGGCAGCTTTCGCAGGTGAGCCAATAGCAATTGCTATTACTAGAAAGCTGTAAATAACAGCTTTCTTGAAAATTTTCACGACAATCCACCCTATAATAGCTTATGAAGAAAACAAATAATTATTTAAGAAGGAGACCGTAATGGACAGTTTTGAATGCATAACAAGCAATAAGCACTTTGCTTGTTATGCTGTCTATTGCTAATCAAAAATCATGAGCAGCTTTAAGGATTTGCGTATTGTTGATAATTTTTATCAAACCTCGGCATTTTTTCCAATGCCTACCGTGCTGATTTCCACGCTTGCGGAGGACGGAAGAACTTCATTAGGTTCGTATTCCTTGTGCTTTCCCTACTATATTGCCGGCAAGGATTATTACGCCATGCTTTTGGAGTGCCGCAACAGCTCGAACACCGCGCAGAATTTATTGCGTTCAGGTGTCTGCGCACTGAATTTCATTGAGGACTCCAAGTCCGACTTTAAGGAGGCCGTCAGGTTGGGATTCCCCGGCGAAACCTCGGCAGAAAAGATGGTCGACTGCAAATTCAAGCTTGAAAAAGGACAGTGCGACGGAGTGCGCCCGCTTGTCATCAGCAGTGCTTATCAAGTGCTCGAGTGCACATGGGCTTCCGATTTGGAAAATGCCTTTGAGGATAGCTCGCGCATAGGTCAGCTTGAAGGTATGGAGCCGCCTTACCGCAGCTTCAATGGAGTCACAAGCAAATTCGGCTGCCACTTCATACTCAAAATTGACAAGATTCTTATGAAGGAAAAACAGCATAACGCCATCATAAACGGTATAAAAGCTTCGGCTTTCCCCAACGTGCCCGTGGATTACGGCTATCGTGATTCAAAAAACTTCTGGTATTCCCGTTTCCGCAGACCTATTGCCGAGCCAATCCCCAAGGGCAAGGAAACCGACATAACTTCAGTGAGATATGCGGCAAACCGCATTGACCCTGATGTGAAGTTCACGGATGCAGCCTGCGCAATGCTCGTGAAGGTGCCCCGTGTGTTCCTCAAGCTTGCTCTGCAAGGCTGTGTGGACTGGGCAAAGGAAAACGGAGTAACTGTTATTGACGAGCCTGAAATGAAAACCATTAACGACAAGCGATCAAAGGAAAAGAAAAAATAAAGCCATCAAAAAATCCCGCCTTAAATTAGGCGGGATTTTTCGTTTTGCAATTATAACAGCCGATTAATCTCTTCACTCACTGCTTTTCTGGTTCTATACACCCACTGCTCGTCAAAATCAAGGTTCATGCTCTTTGAAAACGAATAATATAGGTTAACCTTTTGGTAGTATTGCTCATAAAGCGAAAGCGAATGCTCGGTTATATCCGGTCTTGATAATTCTTCTGCTTTTATGGTGAAGCATTCCTCAACATAGCAAATAAACTGACTCAATAGCTCTTCGCTGTTTACGTCAAACGGAAGCATCATAAGCCGCCATTCCACCGCTTCGGGCAGCTTGTATGGCTTTAGCTTGTCTAAAATCAGCAGATAATCTCGAACGTCTTTTTTTCGGTAATATTTTAATGACTCTTCCCTAGTGCTCCAAAGTGCCAGCTTCTCCTTTAGCGGGAGTATGCCAATACTTAGTATCGCTTCGCTGGGGCCGACAACAGCTTTTTCAATTTCCTCGTCGGGAATCTGCAACTGGTATTCAACGAAAGAAATATCGTCCTCCATGCAGGCGACATATCCGACATCGTATATCCCTATGCGTCCAGCTCGACCAGCTATCTGCTTTGTCTCCTGTGATGTAAGAAATCGGAATTCTTCGCCGTCGAATTTTTTGATTTCCGTAAAAATTATTCTCCTTATAGGCAAATTTACGCCCATTCCTATCGCATCTGTCGATATCAGTATGTTGTTTTCTCCGTTGATAAAGGAATCATACTGAAGCCTTCTAACCTCAGGCGGCAAATCGCCGTAAATTACACTGTTCTTTATTCCGCGTTCCGAAAAGTATCTGGAAATTGAAAGCACCTTTCTTTTCGAAAACGCAACAAGGGCATCGCCCTTTCGTACATCGGAGAATTTTGCGTGCGACCGCTGAGCTTGAAGTGGCACTAGACGAGAGTACTCCTTAATCTCATAATCATCTCCGCAGTCTGTTATCATTCGAACTAGCTGCTCTTTTGCATTTAGCGCTCCGCAAAGATGTATTTCGGGACTGCAAAGCCCAAGAATTGCGCGCGTCCAGGCATCGCCGCGCTGTGAATCGCCCGACATCTGAATTTCATCGATTACGGCGATTTCATAGAAGTCTTGAATATTGGCCTTTTCAACGGTACAGCTCGAATGCCGCGCACCTTCAACGATTATTTCCTCTTCACCTGTTAGCAGGTTGCAGGCAACGTCCTCGCCGTTAAGCCGCTCAAAATTCTCCAACGCCAAAATTCGCAGCGGCGCAAGATAAACTCCGTTGTTGCATTGTTTCAAGCGTTGCAGGGCGTTGTATGTTTTTCCCGTGTTGGTTTCGCCCAAATGAAGATAGAACTTTCGCTTCATTTTTCTGGCGAGCGGGTACTCATCCTTTGGGTTTTCCGGCAGAAGCCGGTTAAATTCCTCGGCAACTATCCTTGGAATGTGATTTGTTACAAGCACGGAGATTATGCCGGAGCTTATATATGCCTTGCTTTTGCCGCGAACAATCTCTTCAAATTTGTAGTCCGTTTTATTGGTTTTGTTATAGTTATCGAGCAAGCGAACAGAGACATCCTCGAGCAAAGCAACATATCCATCGTAAAGCTCACGATAGCCATTGATGTTATTTGCCGGCAGAGTTCTCAAATCTTTTATCTTATTCCTTATAACAGACTCAAGGTGCCATAATTTGTTGTTCTTGGTTTCCGCAGCCTGCTGTTTAATCTTTGGGTATAGCTTTTTTAAATAATCAAATTCGTGATGAACTCTTTGGTCTTTTTTCATGATGGTTTCCCTCCGGTAAAACAAGGCACCGTGCTTTTCTGCTATTTTTCCCTATAAATAATATTATATCATAGCCGCAAAGCGGCGAAATGATATAATGTTTATAATTAAGCGCTTGCCCACAGTGACGACATAAGCGCAATACAATGTCTGTTTGCGGACATTGTACCATAAAAAGGCAAGGCCGCCAAAACATTTTGGCGGCCTTTGAGACTCTAAACAGCATTGTTCTTTGTCGATTGCTTCTTTGCGTTTTTGTTCTGATTTTGATTTTCCTGAGTTACAGGGGTTTGTCCTTTTGCTTTAACTTTTCTGGCTGTCTTGTTGTCCGTTTGACTGTCTTTCGGCATTGTAATTCTCCTTTTTTAATTTCACATTATATGGTTTTCAAGCTGCATTTGAGTGATGTCGTAACCCAGCTTTTCGATTGTCGTTTTTAGTTGCTCCTGCTTTACGCCTGTCGTATCAAAATCCACCGCAATGTTATCGGTTAGTTCATTTACACTAACAGAAATAACGCCATGGAGCGTGCCCAGCTCGCGCTTTAGCTCCTTTGTGCCGTGCTTTCCGTTTAAATCCTTCACTGCAAAATATACGCTTGCTTTAGACATATTTTTCCTCTCTTACCGCATTGCCAAAGTTGCCTTAGCATACTGACTGCTTTTAGCTTCCGATACATTTTTGTAAAAACAGCTCGATATTCTTTTCCTCTTTTGTTCTGTCAGATCCCTGCCTGCCGAGCCTGTTGCACAACCCAAGCAGGGCCAGCTCTTTAATATCCGTGTTGAGCTTCAAGCCCTCAATATCTGCAAAATGCAAGTCTTTCACAACAAAAAGTATCTGCATATGATACCTGATGAGCTGGTAGACCTCATTCACAAACTTCGCATCGTCTGTAAACGTTTGTAAAAATTCTTTTGCAAGCGCCGCTCCGAGCTTATCGTGGTCGTATGCGGTTATTTTCCCTTTTCTTATTTTCATGGTTGATGGCTTTCCGATATCATGGAGAAGCGCTGCCCACATGAGCGCAACCTTATTATTGCTTTTGACTTTCTGGTTCGCCGCTTCATCTAAAACCAACATTGTATGGTTCCACACATTGCCCTCAGGATGATGTATGGGCGACTGCTCAGTTTTTTTCAGCTCATAAAGCATACTGAAGGGATGTTCCCTAAAAAGCGGGTCGAGATATATTCCGTTTAAAAATATCGAAGGCTTCTCGTCTTCAAGTATATGCGTGTTAATGTCTGCAAAAAGTTCAAAAGCTGTCATTTATTTTCTTGATTTTCAGTGTTCATTCCGAAAACCGCCCTTGAGCTTTCTGCATTGGGGTTGTGCTTAATGTGCTTTGAATGGAAAGTTCCGTCTTCCTTTTTCTTGTTTTTTGTGCTTTTCATCTTGTTATCGTTACTCATATAAACCTCATAAATGTCTTGTGTTCAGCCCTAATGCCACTTTTTTTGTGTTGTGGTTCTGATTCTGATTATCTTCGGGCAGAGAGCCAGCGGTCTGTTCAACTTTCTCAGGTGTATGCTCTTTTCGTTTTTGTTGATTCGATTTGTTTTTGTTCATTTAACTCACCTCAAAAATAGTATTTGGTCAAAAAAATCGATTTATTCTTAAAACGCAAAAATCCCGCAGCCTCTTTAGCTGCGAGATTTTTGAAATTGATTAAGCTACTTAATACCAATATGGATTGAAATTTTTCGTGGATTCTGCTCCAGTTGTATTGTCTATTCAAATTTCGTAATCGACAAATAGTTTAAAAAAATGGCGCAACAAATTCAAATTATAAGCAGTTCTCAAGCTTTTCCAGAGGTTCAAGCTCAAAATGTCGCTTGACGTAACTCAGCAGTGAGGAAGTCTCTTTTTCAAGCTTTACATTATGTGGCGTACAGCAAAAAATATATCCTGGCTCTGGCGTAATCAGCCGATGAATTCTGATGTCGGGGTTGATAATTCGAAGTGCCATTGCGCAGGTAACAGTTGCAATTCCGATGCTTTCGGTCATTGAGTTGACGTAGTTAATGCTGTAATTGGAGGAGACGATGATATGCGGGTGAATGTTTGTAAGTCTGCAAAAATAATCGAACATTCCGCGCAGAGCGTTCTGCGGTGAGCCGGTTATAATGTTTTCGTCGCCGAGCAACGAAAATTCTATAGGGGCATTGCCCTCGGCAAGGGGATGTGTTTTGTGCATAGCGGCATACATATAGCCCTCAGAAAGCGTAACCGCATTGAACATCGCCTTATCGATGGGGTTGACGAGAAACGCCATGTCGATTTCCTTGTTCACCAGTTTTTGAACACAGACAGGCTGAGTGCTTTCCAAAATTTCTATGTTGATTTCCGGATGAAGCTTTTGATAATCAAAAATAAATTCCGGGCTGCCACTGTTAGAAATGCCCTGCGCAAAGGCAACGGTAAGGCACTTTCTGTTTTGCTTTTTGTCCTCCTCGACGAGGGACAACGACTTATCAAAGCCTTCTTGCATCTGCCGAAGCACGGGGTACAGCTTTTCGCAGATTGCAGTAGGCACAACTCCCTGCTTCGAGCGTTCAAACAGAAGCACGTCCAGCTCGTTTTCTAGTGCCTGTATTTGTCTGCTCAAGCCCTGTTGTGTAATATAAAGTTTTGCGCTTGCCTTCGAGAAGTTCCTCTCCTCGTATAGCGTAAGAAAGGACGCGACAAACTTCATTTGCATCTTAAATCACCGCCCGTTATTGTATTCACAAACATTCTACAACAAATCGTTGTAGATGTCTACGATTTGTTGTTTTACCTATACAAAAAATCGTGATAGAATTAAATACATTATGGATTATTTATGCGAATAATCGTTACAAAATTGACAAATTCGAGGTGGAGGTAACACATGGCGGGAAGAAAAAAAATAATCAAGCTTGCAAAAAAAATCAGTGGGCCAACAGCGCTAATGATTAAAATCGACGAAAACGCCCCTGAGTATTACGTTCTGGACTGTATCGTAACCGACGAAATGGCGGACGTCGGTCTTGCAATGGAGCTGAGGAAAACCCAAACGATAGCACAGCTTGCTAAAAAGTGCGGCAAGTCGATTGAGGAAACCAACAGGCTTGCTCACGAGCTTGCGCTGGTAGGCGCCTGCATTTTCCATGAGGAAAACGGCGAGGATGTTTTTGAACTTACGGTTTTTGTTCCGGGTGTTATGGAAAAAACCGTTGAGAACAAAGAGCTTTGTGAAAAATTCCCCGCAATACCGAAAGCTTTTGAAGAATACGCGAGACTTCGCGGCGCAATGCTTGCTCCCGGAATGCCTGTCGGCCGTGGACCCATGCGCGTTATTCCCATCCAGTCTTCGATAGATGGGGACAGCCACCACATTGGATTTGAAGAGGTTTCAACAATCCTCAACAAAGCAACACGTTTTGCGGTTGCGGATTGCACCTGCCGCCGCTCCAGACGCCTTTTGGGTCAGGGCTGCGGACATCTTGAGCAGGACATGTGCATCCAGCTCGACACAGGAGCCGAGTATTACATACGCACAGGCAGAGCAAGGGAATGTACGCGTGAGGAAGCCTTTGAGGTTATCAGAAAAGCTGAAGAAAATGGACTTATGCACTCAATTCCAAACATTGATAACGGTGTGACCCACGCAATTTGCAACTGCTGCGCTTGCGGCTGTTACTCAATGCGCAACGCGATTATGTTCAATTCCCCCGATATGATTAGGTCGAACTACGTTTCCGAGGTCAACACCGAAAACTGCGTTGCCTGCGGACAGTGCGTTGAAAATTGTCCCACAAATGCCCTTAAACTCGGACAAAAGCTTTGCAGCACAAAGCCTCTTGTAGTAGTTCCTTTCAAAACAGCACATGACCACGTTCTGAAGGAAAAAGACTGGAATGTGAATTACCGTGAGAACCGCAAGGACGTAGTCGAAAGCGGCACAGCGCCGTGCAAAACTGCTTGCCCAGCGCATATCGCTGTTCAGGGTTATATTAAGCTTGCTTCACAGGGCAGGTATATGGAAGCCCTTAAGCTTATCAAAAAGGAAAATCCGTTCCCCGCGGTCTGCGGACGCATTTGTCCGCGCGCCTGTGAATCGGAGTGCACACGCGGAATGATTGATTCGCCAATCGCAATCGATGAAATCAAAAAGTTCATCGCGGACAAGGAGCTTTCCGCAGACAGCCGCTTCATCCCCACTAAGAGATACGAATACGGCAAAAAAATGGCCATCGTGGGCGCAGGCCCCGCTGGTTTGAGCTGTGCGTATTATCTCGCGCTTGACGGCTATAAGGTTACGGTGTTCGAGAAGCAGGAGAAGCTTGGCGGTATGTTGACTCTCGGAATTCCGTCTTTCCGTCTCGAAAAGGACGTTGTAAACGCTGAAATCGATATTTTACGCGAAATGGGCGTCGAGTTTAAGACAGGCGTTGAGGTCGGCAAGGACATTACGCTCAACGACCTGCGTAACGAAAGCTTCAAAGCAATCTACCTCGCAATCGGCGCACAGGGCGGACGTAAGCTCGGCATTGAGGGTGAGGACACCGCTGGGGTTATCGCAGGTGTTGAATTCCTCCGCAATGTAAATCTTGGCAAGGACTCAAAGCTTTCGGGTAAGGTCGTTGTTATCGGCGGTGGTAATGTTGCAATTGACGTAGCCCGCACAGCAACTCGCCAAAACGCCGAAGCCGTCAGTATGTATTGCCTTGAAAGTGCAAGCGAGATGCCCGCTCTTCCTGAAGAGATTGAGGAAGCGACCTCAGAGAGCATTGCAATCAACAACGGCTGGGGTCCCAAACGTATCGTCACCGAGAACGGCAAGGTCACGGGGGTGGAGTTTAAAAAGTGCCTTTCCGTGTTTGACGAAAACCATAAATTCTCTCCGAAATACGACGAAGCCAACACCGTTATTGTCCCGGCTGACTATGTTTTGCTCTCTGTCGGTCAATCCATCGAATGGGGCACACTGCTAAACGGCAGTAAGGTAGAGCTTGGACGCGGCAATACAGCCTTGGCCGATAGCTTCACATATCAGACCGCCGCACCCGACGTTTTCGTCGGTGGCGACGTTTATACAGGCCCGAAGTATGCAATCGACGCAATCACCGCCGGTAAGCAGGGCGCAATTTCCATGCACCGCTTTGTGTGGGAAGGTCAGAGCCTTGTCTTTGGACGTGACAGACGCGAATACAGCTCCCTTGACAAGGGCAGTCTCGACGAACAGGCGCTAACAGTCGGCTTTGATAACACTCCGCGTCAGAAGGCCGGTCACAACTCCGGCAACGAGAAGTCCTTCAAGGACACCCGTGTAACCTTTACAGAAGAGCAGATGCAGAAGGAAACCGCGCGTTGCCTCGGCTGCGGAGCTGTTCAGGTTGACACCACAATGTGCGTTGGCTGCGGAATGTGTACGACAAAGTGCAAATTCGACGCAATCAAGCTTGTAAGAGCTTATAACTCATATGCAACAACTTATGAGAAACTCCCGTTAAAGATGGCTCCAAACATGGTTAAGCGAGTTGGCAAAACAGCAGTAACCGCTATTAAAGAAACCCTAAAAGGGGATAAATAGGTGTAAACTGCGTAAGCTTAATTTTGGATTCGCGGGTTATCATATACAGGATAGAGATTGAGAGGTATTATTATGTTTTTATTTGAAGCAATTCCCTGGTACGCATGGTTAGCCTGGATAGGCATTTTGGCGGGGCTTATGTTCTTTAACGAGGTTACCCGCTACAACAAGTGGACAGGTCTTACATTTTTTGTTTTGTTGCCACTTGTGCTTACATTTTTTGTCTGGCCAAAAACCTCCGGTATGGACGTCGGTGCGCAAACCTCCAACTGGTTTGCATGGGTCAAAACATATTCCGCACTAGTTGGATGTTACATCGGCTTGGGTATGCGTTATTCGGATAAAATGCGCGCAAAAAAATGGTGTTATACCCTTGTCCCCGGAATTCTCGCTCTGAACATACTGGAAGCTGTCATTCGTGAAGTACAGGTTATGGGTATGCAAGGCGTAATAGACGATATGTTCTTCATGGGCGGGCCTTGGAACGCAATGAATGCCGTTGCCGGAATACTCTGTATGCTGACACTCTGCGGCTGGTTTGGCGTTGTAATTAGTAAGGACAAGCATAATAGCTTTGTTTGGCCGGATATGATGTGGTTCTGGATTATTGCCTATGACCTTTGGAACTTCGCCTATGTTTACAACTGCGTAACAGACCGCGCGTTCTATAGTGCAGCCTTGCTCATCTCCTGCACAATTCCAGCATTTACAATCAAAAAGGGTGCTTGGGCACAGCACAGAGTTCACACCCTTGCGCTTTACATGATGCTGATGATGACAATTCCGAACTTCTTTGTCGTAGGCAAATATGCTGTGGCCTCCACGCATAGTGCAACCGCTTATTACGTGGTAAGCATCATTGCTTTGGTGTTCAATGTCGGCGTTGCGATTTATCAAGTCAGAACCATTATCAAAAACAAGAAAAATCCGCTTAAGGATGATTTGTATTCCGATCACAAGTCCTATCAGGCTATTAAGGCTGAAAACATCTAATCAATAACGAGCAAAATGGAGCTTAGGTTATATTTGACCTAAGCTCCATTTTTAATGACACTTAATATCCTCCAATTACTCGGCAAAATGCCGTGGGATTTATTACACAGACGGTGTAAGGCAGCAAAAATTCTCTGATACCGCTTGAATATGGGGCAATTTCGTATTGCTGGTAGTAAACCACAATTCCCTTCCGCCTACAGTAAAAGCTGTTCTCATTGAAGGCTTCCGCAATTAGCTCCTCATAATTTTCAAAGTAAATTTCCGGCTCTTTTTCAATTTGCGCCGCAACCGCCGACAAAATATATGATTTGTAATCAAGCAAACAGCGAACCAATTGAGGAAGCTCTATCAATCCGCCGCTGCGCAGATTCCAAGTCTCGGATGTTCGGATTGTATTGCCGTGCGCTCCGCCGGTGTATTCATAACGGTCAAAATAAACGCTGATTATACATGAGCATAAATATGTCACATCATAAACAAGCTGAGCCTCAAACACGTGTATCGGAAAGCCGTTATCGATAGAATCATAATACAGCTGTACAGCCTCGTCAAACAGCTCGGTTTCGCAATACTTTTGAAATTCAAGCGCTTTTTCCAGATAGAACATATTGGCCTTGCGCAAGTTCATTTTGTAGCACGGCGATGTAAACTCAGGATACTCAATCTTATAAGTCAACAGGGTTTCTCCGTTGAATTTAAGTTTATCTCGAATCACACATTTTTTCACTGATACACTGCTTCGTCTCAAAAGAATCACCTCATATCAGACTATGCAAATATGGGGCTTAAAGTGTTGAGTTTTTACCATTTCACTTACTATCTAATATTTTGAATAAAAAATGACCCCCAAAATCAAAGGGGGTCATTTCAGGTCTTATTAAATAATCAATTATACGTTTTCTTCAACTACGCGCTTATAGGCTTTCGTATCCTTATAGATTTCGTCTTTAAACGCATTGAGCTTGTTCTTGCGGATTATGATAAACTGATATACCACCAGCGAAACATTTGCGAGCAAGGAAATCAAGCTAACAACGAAAAACGCAACAGGATTATGAGTGGTAGCCACAGGTGCTATTTTATCTGCAAAGGAAGGTATCGTCATAACAAACATAATCCAGAGTGCAAGCGTTGACGCACGATGTTGAAGCCATGCACCTTTTTTGATGAAGAACGCGGGGATTGTACATGAAACAAGCAAAGCCAAGCCGCAATAGAACGAATGGTCGGCTATGCAATTGTAGGTATAGGCAAAATTCCATAAATCATAAGCAATAATCCAAGGCCATATCATGTCGGGCCAAATCATATCCTTTGATTTGTCTTTGGAAATAAAAATGCCTGCCCAGCCGCAAATGGCGACAACGTTTAGTATTCCGGCGATGCCGTTCATGATGTTCCACGGGCCTGACATTCCCCAAAGATAATCTACAAGCGCACCGTCCCAGGCGGCAAATGAATACCATTGAAAATCTCGAAAAGCAGCTTCAAGGATATTAAGCCCCAAGATTAAAGCCGGGAACGCTAAAACCCATTTCTTTTTTGCAAGTGCCGGAATGTAGCGGATAGCCATAAATCCAAGGCAGCCCGCCAAAGCCGAATAGGTTTTTACCCAGTTGAACCAAGTGCCAGTACCATATTCATTTCCCATGGCAGCGGTTGTTGGCCAAACGAAAAGCGTAAGGCCAAGGGGTAGAATTAGGAAAAGCACAAGACCGCCCCATTTTGTAGAACGAGCGAACTCATTAAATGCCATTAAGGCAAAGAGAACACCAAGCCAAATCGCCCAACCGGTGAAACTTGTCGCCTGATACAAAACGCCCATAAAAACAATTCCTCCACACAAATATTTAATCTTTAACCCTCTCGAATTAGTATATATTTTACTATACATTATCCCAGTCGTCAATTTTTTTGGGCAAATAGCTTAACAACTTTTCGTTGTTTGTGAGAGACAAGCCGTTGTCAGCACAAGGTCAAGACGACCGCCAAGGAGTATTGTTATAAAAGCAATGATTTTGAGGGAGGCGACGAAAAGCCAATTGTAGTTACAGGGTTTAGTGACTTATTATTGTATATTCTTCTGTTTATATTCTGAGCAAAGGGCTTCAAGACCTTTTACGAGAGGTTCAACGTCCCCGCTCGATAATCTGTATTTTCCGTAATTGTAGTATATGTAGCCATCGGAGTAGTCAAATGAAAATTTGAAATCAAAGGCATCGTCTATCATTATTGCATAAACATCATCCTCGTCAAATGCGGGAACAATGCCAGTCAAAGGATTCCATTCGACAAGATGAGCCTTTGCGGGTGAAAGAATTTCCACAATTTTTTCTAAGTCGCCTGCATCTTCTGAACGGAACACCTGATTAAAATTTTCGCCGGCTTCTCCTTTAAATACCGTGATTGATACAGATGAGGAGTCAACTTTGCTAATTGAAACAATGTCGGCAACGCTTTTCGCGCTGAATACTACTCGGCAAACGACCGCAATGACAACAATGCAAATTAGAATAGCACTCAACATCTTGGCTTTGTGATTTTTCATATCAAAAATCCTTTCGCGTATATGCCAATAATATCAAGTAATGCTAAAATTAGCAACCATAGTTATGTTCATTCATTCCCGTTATATTGCATTAACCAAACAAAAAATTGGCACGAACTGCCATACCCTGATATAATATGTGCATATGGCACATGAAAGGACGAATTATATGAAAAGATTTTGTCGAATTTTGACTATTGCATTGGTTCTCGTCTGCGCACTTATGACCTCTGCCTTTGCCGCCAATTTTGAAAGCACTGCTCAAGAACTCAAAAACATGGGGCTGTTCAAGGGAACCGAGTCCGGCTTCGATCTTGATCGCGTACCCACACGCGCGGAAGCCGCTGTTATGCTGGTTCGTCTGCTTGGTGCCGAGGGACCGGCACAGTCGCAGTATACCGCAGGAACAATCAAGCACCCGTTTTCCGACGTTCCGGACTTTGCTAATCCACATATTGCGTGGCTCTGTCAGAACAAGCTGGCAAATGGCACTTCAAGCACGCTTTTTGGTGCCAACGAGATATGCGACGCTCAAATGTTCTGCACTTTCGTCCTTCGCTCACTGGGATACAGTGACACAACCGGCGGAGACTTTACATATGCCGATTCCTTAACCTATGCGAAACAAGTCGGTATCTACAACGAAGCTTTCGAAAGCAAAACGTTTTTGAGAGATCATGCAGCTGCAATCTCATATCAAGCACTGGCTACTAATTCGAAGGGTACCACCACCACACTTCTGAGCAAGCTCGTCTCAAGCAGTGCAGTTTCACAGGTGACAGCAAATCCCCTCCTCGATAAAATCACTTCTTACCAAGCATATCTTAAAGCGAGCAGCGCAATGGGTGCTATTAACGCCCTTGACATGGCGGCAACCACAACCATGAAAATGAAATCCTCTGCGTTTCCGACAGATGTCAGTGGCAATTCGCAATCTGCCGTTAAGGTTATCATTTCCGAAAGCACCGCTCAAATGGAAATGTTAACCACCGCTGTAAGTAATGGGCAAACCGCTAAAATCAGTATGTGGATTAAGGACGGCTATCTGTATTCTAACGATGGTATCAACAGATTCAAAAAAGCTCTCAGTACTGCTGATATTGAAGAACTGGTAGCCCAGTCGGCCAGCTCCGCGGAAGCGCCCGCACTTGCATTATATCAATTCGATTCAATTTCATCTGCCACAACCTCGGAAGGCACTCTTTACACCATCGGACTTTCTCCCAACTATGACTTTTTAAGCCTATTAAAGGGTAGCATAGATGCCTCTAGCATCACCGCTTTAAAAGTAAGCAACTGCAGTGTTCAGGTCCTCATTGGAAATAACGGCGTGCTCTCCGCCCTTAAGGAAAGCTTCGTTATGGACATGACGATGACATCTGACGGTTCGCCTGTTACGGCTACCTGTGATATTAATGTGAACGCTAAAGTTAACGCCACGGGCAGCGCTGTTACCATCACATACCCCGATTTCACGGGATACGTTCTTCAATAATCAAACCGCAAAAGCAATTTAGCACCTATAAAAAACGTAGAACACGTCAGCCGGTTAATTCTGGCTAACATTTTATATCCGGCATTGAGTACAACGGTATTGGATACTATTATATATAAACTCACTTTTTCCCTCAATCCGCTTGCCATATTTCGGCATAGAAAATTCAAACCGTGGCGAATCCCCTTTGGAGCGATCTTCAACATCCAAATGTTGGTAACGTCAAGAAAAATCCCGCTCTATTGAGTTCAATACAATATAAGGTATAAATAATAGAGTAGGCTTGTATTCTGTATTGAGTTGAACTGTGGGAGACATTATGAAAACACATATACCGAAATTTATCGCCGTCGTACTTATCATTTCCATCGTATTATCCGTTCCCGCTTTTGCTTCCGGCAGCAGCACCGGCTCCACAAAAAACGCTGACGCGCTGTTTAGCCTAGGCTTATTCAAGGGCACGGGCGCAAGCTATGAGCTTGACGCAACGCCTACGCGAGCACAGGGAATTACAATGCTCATTCGTCTGCTCGGAGAAGAAAACGCCGCACTTTCTTCAGACGCGACACTTTCTTTTCAAGATGTGCCAGAATGGGCGGTTAAATATGTCGCCTATGCCTTCGCAAAGGGGTATTCGAAGGGAACCTCCGACACCACCTTCAGCCCAGACGAAACTCTTGACGCCAAAAGCTATGTAACCTTTGCTCTTCGGGCTTTGGGATATAATGACGGCAACGGGGATTTCTCGTGGAACACCGCCCTTGCGGACTCTGCGAAGCTTGGACTTATGGCAAGCGCCACAGCTTCATCACTTTCGTCCGTAACGCACAATCGCGGCGACATGGTTGATTTATCATACTGCGCTTTGACGATGCCCTTGAAGGGACAAACGACAACTCTTGCACAGAAGTTGGTTGCGGCAGGTGTTTTCACTTCAGAAAAGGGAACTGCAAACGGCGTTTTAGGAAGCCGAGTCGTGTATATATACACACCATTTGATGGCTCAACAGTTGATTATGTGCGGAAAACAGTCTCTCTTGCCTCAGGAAAGGTTACCGCCGATGTCATTACAGTAAATCTCAGCAACCCCAAGGTTTCGGTAAGGTCGGCGCTAGTAGGCGACACAATCGGCTCAACCGCACCATTTACCAGCATTGTTTCGCAATCCGGAGCAAAGGCTTTGATAAGCAGCAACTTCTTCAATGCTTATGATAGCTTTAAAACCCCTATCGGTCACGTCGTCTGCAACGGGCAATTCATGTATGGTGTTACGGGGCTGACTTCTTTCGGATTCACCTACAACAACAAGGTCGAGGTGGGCAGACCCGCTTTCTTTTATCGGGTAGCTGTTTCGGGAAGCGCAACAAAAAATTGGCCTTGCTATGAGCTTAACTCACCGCAGCAGGACAGCTCTAATTCCGTTGTATATACTCCCACATATGGTGCGATTTTAAAGATTACCTGTAATGGAACTACTGTTGTCGTTAATAACGGCGTTGTCACAAAAATTTCACCGTGTTATGCCGGAGAAAACCTGAATATTCCCGCAAGCGGCTACATAATGTGGCTGGGAAGTGAATACACGTCCACAAATTACTATCACGCACCCGCAGCCGGAGATGTCGTCACGCTGACGCCGTATTTGTTTAAAGCCGACGAGGAAGGCTTTACGTTCAATAACGTGGTTTCAGTTGTTTCGGGTGCTCCGAGGCTTGTCAAGGATGGGGTAATCGAAACCTACCTTGACCCGGGCTTTACAGAAGCACGGTTTACGACCGCTTCAGCTCCCAGAACCGCCATCGGAACGCAATACAACGGGAAGCTAATTCTCGTGTCAGCCGCTGCCGCCACCATACAGCAGATGCGCGAGCTTATGCTCTCACTGGGCTGCGCGGATGCCGTAAATCTTGATGGCGGTGCTTCAACCGCAATGTACTTTAACGGCAGCTATATCCGTTCGCCCGGCAGAGCGCTTACAACCACGCTTCAGGTGTTTGTAGCATAAAATGGGCACCACCTAAAAAACAGAGGCTCAAAAATGAGCCTCTGCAATTCCAAGCTAGTATTCATTCTTCCGGTGATAATCAAAGTAGTCCAACTTAACCATCCCCCATCCTCTAAATGCTAAACTGCACGTATCATAACAGGTTCATAGATAGATCGATTCACCTAAATCATCTCCCTATTCGGAACTACATCCTTGCTTGTTCTTGGACACCGATTCACTCGAGTGCCCAATACTATTGTGACCATTTGTAGAGGTTTTATTATACCAACTTTTACAAACAGGGCTCATTATTATATTAGTATCTGCCGCCTTGATGTTTTGTCTTCACGCAAAGTTTCTTGGAATTCTCAATTTCAAATTCTAGTCGCGTTTCTGTTGTAGATTTGCTCACGGTAACAATTTTTATAGAAGCGGTGATGTTTTTGCTGTTTTATACAGGGTTGGGCAGCATCTATTCCTCGAAGAAGGCTGCGCTTTCAACAAACCCGTTTTTGTCGGGAACGACAAGAACGCCATCGTTATTGCCGCTTTTAGAAATAAACAGACAATTGAACACATCGCTTTGCTTTTCACTTATGTGAGCAGAATTCTCTATGTACTCTCTCTCAACGCGCAAATCGGTTACAAAATTCTCATAATCGATTGGGCGCAGATCTATGCGCTTTGCAATTTCAAAGGCTCTCTCGTCACTGGTGAAATGCGGACTTATTAAATCTGTTAGTATTCTGGGCTTGTTAATAAAATATGCTTGTTTTGTCGGTTTCATGGTATAGTTCCTTTCTAAATACAATATGTTGTAACGAAAAGCTTTCGATTTATTATGTAACCCTCAAGATGTTGTAGTTAAGATGCATTTTGCTTTTCCTCACGAGTCAAAAATATACACTACGCAATAGGAGAATGCTGTCGAAAACTAGGGGCAATGATAAAAAAATTACTTTTCTAAAGAATATTTGTTGAAACCTACAATATCCTGAAGATTTAAGACGCCGCCCTCGTATAAAATAAAAGCAACTCGTATTCGCCATCTTGTTTTACGCGCAAAGCGACGATTCAGTTCAGGTATTCTCATTCTTCTGAAAAAAAGAAGCGGTTACATATCTTGACAATAACGGTATAGTGCCATATTCTTGAGTAGGTCAATATCTTGCATACTGGGCACTAATATTCCTGCCCACAATTATGAGGGGATGTGTAGTAATTGGCAAAACAGGAAAAATACATAGAAAAGGAAATCTTTGAACCGGTTAATCTATGTAGCGGCAATGGCGAGTTGAACGAGGACAGTATCGGCTGGTCAAGAAAAATACTTTTCAACTGCAACCTTTCGGGGCGATGGCTCAGAAAGAAAAAGTGGAATTATTGGTGCACCACGAGCGAGGATTGTTTGTTTTCCGTGACAATATCTAATCTCGATTACGCGGGAATGGTGTTCATATATTTCCTAGACTTTAAAACGAAGAAATTTATTGAAAAAACGATCATGGCTCCATTTGGAAAAGGCTGTGTCATGCCTGATAATGTAAATGAAACTGTCGTTTTCAAAAACTCAGACATGGAACTCAGCCTGCTGCACGAGCAGGACGGCACCCATATTATCGCCAAATGCAAAGACTTTGACGGATGTCAGCTGGACGCCGATATTAATGTTAGTATGCCCGAGGGACACGAAACGCTGAATGTTGTTATCCCCTGGAACAAAAAGACATTTCAGTTTACGTCAAAACAAGAAGCGCTTCCTTCAAGCGGTTCACTTCGGGTTGGCGATTGTCATTATAGTTTTCAATCCGAAAGTGCCTTCTCTTGCCTCGATTTTGGGCGGGGGATTTGGCCGAAAAAAATATCATGGAACTGGGCCAACGCATCCGGTATGGTAAACGACAAAAGACTTGGGCTTAATCTGGGCGCTAAATGGACAGACAACACAGGTATGAACGAGAATGCAATTGTTGTTGACGGAAAGCTGACAAAAATTAGCGAAGACCTCGCCTTTGAATGTGATGTTGAGAACTATATGAATCCATGGACAATCAAAAGCTGTGCAACTGATTGTGTCAATCTGGAGTTTGTTCCGTTCTATGAAAGAGTCGCAAAGTCAGATGTCGTCATCATCAAATCCGAGGTTCATCAAATGGTTGGACATTTTTCCGGATACGTAAAGACAGAAGACGGCGAAATAATCGAAATCAATCATTTTCTGGGATGTGCAGAAGATCACCACGCGAAATGGTGATTCCTGCAAACAGCACAACGAATGACTTTTAGTATTAGAACATACATATTACGGCAGGTATGTACATTGCACATACCTGCCTTTCCTTTGGAGTCTTTGTTGAGGCCTCGAATAGATTTATTAGATATTACAGAACCTTTTTCACACTATACATGGAATCCAGTACAAGCCAGTTGGGCGCGAAGAAATTGTTTGTTGTCCAATAGCTGACTCCGCTCAAATCGTAATCTTCCACCAATTCCAATCTGGCCTCAATGCTTCTGGCGTCATCGAACCAAACCTCATGCTTTTTCCCGTCACTACTGTAGTAATTGAAAAATGGTGCCTGCGAAACATTGTCAAACCGAATGTTGGCACCGACTTGAGCGGCCAGCAAAACAGCCCCGTAATTGGTCAGAGGTCGGGCTGAAGAGCCTTTGACAAAGGGCAAAGTCCAATCGTAGCCATAGTTTGGCATACCCATCAGGATCTTTTCGCTGGGAATAACGCTGGTTGCGTAGTCAAGCACTTTTCGCACCTGGTCAATCGGAGCCACAGCCTGCGCGGGGCCGCGAAGATATCCCCATTCATATGTCATAAGTATTACGTGATCCGCAAGCGCGCCAATCGCGGGGTAGTCGTGCGCCTCATACAGAAGTCCCTTTTGGTCTGCGCTTGTTTTCGGAGCCAGCGCAACAGAGACTGAATAACCCAAAGGCCGCAGCCTGTTAACGACTCTGCTGATAAAATCGACATAATTTTGTTTGTCCTTAGGGAAAATATACTCGAAATCGATATCAAGCCCGTAATAATCGTTTTTCCTCAGAATGCCAACAACATTTTCAATCAGGGTATCCTGTACCTGTCGGTTTGTTAGAATAGTGTTTGCCAGCTCACTGCTGAAGCCGGAGCCCTCCACGATGTTAGTAATCACCATCAAGGGCGCCACCCTGGCTTGCCGCGCCATACGAACCGGGCGTGCATCCTCGATGCTCTTTAGGCTACCGTCGGATTTGACTTGATAGCTAAATATGCTCAAAAATGTCAGATACGGAAAGGTGCTTTGCAAAACATCGTCGGAAACACTGGGAAATACGTATCCATTGACATCTATCGCCTTTCCCTTTTTAGGCGGAAGCGGGATGATTATGGTCTGCCCGACATGAAGAGCGCTCGGATTGGTAAGCTGTGGATTAGCGTCTAGAAGTACGTGGAGAGGTATTCCAAAGCTTTGGGCGATGGAATACATTGATTGTCCGCTTTGAACCGTATAATTGAAAAAATCACCAGGGACGACGATTGCCTGCCCGATAACAAGATTATATGGGTTCTTAAGTCCGTTCGAATTAATGATGATATCTGCGGGCACACCATGTTCCTGAGATATTCCAAATATGCTGTCTCCGGGTTTAACTACATGAATAATCAACTTTTATCACACTCCTAAGCAAGAAACTGAGTTTTCACAATCTATTGTATGCTTACGCAAACAAATCTGACATCAGCTTAACTGGTTCTTGGCTTTTGGTTCTTGGTTGCACCACTTACCAAGTGTGTAATTTATCTTAATCCAACATACCGTAACAAGCGAAATTGCTAAAAACTCTTTGGTTGTGACAACATTTCTTGACGCTATGAGGTGTGAGTGTTATCCTTTTATCAGTACAATTAGAGCAAAATACTTTCTCCCAAAAAGCATATATCCGCTCAGAAATGGAAGTTCTGGAAAAAGCCACTGAAGCGCTATACCGAGTAATTTTTTGTAAATTATAAGTGAGGTAAAGAAATATGCGAGAAAAAATAGTTCAACTGGTAAATCTCATTCGAAGTATGCCGGATGAGCCACTAAAGGAAACCGCCCCAGAGTACTACGGTCTTGAGTGTGTTGTAACAGACGACATGGCGGATGCGGCTCTGGGAATGGATCTTAGACGTTACATGAGCACAGAAGAGGTCGCCGAAAGATGCGGAAAGTCCGTGGAAGAAACCCACGAGCTTCTAATTGCGCTTGAGGACATCGGCATTCTCGAGTCAAAAGTAGAAGACGGAAAAGAAGAGTTTATTCTTCTCATTTTTGTCCCCGGTGTTTTTGAGCTAATGGTCGCCGATCTGCCCCAGGTCGAAGCACATCCCGAAATCGCAAGAGCCTTTGAGGAATACACCAGAATCAGAATGGGCAAGTTGGTCCCCAACGTGCCACGCGGATACGGCCCCATGCGCGTTATCCCCATTCAGACCGCTCTTGACGGACAGACAAGAGTTGCCTCCTACGAGGAGATTACCTATTGGCTCGACAAATATTCCCCAAGCATTTCTGTTGGTGACTGCGAGTGCCGAATTTCAAGACGCCTTATGGGCGAGGGCTGCGGACACCTTGAGAAGGATATGTGCGTCATCGTTGGCCACACCGCAGAGTCCACCATTCGTTCCGGCAAAACAAGAAGAATTACAAAGCAGGAAGCTCTCGATATTTTCAAAAAGGCCGAAGAAAACGGTCTTATGCATCAGGTTACCAATATCGACGGCCCCGACAAAATATTTGCTATCTGCAACTGCTGCAGGTGCTCATGCTTTGCGCTGAGAACCTCTCAGTATTTCAACACCCCCAATATGTCAAACTGCAACTATGTGGCAAAGCTCGACAAGGAAAAGTGTACGGCTTGCGGTCAGTGCGTTGAAAACTGCCCCGGAGATGCGCTGAAAATGGGCCAAAAGCTCTGCACCGTTAATCCCATTGTGGTGCCGAAGACTATCGGCCCCGACGACCACGAATGGGGTCGCGATAAATGGACCCCCGAATACCGTGACAATAGGGAAATGGTTGCCGAAACAGGCACCGCCCCCTGCAAAACCACTTGCCGCGCTCACATTTCCGTTCAGGGCTACATAAAGCTCGCCGCAGAGGGCAAGTACCTTGAGGCGCTTGAGCTTATCAAAAAAGAGAACCCACTCCCCGCGGTTTGCGGCAGAATATGCCCGCACAACTGCGAAAACGAGTGCACACGCGGCGATTTTGACCAGCCCATCGCTATCGACGATATCAAGAGATTCATCGCCGATCAGGAGCTTAAAGCCGAAAACCGCTTCATCCCGAAAAAACTCCGGAATTACAGCGACAAGAAAATCGCCATCGTGGGCTCTGGCCCCGCTGGCCTTTCCTGCGCTTACTATTTGGCTTTGCAAGGCTACTCCATCACAGTCTTTGAAAAGGAAGAAAAGCTCGGCGGTATGTTGACCCTCGGCATCCCCTCCTTCCGACTTGAAAAGGACGTTGTCGAAGCCGAAATCGAAGTTCTCCGTGAAATGGGCGTTGAGTTCAAAACCGGCGTTGAGATTGGCAAGGACGTCACCATCAAAAAGCTTCGTTATGAGGGCTACAAAGCTTTCTATCTGGCAATCGGCGCACAGGCGGGACGCAAGCTCGGTATCGAGGGCGAGGGCGCACAGGGCGTTATGTCTGGCATTGACTTCCTGCGCAACGTAAACCTTGGCAAGGGCGAAAAACTGAGCGGCAATGTCATCGTAATCGGCGGTGGAAACGTTGCAATCGATGTTGCTCGCACAGCAGTCCGTCAGGGTGCCGAAGCCGTCAAGATGTACAGCCTTGAAAGCTCGAGCGAAATGCCTGCGCTTCCAGAAGAAATTGAAGAAGCTAAGGCAGAGAACATCGAAATCAACAACGGTTGGGGTCCCAATCGCATCATAGCCGAAAACGGAAAGGTCACTGGAGTCCAGTTTAAAAAGTGCGTATCCGTATTTGAGGACGGCAAGTTCGCTCCAAAGTACGAAGAGTGCACCATCTCAACAGCAGACGCAGACCATGTCATTCTCTCCGTAGGTCAGTCGATCGCATGGGGCGATATGCTCAGATACACCTCCGTTGAGCTTGGACGCGGAAACACAGCGGTTGCCGACGAGCTTACATATCAGACTTCCGAACCCGACATTTTCGTCGGCGGTGACGTTTTCACCGGCCCGAAATTCGCTATTGACGCAATTGCCGCCGGTAAGCAGGCTGCAATTTCCCTCCACCGTTTTGTGCAGCCCGGACAAAGCCTCACCATCGGTCGCGACAGAAGAAAATACTCTTCCATCGACAAAAACAATATCGATAAAAATGCTGTTATTGCAGGCTTTGACAACACCCCGCGCCAGAAGCCAGCTCACAATGCAGCAAATGACAAATCCTACAAGGACACCCGTGTGACCTTGACCGAAGAGCAGCTTAAGAAGGAAACCGCACGTTGCCTTGGCTGCGGAGCCACCATTATCGATGAATACAAGTGCCTCGGCTGCGGTCTTTGTACAACAAAATGCAAATTTGACGCAATTCATCTTGAAAAAATCGCCGAAGTGCCTTATGCTTTATTTGAGGAATCTCCAATGGTTTATGCCACTCGTTTTGTGGAGCGCGAGGATGCCATTGCCGCCAGAGAGGCCGCAGAAAACAACAGCTAAGAATTCATCAATAAGCAAATAATGTATATGCCAAATGCGGTTGCTGCCTATGTGGCAACCGCATTTGTGCAAAGCCCCTCACAAGCAGGGGCGCGCGCGCAATAATTGTGTGCTTTGGCACTCAGGAGGTTAATAATGCACGAATTGAGCATTTTGGTCGAAACCATCAGAATAGTTGAAGAAATGGCAGAGGAGCAGCATTTAGATAGCATCAAGGCTATCGTTTTGCAGATTGGCGAGCTTTCTCCCGTAGTTCCTAAGTTTTTAGAAGACTATATGCCCTATGTCACTGAAGGCAAGCCCCAATTTAAGGATACCGTTCTTGAAATTGAAATGCTTCCGGGAACGGCTATGTGTCAGAAGTGCAAAACAGTGTTCAACGTAGTCGAAAACAAGGGCTATTGCCCTAAATGCAACAGCTTCGATAAGGATTTGCTGTGCGGTCAGGAATTTATGATTAAGGAAATCGTTGTTCCCAACGACTAATATTTGTATCGAAAAACTCGTTTTTTGACAGACTGGTAAGGGGTGAGATAAAGATAAGCCTTTATATCACCCCTTACTTACTCTTGCTTTTTGCTGTGCGCGAACTTTATCGACACTCTAAAGCGCCGAGAACTGACGAAAGTCAATTCTCGGCGCTTATGTTTTAAAGGTCTTGCATTTATTCAAATATATATTGCCCAAGCGTATGCAAAAATCCACTTTTAGACCGTTTATTACAGCGCAAGTTTGTTACAATTCATATGACATTTTCAAAGAAAAAACGAATGTTTACAGTAACAAATGAAAGCGAGTGGTTTTTATGCCTTGTGAAATATCCCACCTAAGCGAATCACAAGTTGAAGAGTTAATGCAGAAATTCTACAATGGAATACCTGCAAAAGCGCTTGTTGAAGAATATTCGCTAAACGCAAGTGCGTCAGCGTTACATTTAAAATTTCCGCCTATCACAATTGTAGGCGAGTATTGCAAATACTGCGAAATATTATTGGTCGCGGACAGGCCCTCGAGAAGCAAAAAAGACTTACCGCTCAAAAAGGATGAATATTACTGCCCAAATTGCGGTCACAAGCCTTATGTTGAAGCTTGCAAATGTGATGTGTGCAAACAAGTTGAAATTAATTTGTATGAAGAACGCATCCGCAATATACAAGAATATTACAAAAAGCCCCTGGTTCCGGTGTTTTTTTCTCAGCTTAAGTTTGAAGAAAAAGTTTATCTTGGAGCAATTTGCCGTGCTTTGCTCCGAGAGAACTTGCAAGAAATCGCTCCGCTTGACGAAAAAGAATGTATTTTAACACCCACTTGGTCCCTTTGCAGAGAGATTTATGGTGTCCTTTTGGATAAGCACATTATCACAGTCAGCCCCGCATCGCCTTTGGAGGCGTTTGACCTTGAAGCCACTAACTTCCCCATTATGATTTACCCGTTCAAGGTAACCTATAATTTGAATTTATTTTTCCCCTACAACAGGCAAAAACTGTTTAAAGAAATAATGGCTCCCAGCTATTTTTCATCGGTTAACGCCGAATCTGCTTATGCAACTTGGGTGAAAATTGCGGCAGCTGAATGTGTTGAGTGCTTAAACTACCATTTGCATGAGGAACAATTCAGTTGTTACATCGGGGAAAAAACCCATGTTACGTTTAGCGTACTGCTAAAGGATTTTTCGGTAGCGCAAATTTATGGGCTGATTGAAAGAGCCGTTTTAGACGCATCAAAAATTTACTCAGAAAACGATAGACATAGTAACGACGCAGTCAACTTCATAATTTGGACTTGCGAGCAATACGCAGAGCAGGCAATAATCAAACGCAGAGATTTGCCGAACTACGGCCGCAGGCGTGTTCGTCCACAGAGTATACTCTCATCTTTTTTCTTTAATCGTGTACTTAAAATTGGTGAAGCGGGGTTCGAAACTCCTCCAAACCTTGAGTTTCTGAGAAGAACGCTATTTTGATGTTATTCAATTCTTGAAGTAATTAAGGTGAATATTGAAATTGTAGGAGCTTGTATTACAGGCAAAAATCTGTTATTTCACTAACTTCTATTGAAATACAGACATATTATTCATTATTCGCGAGTATTTTCTTTTTTGTCCTTTTATTCTCATACATCATCAAATCTACCTGTTTAATAAAATCGTCTGCCTCCAAGTTGATATTAAAGTCATAAACTGCGTATCCCGCAGAAAAGCTAAGCTTGAACGGAAACTCTCCCGAATCATTTAGTAATTCAAGACTATTGTCAATACGGCTAATCGTTGCTTCCAAACTCTTATAATCAGAAGTATCCAGTATAAGACAGAATTCGTCGCCACCATAGCGAGCAACAAAATCATTTGAACTGATGCAATTTTTTATCAGATCCGCGGAAGCCTTCAATGCAAAGTCGCCCATTTCATGGCCAAACGTATCATTAATATTTTTAAATTCATCAATATCCAACATAACGAGCGAAAACGCTCTGTGCCCAGAGCTTTTTCGTACACTTTCCTTGAAAACTGATTCGAATTTCTTCCTGTTGCCTATGCCTGTAAGATAATCGGTGTATATTGTATCGTCCGTCATATCTAAAAGTACAATCAACAAAGACATGACAACACTATTTAATACAAATGCAATCCCATAAAAACAAATTTGCAGTATTGCGCCTGCAAGAGGCGGGAATGGGAAAAACATCAACGAAAAGAGTTGCTTTTGATTAACCGCTTTTCTATTTCGAACACAAACTGCAAAGGCCACAAAAAGCAATGCTAATGTAAATAATGCTGAAAGAACGAAGAACGGACCTCTGTGGTATACATTGTTGGAATCAATAAAGTAATACCACCCAGTAAATTGAGTAGCAATAACCATAACCACGTTTACAGCATTCAACAAAAACAGCGTGATAATTAGCCTTTTTGTTTTCTCTTCGTCATTATAGATTTGAAAATGAACATACAGCAACCAAATGGACGGCAAAACAGGATTCAGCAGAAACAAGAGAAAATTGCCCATATGATTAATAATGGGAAAAACTGTATTTAAGTTGCCATCAGTCCTACTGAGTATATCCAAAATCAGTAGGATTATGGTGACAAAAAGCACTATAATAAAGAGCCTATGCTGCAAGGATTTCTCGTCAGCACTTTTAAGCGAAAAGACGCAGAGAATAACAAGCAAAAAAATGGAAAAACCATTAATAACTATGTTGCTTATCAATCTCATATTTATGCCTCCCACTAAAATGCTTTGTGGTCATTTTAACGTTATTATAACACCACTTTGTCTCAAAGCACAATGCCTTTCTCGTGGGGCGGTTTGACATGACACAGCATCTAAACTGGTGCAAATGCTGTTAATACTATTATGTCGCAATCCAGCGCAACCTATTTTGGAATCAGCCGGACACGCATCACACAATTTTAGATGTCCATTCCTCAAGATTCCAAACTCCCGAAACCACATCCTGATAAAACTCTGGCTCATGGCTTACCAGCAGCACCGTGCCGCGAAACTCCGACAACGCGGTTTTCAGTGCATCCTTGGCGTCTACGTCAAGATGATTTGTCGGCTCATCAAGTACTAGCAAATTCATGCTTCGCAGCATAAGCTTGCACAGCCGAACCTTTGCGTTTTCTCCGCCGCTGAGCACCTTCATCTGGCTTTCAATGTGGTCTGAAGTCAGACCACATTTAGCCAAAGCACCACGAACCTGCGCATTAGTCATGGACGGAAATTCTCGCCATATTTCATCAAGAGCTGTGTTGCTTCCCGCAACCTTCTCTTGCTCAAAATAGCCGACTTCAACAAACTGATCAAGCTCAACCGTTCCCGATATTGGTGGCGTAATACCCAATAATGTTTTTAGCAAAGTGGATTTTCCCAAGCCGTTTACGCCCTTGATGGCGATTTTTTGTCCTC
>CAZLLK010000025.1:0-18638 GCA_964560435.1 uncultured Oscillospiraceae bacterium
CGTCTACCTGATTTCGAGTCAGGGCCGTTATGACCACTTCGATACTCTTCCATATGAGTCATCAGAAAAGTGCGGCCAGAAAATCAGCCGCACTTTAGATTACAACAATTTTTCGAAAATGTCAACTGTAATAGGTTCTGTTACGCACCCATTTCCATGATTTTCTTACTCAAGCTAGTGTGTTCCAGATTAGGAATTGCCCTTGCAATAACTTCGGCAATAATCTCGTGACCTTTTTCATTGGGATGAATTCCGTCGTCACAAAGAAAATCTGTGTAATTCCGTTTTTCCAAAAAAGCAGTTCGAATATCTATAATTGGTATATTATATTCGGAGGCAATATTACAGACCTGCACATTATACGTCTCGTGCCATCGGTAAATAAACTCGTCGCTACCTCCCAGCCAACGCAAAATATTCTCTTTGTTAAGTCCTCTGCTAATCCAATTGAAATATTTATGCTCGTCAATTGGAGGTAGATTTAGAATTACAATTTTCTTCCCCATCTCTTTCAGGCCATTTATAATATCGCGATAGGTGCTCACGAATTCATCTATTGGTGTTTTGGGCAAATGATTCCCCGTGGGGTTCTCGGAAATCTCATTCCAGTAGTGGTCACTGTCATTTCCGCCATACTCCAAAACCATCACTTCACAGTTTTGAACATCCTTTATATGTCTTTCGATCATGCTTCTGCCCTTCATAATGGTGCAGCCCAGCATAGAAAAATTGGTTAAATCCAGAGCGGATTCCCCTGCAGATAAAATACTAGCAAAGCTATGCTTCGTCATTGCGTACTTATCACGAATCTCGTCGATGATGACGCCCTTTGAAATTGAATCGCCAAAAAGACAAATCTTGCTCATAAAGATTCCCTTTCCTTTCACCACGTTCATTGCACAAACAGCCATAAAAAGCCGGCATTTTGTGCAACATTTGCGTTTGCCGATGTATCGGCGAACAAATGACTCATTATAGCAAGTTTGAAATCCCACAAGCTCACTTTTTCTGACAAACGTATCATGTGGTTATCGATATTATATTACCCCATTATCGATATGTCAATCAATATATAAGTTACTTGCATTATTATCAAAATCGCGATATAATATACACATTCAAATTCTGAGGTGTCTAATTAATGGGTAAAGTCGAAAAGCTTCGGGAACTCGCGAATCAGCTAAAATTCCCCGATTATAACGGGTTTCCCGATATTGAACTATATATGGATCAGGTGCTGGATTTTCTTTCTCGCAGCAAAACTAGTCTGCGAGATGACGACAGGCTTAGCTCGGCAATGGTCAACAACTACATCAAGGCTGACGTTCTGCCACGCGCAAGAGGCAAAAAATATTCGAGGGAACATCTTGTTTATCTCTCTATAATTCTTCGACTTAAGCAAGTGCTTTCGGTTAAGGACACCGGCTACCTTATTAAGGCAGTTAAACAAAAACAAACCGACGAAGAATTCTATGAGAGCTTTCGGAACATGGTTGATGCCTGTGCAAAGGAAATCAGCGACAAAGCTCTGAACTCCGAAGAAAAACTTCCCGAAATTGCGATGCATCTGGCCGTGGAGAGCTATCTATGCAAAATCGCAAGCGAATATATCATCGACAACATTTCAATCTACGACGATGACGAAAATGCAAAAAAGCCGCCAAAGACAGGTAACTCCGACAATTAAAAATTTGAAGCCCCCTCAAAATGAGGGGGCTTTTTGCTTGTGTTTGATTTTTAGAACCAGTACGTTTGTTGTATTCTGTAGCGCTTTGTGTGTCCCTGTATATAAAAATAAAATACGCTCGCACGGCTTCAAGGCCGTTCGAACGCAGCATCAGAAGTATTCAAGTTTATATATGAACCGCTTAAACGCGGAATAATTCATAGTGACAGTTATCTGTCGCTGGGTACTGTTACGGTGGTTCCATAAATCATATCATCCACATCGCTGTTTCTGAACATTTTGTTCAATATATCATCTCCCTTCCTTGGGATGTTCTTATAATACACCAAGTTCGCAAAAAAAGCAATGAATACTGCACAAATAATATGTGAAGTTTTTGTAAAGTTGGTCAAATAAATATCAATAACCATATATGCCGAGGATTTAACATCCCCGGCATATATATAGCATTATTTTTTCTTGGCGGACACCTTATGTCTTCCGGCACGGGATTTTGGGCCGGCATGACTTGCCGCTAATCTATTGTTCAGGCTTTCAAATCCCTTGACAAGCGTTTTCATAAGAGGATATGCAAGTAGTGCGAACACGACCAGCACAAGAATTGATGAATATGACAGATTCGCAAGCGTAAACAAATTTTTGAAGAAAACCATCATAAAGGCAAAGGATACGCACATCGATACCATGAGGATTTTTCTGATTTTGTTATATGGAGTGCACATCCTGTGAAGAACGAGAAAACCAACAACGCCCATAAGGATTGCGCATATAGTGGACATCTCTTCCATTGGGAAATCAAACGCAAGGTAAAAGAGTATAACGCCGATTATGAGGATAATATCAGTAAACGCGCCGGGCAACGCTCGGTATATCACGTTTCGCATGAATTTTCCGCGAACCAAATTTTCATTCGGTTCCATTGCCAGAACAAAGGATGGGATTCCGATTGACAGTGTGCTGACAAGGCTGAGCTGCGCCGGTGTCAGCGGATAAGGAAGTGTAAATATTAGCGATATGAGCGCCACAACAAAAGAGCATATGTTCTTGACCAGAAACAGCGAGGCACTTCGCTCGATGTTGTTGATCACTCGGCGGCCTTCCATAACGACCGACGGCATTGAAGCAAAGTTCGAATTTAACAGAACTATATGGGACACCTGGCACGCAACCTCGCTGCCCGAAGCCATTGCAACGCTGCAGTCCGCTTCCTTAAGCGCAAGCACGTCGTTAACACCATCTCCCGTCATTGCAACGGTGTGCCCACCCGCCTTAAGTGCTCTTACAAGTTTTCGCTTTTGATCCGGCGTTACTCTGCCGAATACCGTGTATTCCTCCGCTGCCTGCTGGATTTTCCTATCGTCATCAAGCGTTCGTGCGTCGATGTATTTCTCGGCATTGGCGATTCCTGCCCGCTTTGCTACCTCCGAAACCGACAGCGCGTTGTCACCGGAGATTACCTTAATTGCAACGCCCTGCTTTTCAAAGTAGGTAAAGGTTTCAGGTGCATTTGTTCTGATTTTGTTAGCGAGAAGAATCAGCGCAACCGGCAGGACTTTTCCTGTCAACGCTTCATCGGACAGCTTACCGTCATATACGGCAAGCAACAGAACACGGCAGCCCTTTTTGGAATAGAAATCCACTTTTTCACTAACCGCGTCATAGTTTTCTCCCATAATCACATCAGGTGCGCCGAGAACATAGGTTTCGTCGTCGTGGAAGGAAACCCCTCCGTATTTTTTGACAGAGGTGAATGGAAAAGTCTCCAGCGCGGTCTGATTTTGTTCACCTTTGAAATACTTGCGGAGCGCCGCCATAGTGTCGTTGTCGTCCTGCATGGCGAAAACATAGTCGGACATTATCATGCGGATATCATCTGCAACGAACCTTTCCTCGCAAAGCAGACAAACATCCTCAACTATCATCTTGTTTTCGGTAATTGTCCCGGTTTTGTCCACACAAAGTGTATCAACTCGTGCAAGAGTTTCAATGCAGTTCATGTCGTGAACGAGCGTTTTTCTCTGTGCAAGCCTGACGACAGCAGCAACAAGCGCGATACTCGTCAGCAAGTATAAGCCCTCCGGAATCATGCCAACCAGTGCGCCGACAGTCGACACAACGCCATCCTTAGCGCTGCGGTCAAGCCACACGATTTCCTTGACAGCCATGGCAGCACCAATCGGAATAAGCGCAATGCCTATCCACTTTACCAAGCTTGAAAGCGAGCGCATCATCTCGGACTGCTTTCGACGGTTGCTCTTTTTGGACTCCAGCGTAAGCCGCGAAACGTAAGAATCCTTGCCCACGCGGATGAGCCTTGCTCTAACAGAGCCGCTGACAACAAAGCTGCCGGACATGAGCTCTTCTCCGACACATTTTTTGATTTCGTCTGCCTCACCGGTCATAAGGGCTTCATTGACCTGGCACTCACCTGCTACAACAATTGCGTCAGCAAAAACCTGATTTCCCTGAGCGAAGACAATTATATCATCACGAACGACGTCTTCTACGTTGAGGGTTTTTAAAGCCCCGTCGCGCACGACAATGCCTTTGGGTGCATTAATAATGCTGAGATTATCCAGTGTTTTTTTTGCTCGAAGCTCCTGAACAATACCGATCAAAATATTGGCCAATACGACTGGCATAAATGTAAGATTAACCCACGAGCCCACCGCAATAACGCAAGCGGCGAGTGAGAAGAATACTATGTTGAAGTAAGTAAACAGATTGGACCAAACAATTTGTCCAACAGTTTTTGTCGGCGGGTCAATTGGTATATTTCCATAACCGTTCTCTATACGGTCTACCGCCTGAAGTTTAGTGAGCCCTATTTCGGGCGAAGCGCAGAACTCTTCAATTGAGCGCTTTGAAGGCTGAACCTCAATTTTCTTTTTTTTATATATGCCAAAAGCCATCAGCTTCTATCCTCTCATTGCGAAAATGCTAATACTCTGTAATAATACCACAATATTCTTTGATATTTAGAACATTCTGTTAATTTTCATGTAAAATCTTGCCTCAGTAACCGGCATAAGCCAATCGCCGCCCCACCTCGGAATTGTATCCTTGGCAAAGCGGCGATATACATGATAAAATTTTATATTATTCAACGATTTATGACACTGAAAAATTTCATGAAAATCTGTGCAACCTGTGCTCTTGTTGCCGTGCCCTGCGGTGAGAACGAGCCATTGCCCATGCCGTTGATTACTCCGGCTCTCTGAAGCGCATAAACCGCGGTTTTTGCACCGGCGCTTATAGTTGAATCGTCCGTAAAGACCGCCGTTTGTACCGTTTCAGAAAGTGTTTTTCCGTAAATGGCGGCGTAATTATAAAGCAGCATACACATATGCTCGCGTGTGATATTGCCATCTGCGGTAAAAGCATTTCCCGCAACACCGTTTGCGATGCCCGTCAGATATGCCCATTCCGCAAAGGGACTGTAATACATATTGGCGGCAAGGTCGGTATAGTTCCCGCTATACACCTTGATAAGGTCGCGCCTTATATAGCCTGTGACATCGGCATATTTAACTCCGTACCAGTCACCCGAAACGGAGGTCACCTGAACGATGGTGTTTTTATTGGAGATAAAGCCCGAAGGAGAGGAATCCGTTGACGGGCCTGAGCGGATATTGACACCGGTTGCATTAACAAGCCCGACTCCCGATGTCAGGTTCGAGGGAAGTCCGGCAACGCGCCCCAAAACAGTGACAAACATTCCGCGAGACATAGTCGACTCGGGGGCAAATGCTGTTTCTGACATTCCATTAAAGAGTCCCTTTGCGTAGACAAAGCCGACAGCGTCATAATACCACTTATCAGAGCCAACATCAGCAAATGGTATCTGCGCCGTTGACTTAAAGCTTGCGGAAATGGCATGATTTGCGTTCAAATTTGAGAAAGTATAGCCTGACACCGCGCCAACCGATGCACCATCAACCAAAACGTCCTTAATCGCGAAGCCGTCCGAGGGCTTTATGCTAAAGGTTTTTGAGTCCGTTGCTAGAACAGACGTGCTGCCAGAAGGACTAATGCTTCCTCCTGTTTCAGCGGAAGCCGATATTATGTAAACCGTTCCCGCACGATATTCAAAGCTTGCAATCTCGCTGCGCGACATACCGGGAGCCACCGCAATTGCTTTTATCGTCGTATCCTTCGTCAGTGTAATCGGCGCTGAATAGACCGTGCTTGAAACCGTTGGTTCGGTTCCGTCCACTGTATAGTAAATTGTTGCGCTTGTTGTTGAAGCAAGCTTAATCTGTGCGCCCGACGAAACGAGATTACCCAAGTAAATCCCGCTCGACACAGCTGCCGTAGGTGCAGTTGCTTGCGGAACCTTTATCGTATACTCCAAAATCGAGCTGTCCGCATACATTCCCGAAACAGCTATTGCGCGAAGCTTAGTTGTATTATTGACCGTGATAGCTGTGGAATAGCGCGTGCTGTTAACTGTCGGCGTCGAGCCGTCAAGCGTGAAGTAAATTGCTGCGCCTGTTGTGTCGCTTGTCAGCGTTAAGCTCTTTCCTCCGAAGAAAGCGGTCGTGTGGCTTTTGGGAGCTTTCTCTTTCTGCCCCACAACTATTTCTCCATCAAGAGGAACGGCGGCGTTCGGTGTATAGATCACATTGTCTCTGTTTGGATTTCTGTAAATAACATAGCCTCTATTGAGGTAATATGACTGAAAGCTGTTCAGCGACCTGCTCTCTCCATCTCCATAACGTGTAACTCGGGTTATAACAGGTGTTTCCTCCATTGTTTCAACACCGATGATGTTACCGTTTGCGTCATATGTAATCCCTGAAATAAGCACCACGTGGCTGTTCACCTCATTAAGGCAGTCCCCCACTTGAAGGCTAAAAAGGCTCTGTTCGCCGACTTTCTGTGCCACTTCTTGAATCGAATATGTGGTTTTTCTACTAGTTAGTCCCCACGCATATGAAACATATGCGCTACAATCGGTTGATAGTGACGGGGCAATTTTGTTATACGTCGATACCGTGGTATACAATTTGCTCGTATTGTCAAGAGCAGAAGAGGCAAAGGTTTCAAGCGATACTCCGTAGCCTATGTAGCCATTGCAGTTTATCGGCTGACCGTAGGGAATTCCCTTATAGGTCGTTTCCGCCTTAAACACGCCATTGTTTCCCCATTGGATAATATTCTCAAGCGGAGTCCACTCAATTTCGGTAAGCTGTCGTGCACGTTTGACTATGTTTTTCTGTCCCTCGGATACCACAGGCGCTATTGTTAAGCCGATGTCTGAGGGACTGTTTTCCATGAGCGAAACGTTTCTTGCGACAAGTCCCGCTTCACGAAGCAAAGACTGAAAATCGCACTGAAGCTCGTTGTTGTCGTTAAACTCACTAATGGTATTTTCGTCATCCGCGGCAAAAAGCTGCACAAGGGCAATATCGCCGTGAATGTCAAAATCGAGCAAATCAGTAGAGGCTTGGAATCCACCAAAAAGTTTCTCGAGCTTAATCATATAGTTCTGATTATCAATCTGAACAGCAAGATATCCGCTGTCGGTATAACAGGAGGCAACCCCCGATAGGACTTCGCGGTCGTTTACCCAAAGGTCACGGTCTAAGACCTCACCCGTTAAATAAATGTTGCCGTATTGCGTGGGTATAAGTCCCTTAACATCGGAGAGCGTAGTGATTTTGGTGGCGGTTGTTGCCTGTTTAGGCAGTTCGTAGACCGTTTCGCCAGAAACATAGAGCAAAGCGCCGCCAGTCACATACATCTGCTCAATTTCCGCGTCCGCCGCAAAGACACTTTCGATTTTCCCGCCTACCGTTGGTACTCTTTTCACTTGTGACCCAAGCGAGTAATATATGTATCCATCATAATAATTCAGGTTCTTGCCACGATCAGCGGAAAGCGCACGAACGTCTTCCCCGCTTTGTACAAATATTCCGTCATCGACAAAATAAAAATCGTCGCCAATCGTCAGCATTACACCGCCATTTAATATGTTTAAATCGCTGTTCCCCGGCTCAATCCAGTCATTTGTGCGCGCAAAGCTAGCCGTCGGTAGTATGCATAAACACATAACCGCCGCTGTTAGTAAGCTGATTGCTTTGCGTAGCACGACAACACCTCCTCGGAATAATTAGTCTTTTTGTTTACATAATTTATACCATGATGCGACAGTATTATCAATAGTTTTGAGGCGATTTGTGTCATTTGTAGCATCAATTTGTAATGTAATTTTTGGCAACAAAAAACTGCCGGTACTAAAACCGGCAGTTTCGGAAGTAAATTCTTTTAAAGAACGCGGACTCTGAACACATCGTCGAGCTTCCCGATGGTTTCGGGTATTACCTCTCCGACAGGTGTATCGGTGTCGATAATTGTGTAAGCAACCTCACCTTTAGGCGCATTTATCATGTGAGCAACGTTTATGTTTGCATCGCCTATAAGGTCAAGGAAATTATTCAGCATTCGCGGAACATTGCGGTGGATAATGCAAACTCTGTTAACGCCCATGCGGTCAAGTGTGACATTTGGAAGATTTACAGAGTTCTTAATATTGCCGTTCAGTAGGTAATCAACCGCTTCCTGTGCCGCCATAATAGCGCACTTTTCTTCGCTCTCGGGTGTTGATGCACCGAGGTGAGGCATGGGGATGGTGTTGGGCGCTTTTGCGGTTATGGCGTTGGGGAAGTCGGTTACGTAACGCGCAACCTTTGTGGAGTCGATAGCTTCCAGCAAATCCTCATCGCAGACAAGCTCGGCACGTGCAAGGTTGATAATGCGGACGCCGTCCTTCATCTTGGCAAAGGCATCCTTGTTGATCATGTGATGTGTCGAATCCTTTTTATAAGGGACGTGAAGCGTTATATAGTCGCAGTTGCGATAGATTGTGTCGATGTCGGTTGCGTGCTTAACCTGACTTGAAAGTCTCCACGCCGCATCAACAGAAAGGAAGGGGTCGTAGCCATATACTTTCATTCCAAGCTCAAGTGCCGTATTCGCAATCTTTGCACCGATTGCGCCAAGTCCGACAACGCCGAGGGTCTTCCCCGCTATTTCGGGGCCGATAAAGCTGGATTTGCCCTTTTCAACCATTGCGGGAACTTCTTCGCCCTTGTCAGCAATGCTGTGAACCCACTCAACGCCGCCGATTACATCGCGTGAAGCCATGAGAAGAGCGCAGATAACGAGTTCCTTAACGGCTTCGGCGTTGGCACCGGGAGTGTTAAAAACCACTATGCCCCGCTCCGCACAACAGCTGACAGGAATATTGTTTGTGCCAGCTCCGGCTCTTGCAATGCACAGAAGGTTATCGTTAAATTCCATAGAGTTCATGTCCGCACTGCGAACCATAATCGCGTCGGGAGTTTCTGTCTTGTCATCAAGACCAATGCCGTTTTCCTTGATTATATCAAGTCCGAAAGGAGAAATTTTATTGAGAGATTTGATGTTATACACGATTTGCCACCTCAAATTCCTTCATGTATTCAACCAGCTTCTCAACACCCTCGATAGGCATAGCGTTATAGATAGACGCTCTCATGCCGCCGACCTTACGGTGACCCTTAATGTTCGTAAGTCCCAGCTTGGTTGCGCCCTTGCAGAATTCCTCGTCCTTGGCTTCATTTCCGGTGCGGAAAGTGACGTTCATGTCGCTGCGTGAGCCCTTTTCTGCGCAAGCATTAAAGAGAGCGCTGTTATCAAGGTAATCATAAAGAATTGCGGCTTTATTTGTTTTAATTGTCTCCATGCCCTTGACGCCGCCCTGCTTTTCAAGCCAGTCGAGAACCAAGCCAAGAATATAAATATTCCAGCAAGGAGGAGTGTTGTACATAGAATCGTTATCAATCATGGTTTTATAGCTCATCATAAGCGGTGTGCAAGCCATTTCTTTGCCGGCAAGGCTCTTGTCGATGACGACAACTGTAAGGCCGGCAGGTGCCATGTTCTTCTGAGCGCCTGCAAAAATGATGCCATACTTTGAGACATCAACGGGCTTTGAAAGGATGTTCGACGACATATCACAGCAGATGGGAACGCTGCCCGTTTCAGGAACGTACTGCCATTCTGTACCATAAATCGTGTTGTTTGCACAATAGTAAAAATAGTCCGCGTCGGGGTTGAGCTTTAAATCGGATTGTTTGGGGATATAAGTGTGGTTTTTGTCTTCGGAGGAAGCGGCAATACTTACTTCACAGTACTTCTTAGCTTCCTTTGTTGCGATTGTGGCGAAGTTGCCTGTAACGGCATAATCTGCCTTGCCCTTGCCGAGCTCGCTTATAAGATTCATTGGGACCATTGAAAACTGCAATGAAGCTCCACCCTGCAGAAACAACACTTCATGTGACTCTGGAATTGAAAGCGCTGACTTCATTTTTGACTTTGTACTTTCAAAGATTTCCAGATACACTTTGCTGCGGTGACTCATTTCCATGACTGACATTCCGCTGCCGCCATAATTCAGAATTTCTTTTCCTGCGATTTCAAGAACTTCTGTGGGCAGTACGGAAGGGCCTGCGGAAAAATTAAAAACTTCTTCTCTTTTCATCGAAATACCTCCATGCAATTTCACATTGATTCCATTTGTCAGAATAATGTCAAAGCCATTATATAGCCTTTAGCGACCTAAAGTCAAACTAATTTACCTACAAGCATTTTGTCTAAAACGCCAGTAATTTCGACACTTTCAACAACTTTCCTGAGGTGTCCATTGGGCACGCACACTTGAGTGTAGTTCGCTGCGTGACCTATGGACACGCCATCCTTTTCGGTTTCGAATAAAACAGACAATTTTTTGCCAATACAGGAATTAAGATACTCGTTTTCCGTCTCAAGAGCCGTTTTTTGCGCCTCAGAAGCTCTCTTTGCCTTTACGGCATTTGACAGCTGGCCTTCCATTTCCGCCGCTTTTGTGCCCGGTCTTATAGAATAAGGGAAGACGTGCATTGCCGAGAACCCGCATTTTCTGATAAATGCAAGCGTTTTGGTATGGTCTTCATCGGTTTCTCCTGGGAAACCCACGATTAAGTCCGCGGTCATCCCGCAATCCGGAAAATGTTTGCGAAGAAGCTGCACCGCCTCAAAAAATCTTGCAGTGTCGTATTTCCTGTTCATACGCTGCAAGGTATCGTCGCAACCGCTTTGAAGCGAAAGGTGGAAATGGTCGCAGACCTTGCCCGTGTCCTTAAGCCTTTTCACGAAGTCCTCTGTGATGACAGTCGGCTCCAAAGAGCCGAGACGAAACCTCATTTCCCCCGCTTTCTCAGCGCAGGCTTCAACAGCGTCGGCTAAGCTGCACTTTGGTTCAAGGTCGCGTCCGTAGGAAGCAATCTCAATGCCCGTTATCACAAGCTCCCGAAAACCTCTGCCCGCCAATTCTTCAGTCTGTGCGGCACAGCGTTCCGGCGGCAAACTGCGAACCCGCCCTCTCGTATAGGGTATGATGCAATATGTGCAGAAGTTCGTACAGCCATCCTGAATTTTCAGCATGGCTCTTGTTCGTCCGTCAACAGCGCCTGACGGTAACTCTTCCATGATTTTTCTTAAAAACGGGTCATCCGCCCATTCAATTTTCTGCTTTTCAGCAAGCGCCCTTTCAATGTCGACCGCAAAGCGTTCCTTGTCACCGCTTCCGTGAACTACATCCGCTCCAAGATCGGCAACCTCGTCTGGGCTAAGCTGCGAGAAACAGCCGCAAACGGCGACAATCGCCCCCGGGTTTTCGCCCTTCAGCTTTCGAATCGTCTGACGGGATTTTCTTCCGCTTTCCGCCGTTACTGCGCAGGTATTGACGATTATAACGTCCGACATCTCGCCGTTTTTAGCAAGTTCAAAGCCACGGCTACCCAGCATTGTTTCTAGTGCCTGCGTTTCAAATTGATTTACCTTGCACCCAAGGGTGGCAATTTTGTATTTCATAGGTTCACCTTGTTTTCAGTGATATTTGGGGATATAATGTCTGTCAACAAGACATTATATCTCATTTGATTTGTTATTTGGCTATTATAAATGTCGATGCTTTTGCAGTCAATCGATTTGTCATGCATCGGACATAATCTCGGAGGTACACATGACAGCTTATCTTGACAACGCAGCAACGACAATGGTCTGCACAGAAGCGGCACAAGCAGCTTTTAATATAATGACGCAGGGCTACGGCAACCCAAGCTCCACACACAAAATGGGTCGTGAGGCAAAAGCTATTCTGGACGGCTCCAGAGGCAAGCTTGCTAAAGCTCTGGGCGCAAAGCCCGAAGAGATATTTTTCACGTCCTCAGGTTCAGAAAGCGACAACTGGGCGATTTTGTCCGGTGCCGAATTCATGAAGCGGCGAGGAAATCACATCATAAGCTCCCAAGCAGAGCACAGTGCCATTCTAAAATCGCTCGAGGTTCTCGAAAAACGCGGCTTCGAGGTTACAAGGCTCAAGCCCGAAAAAGACGGTAGCATTTCCGTTCAAGCCGTTATGGACGCCTTACGCGAGGATACCGTTCTTGTTTCGCTTATGATAGTAAACAACGAAACTGGCGGCATTACCAATATAAGCGAAATCTCAAAAGCACTTAAAAAAAGCGGAAGCGCCGCGCTTTTACACACAGACGCTGTGCAAGGCTTTTTAAAGGTACCGTTTTCCGTTAAAACTCTCGGCGCAGACCTGGTATCCATCAGCGGTCATAAAATACACGCTCCGAAAGGTATCGGTGCGCTATATATCAAGGGTGGCACAAAAGCAATGAATCTTCCGCCCTTTATCGTCGGTGGCGGGCAGGAATTCGGAAAGCGTGCCGGAACTGAAGCTCTGCCTCAAATCGCGGCATTTGCAGAAGCTGCGGAGCTCGGCAGCAGCCATTTTGAAGAGTCCCACCGAAAAATCGCGGGGCTAAAGGAGCTTGCAGCTAAACGGCTTTTATCCGAAAACGAAGGACTTCTGGTGCTTTCGGGAGAAGCTCCTCATATACTCAGCATATCTCTACCAGGCTACAAAAGTGAAGTCGTGCTGAATCATGTCGACGCTCTCGGCATCTATATATCTAAGAGCTCTGCCTGCAAAAAAGGTCACAGAAGCTACGTCTTAGAAGCTATGGGTCTTCCAAACGCCGTTATTGACGGCGCACTGCGTATCAGCTTTTCACGTTTTACAACCGAAGACGAGGTAAATGCCCTATGCGACGGAATTAAGGACGCGCATGAAAAGCTGTATACCGTTTTGCGCTGATTGGAGGCTATTCTTCTTTGTTGTCTGAAGCAGCTTCTTTGTCTTTAGCTTTTGCCGTATTCTTAGACTCAGGCTTCGGTTCTGGCGGAACCGGTTCAAGACTTTCAGGATCAAAAAAACTCATATTTTCATATTCAACGACCTCAGACGGGAGACCTCTTTTTTTCAGTCTGTTGTTTACTAAAGTCCTCAAGCCTACATAGATTACGGCAAAAATAGGAACACCTATAATCATTCCGACTATTCCAAACAATCCTCCGCCTACGATTATGGCAAAGAGAACCCAAAACCCCGTAAGGCCTGTGGCATTGCTCAAAATTTTCGGTGCCATAATATTCCCGTCAAACTGGTATAACACCAATAGGAAGATGATAAAAACGATGCACCGGGTCGGTGACGAAATCAAAACAATTAGAATCGCAGGAATTCCTCCGATAAACGGGCCAAAAAACGGAATAATGTCAGTTATCCCAACAATAACACTGATAAGAACTGCGTTCGGAATTCCAAAAATGAGGCAGCCGATATAGCATATAACTCCAACAATAAGCGCTTCAAGCAGCTTGCCTATAAAGAAACCCATAAAGGACTTGTCCGTAAATTTCAGCGCGGATAGCAATTTTTTCACACGCTCAACGGAAAAAATGCTGTACAGGATTTTCTTGCCGCCTGCCGCAAATCTCTCGCGGCTATACATCAGATAGACAGAAACAACTATGGCAATAAATAGATTGGTAATCGCCTTCACGATATTTATGACGCCTAAAGAAACACTTGTGACAACATCACTCATCTGCGGCAACAAGGTACTCCTTGCCCACACTGTAAAGTTATTTCCGACATTGCCAACAACTTTGTTGAATGTTGATTCAAGCACCGGGAAATCCGAAAGCCATTTTTGAGCCCACTTTTCCGCGCTTGAGATACTAGACGATAAGTTCACGACTATAGTCTGTACGCTATTATAGACCTGCGGAATAATAAGGCTGACTATTCCAGAGAGCACCCCAATCAGAATCAGTATTGATAGAAAAATCGCCATACCGCGTCCGAAGCTGTGAATCCTTTTTTCATTGTTGCCAAAGATTTTTTTACCGAGGGGTACAAACATTTTACCTTCGAAGACTTTGACGAACGGCGTAAGTAAATATGCCAGTACAAAACCGCCAATAAACGGACTAAGGATTCCGAGAAATGTTGAAATGTCCGCAATAATCCCCGACCATCTCTGGAGGATCAAATAGAAGGTTATGCAAGCGATTATTACGAAAAAAGCCGTTGCTCCCCACGACAAATATTTGTTTTTCCATTTAAAGCTTTTCATGCTAATTATCTCCCAAAGATGATTTGCCAAAAAATCATAACGTTAGAGTAATATTACAGCAAATAGTCTATTCAGTCAATAAAAACGGCGGCCGCGATAACAAATCGAGGCCGCCGTGTTGCATTAGCAATATTTTTTTATGTTATCTCCGAGCATTTCAGGATCGGCAGTTGCAGTTATCGTAAATTTGATGCCTTCCTTTTCTCCGAAAGCATCGAGAGCATCGAGAAGCTCAGCAACCTTGTTCATATCTGGCTCGTTAAGCATTTTAAATAGATTTGCAATAAAAACATGAGAGATATCGTAATTCGCGGCATGAAGTCCGCTTATAAATCCTTTAAAAAACTCCATAGACTGGAAGCTATAATCGCTTGCATGAATCAGACGTACAGAATGAGGAATATCGAACGTCAAATTCTTGTCCTTCTCTACACACACGACGCTGCCGTTTTCTTCCTCAACGGCATGTTTAACGAGCTCTAATAATGATTTTGTTTTGCCGTTACCTTTTGGGCCGGCGATAAGCTTAACCATGATAAACACACTCCTTAAATTTTTTACCGAAAAAAGCGTGGTGATTGCTTCTAGGCTTATCCTATCATACAATTCGTAGAACTTCAACGGTTAGTTTGTGAACAATTTTGTCATTTTGTGAAAAAGCGATCAGTTTACACCTTATGCCTGCTCCTGTCCCAAAAGTTTAAACATATTGCTCTTATATGCTTCAACCCCTGGCTGATTGAAAGGATTAACACCTGAAACATATGCAGAAAGCGCACAGCTCATTTCAAAGAAACACACGAGCGCCGCAAAGCCCTCTTCATCCTTGGCAGAGACGCTTATTGAGATATTGGGCACATCGCCTTTTATGTGAGCCGATGCTACAGCTTTTGAAACTGTTTTTGAAATCTCTCCAAAATCACGTCCGGCAAGATAGTTCAGCTTATCCCTGTCACCCAACTCAAAAGGCACTTTAAGGCTCTCTCCCGTGCTTTCAAAGGACACAACGGTTTCCATCAGTCTTCTCGGTCCGTCCTGTATATACTGCCCCATAGAGTGCAGGTCCGCCGAATATTCAACATATGCGGGGAAAATGCCGATGCCATTCTTGCCTTCGCTTTCACCGAAAAGCTGTTTCCACCACTCTGCCATAAAGCGGAATGAAGGCTCATAGGACGCCAGAATCTCTATTGCCCTGCCGTTTACATATAGATGCTGCCTTGCTCCGGCATAGAGCCAAGCGGGGTTTTCTACAGAGCGCAAATCGAGATCATGCATTTCCGATACAGCGCACTGCAAAACCTTTTCAATGTCGATACCGGCGACTGCCATCGGAAGAAGACCAACGGCGGAAAGCACGGAAAATCTACCGCCCACGTCTTCGGGAACAACCAATCGCTCCCAGCCTTCACTGACTGCCAAATCGTGCAAGGTGCCTTTTTTCTCGTCCGTTGTGGCAATAATCCGTTTTTTGAACGCCGGGCCGTATTTCTTTTCAAGAAGGCTTTTAAACACACGGAACGATAACCCAGGCTCTAGCGTTCCGCCTGATTTAGAGATTACATTGACCGAAAAGTCCCGATCCCCGATTAGCTCAATCGTTTCGTTTATTCCAGCGGCAGAAAGCCCGTTACCCATAAAGAAAATGTCGGGCGTGTCTTTTTTTATAAGGTTATAGTTAGGTGAACGCAAAAGTTCAATTGCCGCCCTTGCTCCCAGATACGAGCCGCCAATGCCTATCACAACCAGGACTTTGGAATTTGCACGAATTTTTGATGCGCAAGATAAAATAGACTTCAGTTCGGTCTGTAGCACGCGGTTAGGCAATTCCATCCAGCCCGTAAACTCTGAACCTTCGCCTGTGTGATCAAAAAGCTTCCTGTGGACATCGGCAATCATTGAGTAATCAGGTCCGACCATTCCGAAAAAATCTTTTGCGCCGGACAAATCAACCTTGACCATTAATTGCTCCCTCTTTTCCCCGACAATTTTTTGAAACTGCGGGATTTTATGTTTCTGTATTTTAATACATTCCACTGAGTTTTACAAGCAATATTTGACGAATTTTGTGTAATTGTGGGATGCGCTTGCCTGTTTCAGGCAATTATGGGATTAAAAGTGGTAACATTCAACCTCCAAACAGTCTGGAAAGCATCTTTCCGTACAGTTTGAATACGGTGAGTTTTTTCACTTCAGACCCCGCAAGCAAAGGAACTCGTGCAAGCTCGTTGTCTCCGGAATATACCACCATTTCCCCCAGTGCTTCACCTGCTTCAACCGGTGCATTGCAGCTTTCCGGCAGGATAAATTCGTAATTCAGCTCGCCCACCTTGCTTTTTTCCATCAACATTCCTGTTTCCCCGCCGTAAACTGGCTGAACGCTATCACTTTCTCCAAGTGAAACACATACAGGCGGCAGAGGCTTTGGGCTTCGGAGCGGGCATAGCGAATAGTTCGCAAAAGCGAAGTTTAAAAGCGTTTTTGCGCTCTCAAAGCGTTCACCGGTAGTTGCTCCGTGCATCACGACAGCAATATACTCCGTACCGTCCCTTTCAGCTGTTGCGGACAGGCAGTACATAGCTTTGGGGGTGAAGCCGGTTTTAAGCCCCGTAGTGCCCTTATAGAAGCGTATCAGCTTGTTTGTGTTCACAAGCGATGCTTTACCGTCTCTAAGCGTATCCATCCAAATAGTAGTGTATGTCTTGATTCTGTCATGCTTAAGCAGTTCTCTCGACATAAGCGAAACATCATACGCCGTTGTTAGGTGTGCAGGATCGTCCGTTAGTCCTGTGCAGTCGCAAAAATGCGTGTCAACCATTCCAAGCTCCGCGGCACGGGCGTTCATTTTTTTGACAAAGCTCTCTTCCGAACCCGCAATATGCTCAGCAAGGGCAACAGCGCAGTCGTTTGCAGAAACCACAGCAACAGCCTTGAGCAAATCGTGAACGCTCAGTTGCTCCCCCTCCTCCAGCCAAATCTGGCTGCCTCCCATGGATGACGCATGAGATGAGCCAGCAACCACATCGTCTTCGGAAAGGCGTCCGGCTTCAATTTCCTCCATGACGAGTAAAAGCGTCATGATTTTTGTGACGCTGGCAGGCGCCATTTTGTTATGCGCGTCTTTTTCGTATATTACTTCTCCGGTTGTCTTTTCCATTAGTATTGCTGATGGCACTGGTATTGTCAGAGTTTCCACCCCGACAGTTTCGATAGCGAGAGCTTTGGTTGAAATCATAGCCGCAATGATTGCCACAATCAAAATTTTTTTCATTGTCCGCCTCCAATAATAGCAATGTCCAAGCTTAAGTTATTAACACTATATGGAAGCATTAAGGTCATTATTCCAGTGCAAGCCCATGTCAAGTTGTTTTTTTGCAGTTTCATTTTTTGCAATGTCAATATTTTGATGGTTTACTAAAGTTATGCATATTCATTACATTATTACCCATTCAAACGCTCGTAATATTTATTTCACTTAGAATTATCAATGGTTATCCACACTTTCAACAGGTTTGTCAACAGGCATGATATTGTATCATTCTGAAAAATATTCAAATGGAGTTTACATAACGTCAATTCTCACAAGCGCTCGGGCCTAAATATTCAAAATAATAAAGCTTGACAAATTCAAATTTCCTGTTCTTAAATATTGCTTAGAAATCAAAAAGACGGAGCAGTATAACTTGCTCCGTCTTTTTGGGATATTCATTTTTCACCCTCTATCAAGGGATTTCTCTGTACATTGCGGGAGCATCGGCCTTTTGGGCGGTCTCCGATATCGCAAGAACTTCTACCCTAAGGGTTTTCTGGCCAAAACGTATTTCGATTATATCGCCGAGCTTCACCTCGTAAGAGGCTCTTTGAGCTTTGCCGTTTACCGAAACTCGCTCTCCGTCGCAGGCTTCATTCGCAATTGTACGTCTTTTTATCAGTCTGGAAACCTTTAAATATTTATCAAGGCGCAAAGTGTTGACCCTTCCTTTCGCTGCGTTCACGGCACAAGATAATCATCAAACAAACGATCAGCTTGCGCATTATTTGCATTTGCCGGATTATCAGTTGGCAACCGGCGCATTATTAATTGAGTTTGAAAGCTTCAAGCTTTTGACCTTGCTTGGATCAAAAGCAAAAAGGCGCGGAAGAGTTTTCCGCGCCTTAACTTAGTTATTTGTCAACTGCATCCTTGAGAGCTTTTCCGGCTTTGAATACCGGTACGCGAGATGCAGGAATCTTAATCTCTTCCTTAGTTTTGGGGTTGCGGCCTACACGAGCTTCTCTAGACTTAACGTCGAAAACGCCAAAGCCGACAAGCTGTACTTTCTCGCCTGTTTCTATTGTCTCTTCGATGGCCTGGAACGTAGCATTTACAGCTTTCTCACTGTCTTTCTTGGATAAGCCTGTTTTCTCCGCAACTGCGGCAATAAGCTCTGCTT
>CAZLLK010000025.1:18738-39533 GCA_964560435.1 uncultured Oscillospiraceae bacterium
CTGTCTTTCTTGGATAAGCCTGTTTTCTCCGCAACTGCGGCAATAAGCTCTGCTTTGTTCATTGTGTTCCTCCTAAAAATAATTAATCATTGAGTAAGTTCTTAATTTATATAGAGTTTTGCATTTATTTCTTCTGCAAAAAGTCTACTTCATCTGTTTGCCGGCATCATAAAGGACTTCCATTTCTTCAAGGGTCATGTCCTTCAGTTCCCTGCCTTTTTTTGCTGCCTCGTTCTCGATGTATTCGAACCGCTTAATAAATTTTTCACAGCTCTTGTGAAGGGCTGTTTCCGGATCTATATCAGAAAATCGCGCAACATTTACTGCTGTAAAGAGAAGATCGCCCAGTTCTTCCTCGATATGCGTCTTGTCTTTCTCTGCCTGAGCCTCAACGAGTTCCGCAATCTCTTCATGAAGCTTGTCCATTGCGCCGCTGACCTCAGGCCAATCGAACCCAACTTTTCTCGCCTTTTTTTGGATTTTTTCTGCTCGCCAGAGAGCCGGCAAACTTTCCGCAACATCAGTCATAGTTTTCACAACTGTAGTCTGAGATTTTTCTTTTTTCTTAAGTTCGTCCCAGTTTTGTAAAACCTCTTCGCTTCCCGATACATCGACATTTCCGAAGACGTGCGGGTGACGATAAATCAGCTTCTTACATGAGCTATCAGCAACATCGTCTAAATTGAAGGAGCCATTTTCCTCCTCTATCCTCGTATGGAAGATGATTTGCAAAAGAAGGTCGCCCAGCTCTTCACGAAGATGCTCGGGGCTCTTCTGGTCGATAGCCTCGCAGACTTCATACGCTTCCTCAAGCAAATTACGGCGAATGCTCTCGTGCGTTTGCTCAATGTCCCACGGACAGCCGCCTGGAGATCGAAGAACTTCGATTATCCTGCGAAAATCGTCCATATCGTATGCTGATTTATACTCAAAATTTACCACACTTTTCACCCTTCCGCAAGTTGAAATTTCACTTATGTGTATAATTATAAAAACAAATTGCCATATCTGTACACAAGTTGCAAACTTCAGTCATAATTACGCGGATTTCCTCAATAATATGCCCTGAAATCACGGAAAACAGAGCTATGCTATATATTTTGTCAAATTTTCTTACCTGATTCGCAGTAGCTTTGCAATCTTTTCGCCCTTGGGAACAAGCATCATATCCTCTTTCGTAATTGCTTTTGTGACTATGGTCATCACGCCGTAAACTACGACCGCAACGGCAACGGGTGGAACTAGTGCCAAGAGGATAGTCTTTCTTGCTGGCTCCGGTCCCGCACCTATAAGACCGAGTACGGCTGGATATAAAACCCACGCAGAAGCTCCCATTACCAAAGAGTTAAGAAGTGGCTTCACAAAGATTTTGCTAAGCTTTGGACGCTCTGGTAATTTGTGCATTACGAACCAGAGGTTAAGACCGCTCATAACGACGTAGCATATCAAAGTGCCGATTGGCGCACCGTAAATATTGATGCTCGGATTACCAACTAGATACCAGTTAAGCGATATGTTTATCACTCCTCCGATAAGCATTGTGTACATCGGAAGTCGCTCACGGCCTCCCGCCTGTAAAATCGCTGTTGTGATAAGCGCAAGACATACAAAGAACGAAGCCGCACCCATTATCGCGAGAAGCGCAGTCCCCTGTGCGGAGCTTCCGTAAAAAATTACATTTATTATAGGCGATGAAAGGACGCTTATGCCTACAGCCATTGGAAGAGCGATAATCGTCCCAATTCGCAGAGAAGACTCAATCACGTTTTTAGCTTCTCCAAATTGCTTTTTCGCCAAAAATCCCGCAATAGCAGGAACGACGCTGATGGTAAGTGGCGTAATGAGTGCAGGAGGCAGATTGAAAATTGTAAGTGCCTTTGAGTAAACGCCAAACATGACCTTTGCCTCGGCATAGGTGAAACCTGCGGCGTTCTGGAGCTGTCCAAGAATAAGCTTTGTATTGGCAAGCGTTATTACGCTGAGCACACATGACCCAAGAGCGATCGGAACTCCAATTTTCACAAGCCTTTTCAAAATCACTCGGTCACTATCTGTTTCGCTTTTTAATTGTTTTGGTTCCAAATCCCTGAGTCTTTCGCTTTTCATGCGTTTTGAGGCAGCAATTGCCATATAAATGCAAGCAATTAGTGACCCTACAGAAACTCCCGAAATCGCACCTGCGGAAAGCAAGGGCAGACTTGAGCCCTGTTTATTAAGAATAATGACGACTCCAAGTCCAAAAAAGACTTTTACCGCAACCTCAATGACCTGAGAAACTGAGGTTGGTCGCATATCCGAAAGTCCCTGCGTATATCCTCTAAATGCGGACATGACGCAAACAAGAATAACGGACGGTGCCATCGTAAACACACTCTGGCTTGCCTCGACGTCTTCCATAAAAACCGCAAGCTCCGTCGGGAAGGCAAACATGACAATGGTTCCCACTGTTCCCAATACAAAAAACGCACTCATTGCAACCCTAAAGGTTTTTTGAATCTGTACAGGTCTGTCAAGGTTGTTTGCCTCAGAAATGAGCTTCGACAGCGCTATTGGGAGACCAGCCGTTGATAATGTTAGAAGCACGTTGTAAAGGTTGTATGCAACATTGAAATGCGTGAATCCCTCGTCTCCGAGAATATTTCCCATCGGGATTTTGTATATTGCCCCAAGTATTTTGATTACAACTACAGCTACAGTCAGAATAACTGCTCCGTGTAAATAGTTTTGGTTTTTTGATGCTGCCAAATTGCACCTCCGATAAAAGTATTTTTCATTTGTCTGATATTTTAATTATATATGCGGAATTAATCCGTTTCTTGCTGTTTAAAAGGACAGCTCTGCACTTCCCTGCTAGTTAAGCCGTATTAATGTACACCAAACCGAAGTAAAAATCAAGAAAAACCGCTAATTCGTCCCACTGTAGCACGACTTTTTGGAGCTATTTTCAGCAATTCAGCTCTTAGCGCTAATATTATTAGATGATTTAGAAATTGTTGATATTTTAACAAATAAAATCACCGTTTCTTATTGTCGAATTTTGCAAAATATTGACAAAAACAATTGACAAAAGCGGCAATCTAGTTGACAATGTTATTTGTTGTGTTTTCATAATATTATCAATTTTATTTAATATTATATAAATAAATAATCTTTATTTTACACATAATGCTAATATCTAGTAATTGGAGGCTTGCAAAATGGATAGGGATATTAAGCTTTCAAGAGTGTTCTCGTCATTGCGCCAAGCTGTCATTGGGTTGGATAAGTCGAATTCATCGATTGTCTTTGCCAACCCTGCCGCTAAATCGGCTCTGGGTTTCGATCCAACTGGCCGGCTTGCAAAAGAGATTTTGCCTTGTGACATTTTGGACGAATATGCTTCGAGTTATATGTGCGGAACAACAATCGCAGGACGCGCAGCAAGCATTTCGGTTGTAAAAGAACAATCGTATGATTTGCTTTTTATAGATTTCATCAGCAATGGCAAGCCAGCCCTTTATATTACCCGCCACATGATCAGCAATCTTCGAAATAGCGTTATGGGCATCAAAATGTCAGCCGACCGCTGTTTTTCCATGATTGAAGAAGGATACACACCGAGTGAAAAGAATGTTTCGGTGCTTTACCACTATTACTACTCGCTTCTACGTACTCTCACTCAAATTGACAGCGCCGATTTGATTGAACGCGGAGAATTGCCCTTTACTCCCGTCCCCACGAACATTGTCAAGCTCTGCTCTGATTTGGTTAGCACGGTGTCCCTGCTCTGCAGCGAAACAGGCGTAAACATAAGCTTTTCATTCGATGAGAGCGAGCTTATCGCCGTGGTTGACCCCGGAAAAATTGAGCAGCTGCTTCTGAATCTGTTTGCAAACAGTCTTCAGCACACCAACTCCGGAGACAATATAACCCTCTCTCTCTCTCATTCTGGAAACAGGCTGATTATTTCAATGGACGATGACGGTGAGGGCATTCCGCAAGAGGCCCTATCAAATATTTTCTGCATACCCGATGACACTAACGACTCGGTTCTGAACCAGAAGGGCAACGGTCTTGGCCTTTTTATTTCTTTCGGCATCGCTCAGCTTCACAAAGGAGTGCTTCTGATTGAAAGTCGTGAGGGTGGCGGTACGCGCGTCCGCGTTATGCTTCCAACAGATGAGGAACCCGCTCCCAAGTTCAATTGTCCAGAAACGGCTTACCGCCACAGCGGCGTTTCATCCGCTCTGATGGAGCTTGCGGATGTTCTTCCCAGCAGCACTTTCGGTTTAAAATACGAAGACTAAAAAAATATGGCTGTTTCAAAGTTAACGCGCTGCATAGCGTGCCAGACATTTGAAACAGCCTTCATACTATTATATTCCAAAAAAGCGTCTGCCGTTTTGGTTGGTCAGCTTTGTGACTTCTTCCACACTCATTTCTTTAATTTCCGCAACCACTTGTGCCATACATGGAAGGTATCTCGAGTCGTTTCTCTTGCCTCTAAATGGAACAGGCGCAAGATATGGGCAATCTGTTTCAATAAGTATGCGGTCATTTGGGCAAATCTCGATGACCTCAAGCGCTTTGCGAGCGTTTTTGAAGGTTATCGCTCCCGTAAAGCCCAGATACCAGCCCATGCCGATAATCTCCTTCGCCATCTCGGCACTGCCCGAATAGCAATGGAAAGCACCCTTTACCTGGGGAAATTTCCTAATTATCTCCATGCACTCCGCGTGCGCGTCTCTGTCGTGAATAACAACAGGCATATTGAGTTCCCGCGCAAGCTCCATCTGCCGTATGAATACTTCGCGCTGGACATTTCGCTCTGAAAGGTCATAATAGAAGTCAAGCCCAATCTCGCCGATTGCGCGTACCTTTGGCAGCGTGCACCACTGCCTTATATATTCAACAGACTCGTCCGAAAACGTCTTTGCGTCATGCGGATGCCAGCCGACGGTTGCATATATATATGGGTATTTTTCGGAAAGCTCAATTGCCTTCAAGCTGCTGTCAAAGTCGCTTGATGCGTTCATTATTAGTTCAACGCCGCTCTCATGAACAGCCTTTAAAGTTTCATCCCTGTCGACATCAAAGTCCTCGTCTGAGTAGTGAGCGTGGGTGTCAAAATACAATTTAACCTGCCTCCGATTTTTTCAAATTATTTATATTTGAGGTAAAAGATGATTAATCTGAAACAAAAACCAAATACTGATTCTTTTTCTTGCAGGGTCACGGATATTTACATATACACAATGTTTTTCCTTTTCCCACTGTTTACAGGGTTTCAGGGCTATGCCGAGATTACACTTTCAAAGTATATCTTTTTTGTCTCCGTAACCGCTTTGTGGCTTGTCGCACTTATCGTTAGTGCAATCAAGGGCAAAACAAAGCTCGGCGTGCACAGGCTGACTCTTACAGGAATTTTTGTGCTTCTGTATGTCATTTTCTGCTGTGCTTCGGCTGTTTTTTCGTCTTTTAAAGCATCTGCGCTTCAAGGTGAGGGGCGGTTTGACGGCCTCTTTACGATATTGTTGTGTGCAGGCATTTTCTTTGGCGTATCGCTTTTTGCACGCCCCAAAAAAGCCTATATCTATGCAGCCGCACTTGCGGTTTCGCTCAATTGCATCATTGCGGTGCTTCAATTGCTCGGCTATAATCCGCTGCACCTTTTCCCCGGCAACTACAATTTCTACGATGCAGGCGTTAAGTTTAGTAGCACGTTCTTTGGAACTATAGGCAATGCCGATTTGTTTTCCGCCTATATATGCCTGATACTTCCTTTGGTTTCCGTTTATTACATCAATACCGAAAAAAGGACTTTTTCTCTCCTGCCTTGCGTTTTGCTGTGTGCCTTCTGCTTATTCGTCTGCGGTGTTTCCGGTGGAATACTGGCGATTGCGGTAACCGCAATCATTGCCGCACCTTTTGTTATCACACACGGCGAACGTCTCCGCAGAGTTTTTGAAATCGAATTGGTAATGCTTATTTCCGCTTTTCTAGTGTTTGCAGTTAAAGTTGCTGAAACAGTCAATGGCGTATGCGTTGATTTTTGCTTCTCTAAAATCTCCGCCGCACTGCTAATTATTACGGCTATAATCGCTGTTCTTCGGCTTGCAGTCGAAAAAAGAGAGTTCCGGCAAAAGCCACTGCAACTCATTTTTACGACGCTTTCAGCCGCTTTTGTCGGTTCAGGACTTTTGATTGCCTACTATTGGAGAGGCCCCGAGGGTTCTGTTTATGAGCTTTCGCAGATTATGCACGGAATCATTAAAGACAGCTTCGGCTCCTCACGAATACTTATCTGGCGGAAAGCTCTTGAGCTTGTTCCTGAGCGTTTGCTTCTTGGCGGAGGCCCCGGAACTCTTGCCTTACGTCTTGATGTCAACTTCTCGCGCTTTGTTGAAGAAACAGGAAAAACGCTTTCCGCCACCGTCGACAACGCACATAACGATTACTTGGGAATTCTTGTGAACACCGGTTTGCTGTCTCTCATTGCATATACTTCGGCGCAATGCGCAAGTCTGTTTAAAGCAGTAAAAGCTGCAAAGCTTTCTGAATTTTGCTTCTGCCTTGCCTGCGGTCTGCTTTGCTATTGGGTTCAGGCATTTTTCGGGCTTGGACTCTTCCTCGTGTCCCCTATCATGTGGCTAATCTGGGGACTGCTTATTTCCTCATTCCGTCACGAAAAAACTGATACTGTACAAAGTGAACCGGTGCAGGACTAATCACCCGCACCGGTTTGTCCATTCCACTCGGTATTGAAAAAACAGGTGTCATCGCGGATACATATAACTACTTCGGGTTTGTACTCGTCAATATAATCGCGCAGGGTTTTTTCGCTGTAATATCTGTAATCAAGGCTTCTCGTTTCGTTGAAAGCAGTATACAAAATTGTTTCTGCGGCATTCGAAAAGGAGTCGCCGTAAATGAGCACATTTGGAAGCTCCGGTCTGTCGGTTTTGATTATTGTTTCGCCCTTGTCGCCACCCATGTATAGTTCATAGGTTACAACCTCTGTGTCTGTCTGCGGAAGATTGAACAAGGGTGCGTCTGTCTGAACACCATTATCAAACCTTGTATATATTATGGGCTCTTTCAGTGTTCCGATTGTAACGCTGTCTTTGATTTTGCTTAACCCATATAGCTTTCGCTCACGCGAACCCAAATAAGGGTTTGGAAGCACAGTTAAATCATAATCGTCAAGCGATGGGATCGATAAGCTCCGATCCGTTGATTTGTTAATCGTTTCTATTATCTTTTGGCACGTCACAAACGCTCCAAGATAACTGTAATGGTGGTCGGTGGCAAAATAATACTCAGCCGGACGCGAAAGCTTCTCAAACTCAGCGTCCATGTCTAAATAATCGACATTCCGCTCAGACAAATCCGCCGCAAAAATGCTGTGAGTTTTGTTCATAATCCAGTCCCTATTTTCAAGGAACACAGGATATTGCGAGCGAAAATACGAAAACTGCTCGGGCACCCCGACATAGAAATAACTTCCACCCCGCTCTGCAACATAGTCGCTGAGCGATTTAAGATTGTTAGCCATTTTCTCCGAACCCTCGTCAAGATAGGTTGTATCCCAGCGACCGTATTCAAGGAATTGGAGCAATAATCCATCCTGAACAACTACATCATTGACTACCGGATCAGACAAGAGCTTCATTTCCGTCCAAGTATTCATTTTAAGCATTGTGCTTCTGGCGGCGGCATGATCGGTAAGATATGTTTCCCAAGCCGAAAAATAGTTCCCTGAAAGTGCTTCTTCATTCGAGAATTCGGGTACTTTCGCAAGCGTTCTGTTCTCCATGAACGAGGTCGTTTTATTGAAATTCAGCACCGTTATACTGATTACTGCTACGATAAAGAGGCAGAACAAAACAACAAAGAATATTTCTGAGCGTTTCTTCATTTTTTCTACCTCCTAAAATTTGAAATAAATAAATGGGTTAAACGTAAAACTCAATAGTCTCATATAGCATATTGCAAGCATTGCGAGTGCCCATAGCTTCGGCGTCCAGATTTTGACGAATTCCCAAAAAGGCTTGTCTTTGCGTTTTTCAACGAAACTTTCCAGATAGTTTTTAACTGGTAACGACGCAATCGCCGCAATTACGATTACCCAAAGGTATTCCTTTAGATAATAAACCGTACGCCCGTCAGCGAACGCCACACCTCCGAACATGGCCTTCAGTACGTCGAACGCATACCCCGCTGTGTCGGCGCGGAAAAGCACCCAGCCGATGATTACGAAAAGCATTGTATAAACGTTCCGAAGTCCCGACGGCATTTTTTCAAGTAGCCTGTTCCAAACATATTTCTCGCAGACGAGCAGCAGAAAATAATATAGTCCCCAGAGAAGGAAGGTCCATGAGGCACCGTGCCAGAAGCCCGTGAGCGCCCAGACGACCAGCATATTGAATATCTGCCGCCATTTGCCCTGTTTATTGCCGCCAAGCGGAATGTACACGTAGTCTCGGAACCATGTGGAAAGGCTGATATGCCAGCGCCGCCAAAACTCGGTAACCGATTTTGAAACATACGGATAGTTGAAGTTCTCGTGAAAATGGAATCCGAAAATGCGTCCAAGGCCAATCGCCATGTCACTGTAACCGGAAAAGTCAAAATATATTTGCGCGGTATAAGCAAGTGCGCCAAGCCACGCGAGTGAAACGGTGAGCTCTCCCGTGTGAACAGAGAAAGCAGCATCAGCAAGTTCTCCGATGGTGTTCGCGATTATAACTTTTTTGGCAAGACCTATAGCGAAGCGAACTCCTCCGCCTGCCCAATCTGCCAGATTTTCATTTCTATCAGATATTTCATGCGCAATTGTATTGTATCGGACAATAGGTCCCGCTATAAGCTGAGGGAAAAGTGAAATATAAAGCGCAACACGAAACGGGTTTTTCTCTGGCTTCTCTCTGCCTCTGTAGATGTCAATAACATAGCTCATGCCATGGAATGTATAGAAAGATATACCAATCGGCAGGACAATTTGCGGAATGACTATGTCAAGCCCCGCATTTTGAAGATTTTCGAAGAAAAATACGGCATATTTAAACCATGCAAGCAAACCGAGGTTTATTATGACAGCAAGCGTTACGGCTAATTTGCTTCTTCGTCTTTCGGGAGCTGCAAGCATACCGAAAACGTAGTTTATCAAAATCGAGGCAAGCATGAGAGGCAAGAATTTTGGCCCACCGTAAGCATAAAAAAACAGGCTGAATATTAGAAGAATTATGTTTCTGCTCTCTCTAAACCTTTTTGGTATCAAGTAATAAACTATAAGCAATACCGGCAAAAAAACAAACAAAAACGAAAAACTGGAAAAAACCATATAACTGCTCCTAAAATCACGATTATGACAAGCAGGTCAGGAAATCTGTCACTTATTGGGTATTATACTCTATTGTTTGACTTCCGACAAGGTAACTTACCAAAAAAATAATGGCCGCCGCAGCATTGCGACAGCCGTTATTGATTAGCAACAGCTTATTTATCCTGTTCCGCGATTTTTCTACCCATAAGGACGCCCATAACGGACGCCATCATAAGTCCGCGTGTCCAGCCGCTGGAGTCGCCGAGACAATGCAGCCCGCTAATGTTGGTATTCAAATCCTTGTCCATCTTGACGCGGTTTGAATAGAACTTGAGTTCCGGCGAATAGAGCAAGGTTTCGGTGGAAGCAAAGCCGGGGACGACATGGTCGACAGCCTGAATGAAATTGATAATGTTCATCATTGACCTGTAGGGCATTGCCGCCGTGATGTCGCCTGCCACAGCATCCGTCAAGGTGGGACGGACGTTGGACTGAGCAAGCTCCTTTTCCCATGTACGCTTGCCGTCCAAAATATCACCGAAGCGCTGAACCATAATGTGTCCCGCTCCTAGCATATTGGTAAGCTCACCAACCTTTTGCGCATATGCAATCGGCTGGTTGAAGGGATAACTGAAGTTGTGCGAGCACAAAATAGCAAGGTTGGTATTGTTGGATTTTCTATCCTTATATGAATGACCGTTTACTACAGCAAGGTCATCGTCATAGTTTTCCTGACTTACAAAGCCGCCGGGGTTCTGGCAGAAGGTGCGCACCTTGTTTTTGAAAGGGTGCGGATAGCCGATGAGCTTTGATTCGTAAAGAACCGCGTTGACCTTCTCCATTACCTCATTGCGAACCTCAACACGAACACCGATGTCGACGGTTCCGGGCTGATGAGCAATAGCGTTCTCTGCACAGATTTTCTCGAGCCATTCAGCTCCGCGTCTGCCCGTTGCAATAACAGTTCGCTCCGAAAAAATTTCGTGGCTCTCTGCACCTTTGTGGACAACAACGCCGAGGCATTTATCACCGTCCAAAATCACATTGTCGCACTCAAAGCCGAACATCAGCTCAACGCCGTTATCGACGAGATATTGCTCGATGCTGAAATAAATATCCTGTGCCTTTTCTGTTCCCATGTGGCGGATAGGACAATCGACAAGCTTGAGTCCTGCCTGTATCGCACGTTTGCGGATTTCCTTGACTTCCTCGTAGTTGCTGACACCTTCGACCTTTTCGTCTGCGCCGAATTCTAGATAAATCTTGTCGGCATAGTCTATCAAATCTTGAGCTTCGTTTTCGCCGATAAGCGTCGGCAAATCACCACCGACCTCATAGCTGAGCGACAGTTTACCGTCTGAAAAAGCACCGGCTCCGGAAAAGCCTGTTGTGATATGGCAATATGGCTTACAATTAACGCACTCTTTTGTCTGTGCCTTAGGGCAGCGCCGCTTTTCGACAGCAACACCTTTTTCCACCATCACAATTTTTTTGTTTCCGCCCTTGCGGATTAGCTCTAGGGCGGTAAATATTCCCGCAGGACCTGCGCCGACTATAACAACATCTGTTTTCATACGTTCCTCCATGTACAATATATTGGGGACAACGATATTATTGACCATATAAATTCATTCTACATTCCACATTATACACTTAGCAATCGTCAAAAAGAACGAAAACCAGCGTTTTTTCTAGTGTTTTTTATATATACGGCTTGTTAATACGCCTTTTTTGTTAAAAACACTAAAATCTTCATATATTTCTTGTAAAAATCATCTATTTTTCTATGCCAAAAAACGGTGTTTTTTGTTGACCACGAAATTACGTTAGTTTAAAATGAAACTGTAAGCATTTAAAGTTTACACCAAAACTTAATCAGCCACAACAGTTCGAAATAAAAAAATTTTGAAGGAATGGTGACGACATGAAAAAAGTAGCTGTCATAATGGGCAGCGACAGCGATTTGCCCGTTGTCGAAAAAGCAATCAGCAAACTTGCGGAATTCAGTGTACCCTGCGAGGTGCACGTATTCTCAGCACACCGTACACCTGCCGAAGCTGCAGACTTTTCGAAAAACGCTCGAAAAAATGGCTTTGGCGCAATTATTGCAGCCGCAGGAAAGGCGGCGCATCTTGCTGGCGCCATAGCTGCAAACACCACCCTGCCAGTTATCGGCATACCTATAAAATCTTCTACATTGGACGGCTTGGATGCTCTCCTGTCGACCGTACAGATGCCCTCGGGTATACCTGTTGCAACGGTCGCCATCGACGGAGCTGAAAACGCCGCCCTTCTTGCTATTTCGGTGCTTTCTGTATCCGACGAAGCGCTTGCCGCAAAGTTAGATGAAAGCCGAAAGGCCGCCGCCAATATCGTTCTTTCTAAAAACAAAGCAGTCGAAGAGAAATTCAACGCCTAAGAAACGTATCTGTACAAAATATATATACATTAAAACACGGAGGGAATTATTCGATGGAAAAGACAGTTCAGCTTTATGAGGGCAAGGCAAAAAAGGTTTACGCAACTCCTGACGAAAATCTCTGCATCGTTTCCTATAAGGACGACGCAACAGCCTTCAACGGCGAGAAAAAGGGCACAATTCTTGGTAAGGGCGTTATCAACAATAGACTCACAAACCGTCTTATGCAGCTACTCACAGAAAAGGGCGTACCTACACATTTCGTTGAAGAACTAAACGACCGCGAAACCCTTGTCAAAAAAGTTACCATCGTTCCCCTCGAAGTAATAATCCGCAATATTTCCGCAGGCAGCTTCGCAAAACGCTTCGGCGTTGAAGAGGGCATCGTTTTCAAAAGCCCGACCATCGAGTTTTCTTTCAAAAACGACGACCTCGGCGATCCTCTTATGAACGACTATCACGCTCTGGCACTGGGTCTTGCTACGGAAGCTGATATTGCGACCATCAAGGCATACGCGTTTAAGATTAACGAAATTTTGAAAGCATTTATGCTCGAGCATAGCATTGAGCTTGTAGATTTCAAGCTTGAGTTCGGCAAGCTGTCCGATGGAACAATCGTCTTAGCCGACGAGATAAGCCCCGACACCTGCCGTCTTTGGGACGTAACGACCCACGAAAAGCTTGACAAGGATCGCTTCCGCCGTGATCTCGGTGGCGTTGAGGACGCATACAACGAGGTTATGAGACGCTTGTTGGGGGATACAAAATAATGAGCAATCTTCACGAGGAATGCGGAGTTTTCGGTGTTTATTCAAACACCACCCGCGATGTTGCCGCAACTGCCTATTACGGGCTTTTTGCGCTTCAGCACCGTGGCCAGGAAAGCTGCGGCATCGTCGTCAACGACGACGGAGTATTCACTTCCTTTAAGGATATAGGTCTTGTTAACGACGTTTTCTCTCCAACAGTTATGCAATCGCTCGGAGAAGGCAAGCTGGCTGTCGGTCATTGCCGCTATGGTACAACGGGCAACAATGACCGAAACAACGCTCAGCCTCTTCTCGTTAACCACATCAAGGGAAAGATGGCTCTTGCCCACAACGGCAACCTTATCAATTCAGCCGAGCTTCGTGAGGAGCTTGAGCTTCAGGGCAGCATTTTTCATACGACGACCGATAGCGAAGTAATTTCATACATTATTACTAAAGAACGCATCTCGTCAGGCTCCATTGAAGAGGCCGTCAATAAGGCGATGGGCAGGCTCAAGGGTGCCTATTCCCTTGTCGTAATGTCCCCCACAAAGCTCATCGCGGCACGCGACGAGCACGGTTTTCGTCCACTTTGCTACGGCAAAACGCCGAGCGGCGACTATGTTGTTGCCTCCGAAAGCTGCGCGCTTGCCTCCGTCGGCGCTACCCTGGAGCGCGACCTTGCACCCGGTGAAATCTTGGTGTTTGACAAGAATGGTGTCCGCTCGATTGCCGACCACTGCGGAAAATGCGAGCCCAGCCTCTGCGTTTTTGAGTATATATATTTTGCCCGTCCCGACTCCGTAATAGAGGGCAGCAGCGTTCACAACGTAAGACTGCGTGCGGGGGCTTTTCTTGCGCTTGAGCATCCAGTTCAGGCGGACGTTGTTGTCGGCGTTCCCGATTCGGGAATTGACGCGGCAATCGGTTTCGCAAGACAGAGCGGAATTCCTTACGGCATCGGGCTTATCAAAAACCGCTATATTGCCAGAACCTTCATCTCTCCCGGACAGAAATCCCGTGAGGACAAGGTTCGCATTAAGCTAAATCCCGTGGCAGCAACGGTCAAGGACAAGCGCGTCGTTCTAATAGACGATTCGATAGTCCGCGGAACGACCTGCGCCCGAATAGTCGGACTTCTGCGAGAAGCAGGAGCAAAGGAAATTCACCTACGCATTTCATCTCCACCTTTCCTCAACCCCTGCTATTACGGCACGGACATCGACAGCTGCGAAAACCTTATCGCCTGCCACAACACGGTTGAGGAGATTGCAAAAATCGTCGGTGCAGATTCTCTTGGTTATCTTAGCGTTGATAACGTTACAAAGCTAACGGACAACCCCTGTCACAAGGGATATTGCTCCGCCTGCTTCAACGGCTGTTACCCAACCGAAATCCCGCAGAAAGCAAATAAAAACCGCTTTGAACAAAAGCTAAGCGAAAGGAGCAAGACGGAATGAAAAGCTTTTCCGAGAGCTACAAGGACGCAGGCGTTGACATCACGGCTGGCTACAAGGCAGTTGAGCTTATGAAGAGCCACATCGCACGTACAATGATTGGTGCGAACACCTCAGACATCGGCGGCTTCGGTGGTCTATTTGAGCTTGACATCAAAGACACACCCAATCCCGTTTTGGTAAGCGGCACGGACGGCGTCGGCACAAAGCTAAAGCTCGCTTTTCTCATGGACAAACACGACACAGTCGGTATCGACTGCGTTGCGATGTGCGTTAACGACATAATTTGCTGCGGAGCTAAGCCGCTTTTCTTTCTTGACTATATCGCCTGTGGTAAGAACGTTCCCGAAAAAATCGCCGCAATCGTTTCCGGCGTTGCGGAAGGCTGCGTTCAGTCAGGCTGTGCGCTCGTAGGCGGTGAAACCGCCGAAATGCCGGGCTTCTACCCCATTGAAGAATACGACCTCGCAGGCTTTTCCGTCGGCGTTGTCGATAAATCAAAGGTTCTCGATAAGAACACCGTAACCGAGGGTGACGTTATTATCGCGCTTCCGTCTAGTGGACTCCACAGCAACGGATTTTCACTTGTTCGCAAGGTTTTTGACGTTGAGAACATCGATTTGAAGGCCCCCGTCGCGGAGCTTAACGGTGCATCGTTGGGTGACGCACTTCTAACCCCGACCAAAATTTACGTTAAGCCTATGCTTGCACTTTTCGATGAAGTAAAGGTCAAGTCGGTTTCTCACATCACCGGCGGCGGCTTCTACGAAAACATTCCGCGCAGTCTGCCAAAGGGCTTTTCGGCACAAATTGACCGCTCCACGCTCCGTATTCCTCTGATTTTCAATTACCTCGCCGTTACTGGCAATATCCCAGTGCGTGATATGTTCAACACCTACAACATGGGCGTTGGCATGAGCGTTGTCGTTGCAAAAACAGACGCAGACAAGGCACTGGAGGTTCTTCGCGCAAACGGAGAGCAAGCCTATGTAATGGGCAAAATCGTGAAATCTGACGAGGGCGTCATCATATGCTGAGGACGAAAATTGCCGTGCTTGTCTCGGGCGGCGGAACGAATCTTCAGGCACTAATTGACGCTCAGGAGCGCGGAATAATCAAAAGCGGCGAAATTGCGCTTGTTATATCAAGCAATGATACCGCATTCGCTCTCGAAAGAGCAAAAAAACACAACATTCCGTCCATCGCGGTTTCCAAAAAATCCTGCGTAAATCAGGCGGAGTTCGAAGCAAAAATCCATACAGCTCTCATCGAAAATGGCATACAGCTTGTCGTGCTGGCAGGCTTTATGTCCATTTTGTCTGCGAATTTTGTGGAAAAATGGGAAAAGCGGATAATAAATGTCCATCCTGCGCTTATCCCCTCCTTCTGTGGAGAGGGCTATTACGGTCTGCGTGTTCACGAAGCCGCACTTAAATACGGCGTAAAGCTCACGGGTGCAACGGTTCATTTTGTGAACGAAATCCCCGACGGCGGCGAAATAATACTGCAAAAGAGCGTCGCTGTTTATAAAGGCGACTCTCCAGAAAAGCTGCAAAAGCGTGTTATGGAACGCGCCGAGTGGATTATTCTTCCCCGCGCGGCAGAGCTTGTCTCCAGAAAGATTTTGAAAGAGGGCGCAAACTATGGCTTATAAAACTGACGATATTGGCGCAATTCTGCGCGGAAACGACTATCCCGGCAGAGGAATTATCATCGGCAAAAGTGCAGACGGCAAAAAAGCGGTTTTTGCATATTTCATCATGGGAAGAAGCGAAAACAGCCGTAACCGAGTCTTTGTGGAAAGTGGGGACGCTATCCGCACCGAAGCATATGACTCCTCAAAAATGACTGATCCAAGTCTTATCATATATTCCCCCGTTCGCGTTCTGGGGAAAAAAACCGTCGTTACAAACGGCGACCAGACCGACACAATCATAGATTTTATCGCCAAGGGTGACAGCTTTGAAAACGCCCTTGAAACACGCTGCTTCGAGCCGGACGAGCCAAACTACACTCCACGTATCAGCGGAGTTTTGGATTTTGAAAACGGCTTCAGCTACAAACTGAACATTCTAAAGTCCGCAGATGCGAACGGCTCTGGCTGCGACCGCTTCACCTATTCCTATCACCCCGTCGACGGCGTTGGTCACTTCATCCACACCTACGCAGGCAATGGCAACCCAATACCAAGCTTCGTCGGCGAGCCTGAAGTTGTCTCTATCGGAAACGACCTTGACGTTTTCACATGGCTCATTTGGCGTCACCTCAACGCCGACAACAGAGTTTCTCTCTATGTCCGTTATACTGATATTGAAAACGGCGTCTCAGAAAGTCGCTTGGTAAATAAGAACGAAAAAGGGATATGACGATGAAGGAATTTGAACTCAAATATGGCTGTAACCCCAATCAAAAACCCGCAAAAATCTATATGCGTGACGGAAAAGACCTGCCCATCACGATTTTGAATGGTCGCCCGGGTTATATAAACTTTCTTGACGCTTTCAATAGCTGGCAGCTTGTTAAGGAAATTTCCGCAGCAACTAAAATGTGCGCCGCTACAAGCTTTAAGCACGTCAGTCCCACAAGCGCGGCTGTTGGCAACAAGCTCTCGGCTGAGCTTAAGCGCGCCTGCTTCGTTGACGACATTGATGGTCTGGATGACTCCCCTCTCGCCTGTGCCTATGCAAGAGCGCGGGGTACCGACCGCATGAGCAGCTTCGGCGACTGGATTGCCCTCAGCGACACTTGCGACGTAGTTACCGCCAACATAATTAAGCGAGAGGTATCGGACGGAATAATCGCTCCAGGCTACACTCTCGGAGCTCTGGAAATTCTCAAGGAGAAGAAAAAAGGCGCTTACAATATCGTTCAAATCGACCCTGACTACATCCCTGAAACTCAAGAGCTTAAACAGGTATACGGTATCACCTTTGAGCAGGGACGCAACAACTTTGAGATTAACGCCAACTTGCTCAAAGAAATTGTAACTGCAAATAAAAACCTGCCCGATTACGCTGTGCGTGACCTAATAATCAGCCTTATTACGCTCAAATACACGCAGTCCAATTCCGTCTGCTTCGCAGTGGACGGACAGGCAATCGGTGTCGGTGCGGGTCAGCAGAGCCGAATTCACTGCACACGCCTTGCCGGCGGAAAAGCGGACAACTGGCACCTGCGTCAAAGTCCAATGGTACTCGAACTGCCGTTTATCGCAGACCTACCCCGCGCTGTGCGTGACAACACGATAGACATTTACATTTCCGAAGAAGCCGACGATGTCCGCGGTGACGAAGTTTGGCGTGCGTTTTTCACGGAACAGCCTCGCAAGCTTTCCTACGAAGAAAAGCGCGAATATCTCTCCAAAATTGAGGGTGTTTCCCTCGGCTCGGACGCGTTTTTTCCCTTTGGCGACAACATCATTAGGGCAAGAAGAAGCGGCGTAAGCTACATCGCCCAGCCCGGCGGTTCAGTTCGCGATGACGACGTAATCAAAGAGTGTAACGAGAGAAATATGGTAATGGCATTTACCGGCATGAGACTATTTCACCACTAATTATGTAAACCGAGGTGTACTATGAAGATAATGGTCATCGGTGGCGGTGGCAGAGAGCACGCCATAATAAAAAAGCTCAAGCAAAGTCCGAAAGTAACTGAGATTTTTGCTCTTCCCGGTAACGGCGGCATGGCACACGATGCTATCTGCACGGGCATCGGCGCATCGGAAATTCCTGCAATAATCGATTTTGCGAAGAGCAATGCGATAGATTTTGCCGTTGTCGCGCCGGACGACCCTCTGGTTCTGGGTGCTGTAGACGAGCTTGAAAAAATCAGTATCCCCTGCTTCGGCCCGAATAAAAACGCTGCAATTATCGAGGGCAGTAAGGTTTTTAGCAAAAACTTAATGAAGAAATATTACATCCCAACAGCGGGATACGAAGCTTTCACAAATATTGAATTTGCGCTCAATTACCTTGAAACTGCACCAATTCCAACCGTTATCAAGGCAGACGGACTCGCTCTCGGTAAGGGCGTAATCATCGCTATGACGCGTGAAGAAGCGAAAACCGCCGTCCGTTCCATGATGGAGGACAAGGTTTTTGGCGAAAGCGGTTCGCAGGTCGTGATTGAGGAATTTCTCGAAGGGCCTGAGGTTTCTGTTTTGTCCTTTACCGACGGAAAAACCGTCGTCCCCATGGTTTCCAGCATGGATCACAAGCGCGCGCACGACAACGACGAGGGACTGAACACAGGCGGTATGGGTACGATTGCGCCGAACCCATATTACACCGACGAAATTGCCGTCGAATGCATGGATAAGATTTTTATTCCAACCATTAACGCCATGAATGCGGAAAACCGCAGCTTCAAGGGCTGTCTGTATTTCGGACTTATGTTAACCAAGCAAGGCCCTAAGGTTATCGAATACAACTGCCGCTTCGGTGATCCCGAAACGCAGGTTGTGCTTCCGCTACTCGAGAGTGATTTGGTTGACATAATGTTTGCAACCAGAAACGGCACACTCGCAGAAACCGAAGTGAAATTCTCAAAAGGTGCTGCTTGCTGTGTCATAATGGCGTCGGAAGGCTACCCCGAAAAATACGAAAAGGGTTTTGAAATTGCACTCCCCTCAGCCGAACCAGCCGACTCAGAAATTTACGTTGCCGGCGCAAAGCTTGAAAACGGCAAACTTCTGACAAACGGTGGACGTGTTCTTGGAGTTACCGCGAAGTCGGAAGATTTAAAATCCGCAATAGATAAGGCATACGAAGCTGTGAAGCTTGTACATTTCGGAAACGCATTTTACCGCACCGACATCGGGCAAAAGGCGCTTAAAGCATTTGATAAGGAGGCGTAATTTTGGTTTACAGAGTTTACGTTGAAAAGAAAAGCTCCGAAGCGCTTGAGGCCAGAGCGCTTTGTGCTGACATCCGCAGTTTTCTGGGAATAAAAGGTCTTGAAAGTCTGCGCATTGTCAACCGCTATGATGTTGAAAATATCGGGGCTGAGCTTTTCGAACGCTGCAAAAGCACGGTTTTTTCTGAACCTCAGCTTGATATTACCACCGAAAAGCTCACCGATACGGATGGTTGCGCTGTTTTCGCCGTTGAGTATCTGCCGGGTCAGTTTGACCAGCGTGCGGACTCCGCCGCGCAGTGCATTCAAATAGTGTCTCAGGGCGAAAGACCAACAGTCAAGACCGCGAAAGTCTATATTTTGAGCGGTAGCTTAACCGGCTCAGAGTTTGACGCAATAAAAAGCTACGTAATCAACCCAGTTGAGAGCCGCACGGCTTCCCTTGATGCCTTTGAAACTCTCGCAACGGAATACGAAATTCCAACTGAGGTAGCAGTCCTTGACGGCTTCCGTAACATGAGCGACCCCGAAATTGCGGATTTCATACGTGAAAAGAGCCTTGCCATGGACGCGGATGATTTGCGCTTTTGTCAGCAATATTTCGTTGCTGAAAAGCGTGAACCCACCATCACGGAAGTCAAAATGATTGACACCTATTGGTCGGATCACTGCCGCCATACCACTTTTAACACAACGATTGACAGCGTTAAGTTTGAAGACGAAACACTTCAAAGCGCTTGGAATAAGTACCTCGAAACGCGCAAAGCTCTTAACCGCACAAAGCCGATTTGCCTTATGGACCTCGGCACCTTGGCCGCAAAATCCCTCAAGGCAAGCGGCAAACTGGATAAGCTTGACGAGAGCGAGGAAATTAACGCTTGCACCGTCAAAATTGACGTTGAAACCGAAAACGGCACCGAAAAATGGCTACTTCTCTTCAAAAACGAGACCCATAACCACCCAACGGAGATTGAGCCCTTTGGCGGAGCGGCAACCTGCATCGGTGGTGCAATCCGCGACCCGCTTTCAGGGAGAAGCTATGTCTATGCCGCAATGCGTGTTTCTGGCGCAGCTGACCCCTTGAAGCCGGTTTCCGAAACGCTCAAGGGCAAGCTTCCGCAGAAAAAGCTTGTTTCGACAGCCGCCGCGGGCTACAGTTCCTACGGCAATCAGATTGGTCTGACAACCGGCATCGTGGATGAAGTCTACCATCCAGGCTACGCTGCAAAGCACATGGAGGTCGGCGCTGTTATCGGTGCCGCACCCGAAGAAAATGTCCGCCGCGAAAGACCAAATCCGGGCGATATCGTCATTCTCCTCGGCGGCAGAACTGGACGTGACGGCTGTGGAGGTGCTACTGGTTCATCCAAGGCGCATGACCTCTCCTCTCTTGAAAACTGCGGTGCTGAGGTTCAAAAGGGCAATGCACCCGAGGAGCGCAAGCTCCAGCGTCTTTTCCGCAATCCCGAGGCCTCTCGTTTAATCAAACGTTGCAACGATTTCGGCGCTGGCGGTGTTTCCGTCGCGATTGGTGAGCTTGCCGACGGGCTTAAAATTGACCTCAACGCTGTTCCCAAAAAATACGAGGGTCTGGACGGCACAGAGCTTGCCATAAGTGAGTCGCAGGAGCGCATGGCAGTGGTCGTCGAGAAGAATTATGTAAACCGTTTTATGGAGCTTGCCGCCTCCGAAAACCTTGAGTCCAGCGTTGTCGCAGAGGTCACAGAAGCGCCCCGCCTTGTAATGCACTGTAACGGTAAGGCAATAGTCGATATTTCTCGCGAATTTTTGGACAGCAACGGCGCCGAAAAGCATATTGACATTACGCCAATCGCTCCGCAAAGCTTTAATATAGAGCATCCCGCCGACTTTGAAAGCGGGATGAAAGCGCTTGTTTCCGCCCTAAACGTCTGCTCAAAGCGAGGACTTTCAGAGCGGTTTGATTCCACCATCGGCTCCGGAAGCGTGCTCATGCCCTTCGGCGGCAAATATCAGCAGACGCCTGTTCAGGC
>CAZLLK010000026.1:0-38789 GCA_964560435.1 uncultured Oscillospiraceae bacterium
GTTGCTTAATCAATTTTTATTCTAAATATTTGTCTAACTTTTAGGGGTCAGTTCAGTTTACCACTCTCGGCATTTTTTACTTATATAGAGCTATAAATTCTTCGAAGGCCAAACCATTTCTCGTCATATACGCCGCCGCCTCTTTGCCGACGTAGCGGTAATGCCACGGTTCAAACATAACCCCTGTGATGTCGGTTTTATCCTTAGGATACCGCAAGATGAAGCCATATTCCACGCTGTGAGCGGCCATCCACTGCGAAAGCGCGGTGCTTTCCAGCGTCTCGTTCATATTCGCATAGTATTTGTCAACAATGTCGCAGGCAAGTCCAAGTTGATGCTCACTCGTTCCGGGATAAGCGACAATAGTTTTCGCCTTCTCGATCGCGGCATCCTTGCTCACATCGGGCGAAATGCATTCGTTCACCTTTTTGTTGAAGAGGTATTCCTGTGTATCATAGTTTCTGAAAGACGAAGTTATGTAAACCGTAAGTTCCTCCGCTTTAGCCGCGGCAATGAACTCGTTTAGTTCGTCGGCTGCCCTGGAATCAAAGTTTTGCCCGTTTTCGACAGCAGTCAGTTCGGGAGAATAATCCTCAGCAAGAGGATTTTCCTTGTTTGCAAGCGTGTATTCCCAAGAGCTAATGTCAATTTCCGGCTTGTCCGCATAGGGTTCGGGCGAATGTGTCGGTGTTGAAGTGGGCGAAGGTGTTGGCGTTGCCACAACGACAGGAGAAGGCGACGGTGACGGCACAGGCGCTGAATTAACCTGACCGAACTGCCTTAAAAAGACTAAAACTCCGAGAACTCCGATGAGCAACACAAGAAGTATTGCTCCAAGAATCTTTTTTAATGACATAAGCTACCTCCCTAAACAATGTTCGGTTTGCTATGATAGAATGCATCATGACATTCGATTTGTCATTTTGAAACGTCATTTAGTTCAAATGTTCATATAACCCAAAAAGCTCACCTATGCCATAATATAGCATCGGTGAGCTTTTGGTCAACTGAAATGTGGGTTAACAAATTTTGTCGCTTACAATTCGTTTATTATTCCACTGTAACGCTCTTTGCAAGATTTCTCGGCTTGTCAATGTCGCAGCCACGGTATAGCGCGATATAGTACGCAAAAAGCTGTAAGGGCAGAACGGCAAGCGAGGGCAAAAGCACGTCGTGCGTATCGGGAATTGTAATTATTTCATCGATTGCGGAGCTTAGTTTTTCTTTAAGACTTTCCTTTGTGACACCCATAACGTAGGCGCCGCGAGCCTTCACCTCGAGAGCGTTGCTGAGAGTTTTTTCAACGAGCCTTTCGTAGGTTGCAACCGCAATTACCAGCGTGTCTTCAACGACCAATGAAATTGTTCCATGCTTGAGTTCACCCGCCGCATATGCCTCCGAATGGATGTAGGAAATTTCCTTTAGCTTGAGCGAGCCTTCAAGTGAAAGCGCATAGTCGATGTTGCGTCCGATGAAGAACAGGTCTTCATTATTGAAATGCTGATACGCAAGGTACTGGATATTAGCCTTATCGTCCAGAATTTTTTTCATATTTTCTGGTACTGCTTCTAGCTCTGACAACACGTTGTCGTATTCGCTTTTTGTTATGGTCGCACGGCAGTCCGCAATAAATAGTGCGAGAAGAACAGTTACCGCAAGCTGAGTGCTGTACGCCTTTGTGGTGGCAACGGCGATTTCGGGGCCTGCTTTTGTGTAAATCACTTTATCGGCGCTCTTTGCGATTGAGCTGCCCTCAACGTTTACTATCGCAAGAGTTGTTGCGCCCAGACGCTTCGCCTCGCACAGGGCTTCCAGCGTATCCGCCGTTTCACCTGACTGACTTATGCAAATGACGAGAGTTTTCTCGTCCACAATTGGATCGCAATAACGGAACTCGGAAGCCAGCACTACCTCTACAGGAACGCGAGCAAGCTTTTCAATGTTGTATTTTGCAATAACGCCGACGTGATATGACGAGCCGCAGGCAACGACAAAGATGCTTCTGAGTCCCTTTATGTAGTCCTCGTCAAAGACATCGGAAAGGTCTGCCCTTCCGTTTTTGATGAACGGCTCGATTGTGCGGCTGACAGCATCGGGCTGTTCCATGATTTCCTTGAACATATAGTGCTCATAGCCGCCCTTGTCCGCCGCGGAGACGTCCCAATCAACGATGAATTTTTCCTTTTTGACTGCATCAAGAAACGGTGTGTAAAACGTGATGCCATCCTTGCGGACAACGGCAATCTCGTCGTCTTCCATGTACGAAACCGTCTTCGTATGGCTCACAACCGCCATAACGTCGGACGCAAAATAGTTCTCGCCTTCGCCATAGGCAACGATGAGCGGCGCATGGCTTTTCACTGCGACAAGCGTATCGGGGTCGTCGGAGCAGACAATGCCGAGAGCATAGCTTCCCTCAAGCTCACGAACGGCTTGAGCAACGGCCTCCAGAATGTCGCCTTTGTAGTAATAATCGATAAGCTGCGCCGCAACCTCGGTATCCGTTTCGGACTGGAAGACTCTGCCGCGGTTCATTAGCATCTCTTTTAGCGGAGCAAAATTTTCGATAATGCCGTTGTGGACGATAGCAATTCGTCCGTTCTCGCTGACGTGCGGATGCGAATTCACATCCGACGGTTTGCCGTGGGTTGCCCATCGTGTATGTCCAATTCCGACATTGCCGGGTGCGCACTTGCCGTCCTCGCATTTTTCGCGGAGCACCGCAAGTCTTCCCATTGATTTCACAACATTTATTTTCTCGCCGTTATTTATTGCTATACCGGCAGAATCATATCCTCTGTATTCAAGCCTTTCCAGTCCCTCCAAAAGAATTGGAGCCGCCTGACGAAAGCCTGTATAACCGACTATTCCGCACATATTAACCTCCTATATGAGTCAACCTTCACCGTTTCTTGTTATATTTTCAACGAAAGTTCTATTTAATTATACTATTCCGATAACTCGCTCTACTGCCTGCTTTGTCAGTTCCGCATCGCCAAAACCGGTCATACGTATGAAGCCCTCGCCCTCTGGGCCAAAGCCCGCTCCGGGAGTTGTGACAACATTCGCTTCGTGAAGCAGTCTATCAAAGAAGCTCCATGAATCAGCACCGTTTGGTGTTTTGATCCAGATATACGGAGCATTAACGCCGCCGTAAACTGCCATCCCTGCGTTTCTGAGTCCATCTCTGATGACTCTGGCGTTGTTCATATAATAATCTATGATTTCGCGCGCCTCTTTCATTCCCTGTTCGGAATAAACAGCCTCAGCCGCGCGCTGAATGACATACGGAGCGCCGTTGAATTTGGTGCTTTGACGGCGACCCCAGAGCTTATTAAGTGAGGCTCCATCCAATTTCAAATCCTTTGGCACGACTGTGTAGGCACAGCGGTTGCCCGTAAATCCAGCAGTTTTCGAAAAGCTGCGGAATTCGATTGCGCATTCCTTTGCACCCTCGATTTCGTAAATAGAATGGGGAATTCCTTCCTCGGTAATATACGCCTCATAAGCGGCGTCAAAGAGAATCACAGAGCTGTTTTTAATTGCGTAGTCGACCCAAAGCTTAAGCTGTGGCTTTGTTACAGAAGCGCCCGTCGGGTTGTTTGGGAAGCAAAGATAGATAATATCGGGTGTTCTCACGGGAAGCTCGGGCAAAAAGCCATTCGCTTCGTTGCATGGCATATAGAGAATGTCTGTCCAACGAGTACCGTCGAAGTCACCCGCTCTGCCTGCCATGACATTTGTATCTACATAGACCGGATATACGGGGTCGCAGACAGCTACGACGTTGTTTGCTCCGAAAATATCCCCGATGTTTCCGCAGTCGCTCTTTGCTCCGTCGCTGACAAATATCTCATCAACGCCGATATCAACGCCGAGCGGAAGATATGCCTTATCCCTGATTGTCTCACGAAGAAACGAGTAGCCATAATCAGGGCCGTAGCCATGGTAGCCTTCCGGCGTTCCCATTTCATCGACTGCCTTATGCATTGCAGAAACGATAGCCGGCGAAAGAGGGCGTGTGGTATCACCTATTCCAAGAGGAATAAGATTATTTTCGGGGTTTTCTGCCTTAAATGCTGTAACACGCTTTGCAATTTCGGCAAACAGATAGTTTCCCGGAAGCTTTGAATAGTTTTCGTTCACAGTAAGCATTATTGGTTCTCCTTACAATTGTTTCGCTGAAAGTAAAGTTTATAATTCTTATGGAGTGATGCGATTTTGCAATGCAAAATCGTTCTTCCCCTTATTCATCAAATGTAAAGCTCACCATCAAAGACGGTGACTGAGGGGCCTGTCATGTAGAGCTTGTTTTTTTCTTTGTCCCACTCGATGAAAAGCTCACCGCCGAGCAGACGAACTGTTGCGCTATTGCCCGTGTGTCCGTTGAGTGCCGACGCGACAAGTGAGGCAGTTGCCCCCGTGCCGCAGGCAAGTGTTTCTCCGCTACCGCGCTCCCAAACCCGCATCTTCAGGGTGTTTTTGTCGATAACCTCAATAAATTCTGCGTTCACGCGTTCCGGAAACAGCGGGTGATTTTCAAACTTGGGGCCTATCGTCTTAAGGTCGAGCGCATCGACATTCGGCACGAAAACGACAGCGTGAGGATTTCCCACCGAAAGGGCGGTGATGAAGTATTCCTCGTCCCCTACGATTACGGAACGGTTAATAAAGTTGCGACCGTGTTCCGCGATTGGGATGAACTGCGGACGAAGCTCGGGCGAGCCCATATCGACACGGACGGTCTTAACGACTCCGTCCTCCACATTCAAATCAAGCGTTTTGATACTGCCACCAGACTCCACGGAAATTCTTGTCTTGTCGGTCATGCCCTTTTCAAACACATATTTTCCGACACAGCGGATGCCGTTTCCACACATGGGTGACGAGCTTCCGTCAAGATTGTACATATCCATTTTAAAGTCGGCAATCTCGGAAGGACAGATACAGACAAGCCCATCGCTGCCGATTCCGAAGTTACGGTTCGAAACAATTTTGGCAAGCTCCGGTCTGTCGGAAACCTCTTCGTCAAAGCAGTTAACGTAAACATAGTCGTTTCCGCAACCATGCATTTTTGTAAATTTCAATGGTATTTCCCCCTTATGGATGAAAGCTATTTATCGTCTTCATTTTCGTCAGGCTGCGCAACACAAACGCTAATGATCATAATAAGTCCCACTCCACTGAAAATGTATGATACCATTGTCTGGTTTACTATTGCTATATTTATTCCCAGTAGAATCAACGCAAATCCGCATATAATCAGCCTGATTTTTGATATGTCCATAAATTCTCCTCAAGTATTAAACGCAAACAGCGCAGCTGTGTTCCGATTTTCCAAATAATCTTCACCTTATTGGAAACCCTATTATGTGGGGGTACTAATAATGGGAATTGTTTTTTTCAGAACTTTTATAGTCTATATTGCACTTCTTGGTGCAATGCGCCTAATGGGAAAACGGCAGCTCGGAGAACTGGAGCTTTCGGAGCTTGTCATAACCGTTTTAATTTCCGACATTGCCGCACATCCGCTTCAGGATATTGGTATTCCGCTGATGAACGGACTATTACCGATCATTCTTCTTCTCTGCTGCGAGCTGATAATATCGGGCGTAATCGTAAAAAGCAACAAGGCAAAAGAATTTCTTTGTGGGAAACCGAGCTTTCTCATCGTCAATGGTGTGATAAACCAGCAGGAGATGAAAAAAAACCGCTTTACGCCTGACGAGCTGGCAGAGGAGCTGCGCACCCAGAGCATACTGGACATAAGCAAAATAAAATTCGCTATATTGGAAACGGACGGAAGACTGAACCTAGTTCTTTTTCCGTCCGAACGCACTGTAACCGCGGGGCAAATTGGCATTGAAACAAATGACAGCGGTTACCCTGTAATAATAATAAACAACGGAAAAGTGATACCGAACAATCTTCGTCTTTGCGGCAGGGATGAAATTTGGCTTCAAGAAGAGCTTGCCGCACGACAAGTGAAAAACGTAAAAGACGTTTTCCTAATGTCTTTAAACGAAGCAGGTCAGATATATTTCGCAAAATCGGAGGGCAAAAAATGAAATATGCACAATTTATAACCATTCATTTTCACGGCCAATATTGCCGTAAAAACAAAGAAAGGAATGGTCATAAATATGAAACGTGAATATATCGCAATCCTCCTGATTATCGCCATTTTTGTGCTGGCCATGATAAACATTCGGCATATTGAAAACAAAACTCAAGCCCTCACCGGAGATATTGAAGCGGCAGAAAAGCTATATTTCAGCGGAGACAAAGACGGAGCCGTTTCCGACATTGAAGACTCTCTGGAGTCATGGCTCGATTGGGATTCATATTCGCACATTATGCTGAGGCACAGCGAAATAGACGTCATTACTGACGCATACTACGACCTGTTATCGGAGCTTCAAAGCGAGAACGAAACTGCCGAAGCCTCTTTCGGTAAACTTAAAGAGGAGCTTCGCAGCATTGCTATAAAAGAACGTGTGACCTTGGGGTCAATCCTTTAGTTCTTTTTATCAATGAGTTTTTGCAGCTCATCGAAGAAGGTGTTGACGTCCTTGAACTGGCGGTAAACGGAGGCAAAACGAACATAGGCAACTTCGTCCACGTTCTTAAGCTTTGACATTACCATTTCACCGATTTCGGTGGTGCTCACCTCGCGTTCAAGCGAATTCTGGAGTTCCTGCTCAATTTCGTCTGCAATCTTTTCGAGTGACTGAATCGAAACCGGACGTTTTTCGCAGGCTCTTAACATACCATTCATGACCTTGATTTTGTCAAAGGTCTGACGGCTGCCGTCGCGCTTGACAACAACAAGCGGCAGTCGTTCCATTATCTCATAGGTGGTAAACCGCTTTTGGCAGGCAAGGCACTCTCTGCGGCGGCGAATTGTTGCCCCTTCTTCCGCGGGACGCGAATCAATAACTTTGCTCTCGGCATAACCACAAAATGGACATCTCATGACAGTTCTCCTCAAAATCAGTTTTTTCTTCGCCAAGTTACACTTTGAATAACAATCTTTATTATGGTATTTTAACACATTTCTATTATGTACGCTACATATATTTGTGTGTTGGACGCATTTTTTACAATTAATTAACTATATATGGATTTTTCTCCAAGTTATTAAGCGACCGCAACTTTCTTTTGTGCTATTCACCGACTTCGTTTTTTATCAGCTTTATAAACTCGTCTCGTGTCACAAGTGCGTTTAAAACATCGAGCATAGCATTCGGCGAAAGCTTTGAGGGCAAGAGCAGCTCCTTCAAAAGCGCTAACCTTTTTTCGTTGCTTCCCTTGCATCCCGATAGTCCCAATTCAAAAAGGTCGGCCTTTGTTATCGGCTCGGTTTTGTCCGCGTTTGAAGCTTCATCGAAGGAAACTCCCGCTCTTGTCAAAGCCGATACTATAACTTCGCGGCTCATCCCCTCAACTCCGAGCTTTCCTTCCTTTGAGGGCGAGCTTTTCCGCTTTTCTTTGCCCAAAACATCGGGTATGTAGGCGTGCTTTACGTATTTCTGGTCAATCGCACCCTTCAGGTAATTTCTTATTACGAAGCCCGCTCCGTCGCTGTCTGTAAGCACAACTAATCCCCTAGTTTCAGCAAGTCGACGGAAAAGCGCAAGCTTTTGCTTGTCGGAGAAAATGCCAAAGCCCTCGGTTTCGATTATTGTGCCGTCGATAATTTGACTGAGCGTATTTTTGTCATAGCGTCCCTCAACGACGATTACCTCGCTGACCTTTATCATCCCGTCTACCCCTCCTTGGTGAAGATTGCGCATCAATTGCGGCTACCGCGCTACGGTGCAATTGGCGCATGAAAATAGCTTGAAACATTTCACACTATTTTCCCACAGCTACACGCAGCAAAAGCTCTTTTAAAATATCCTCATCGTCCTCTGACGAGCTTTTCATGCGGTAATCGCTTTCCGCGCAAAGCTCGACAGCTCTTTTCAGCTGTTTTATCGTAAATCCCGAAGCCGATTTCAATAGCTTATCCGCAAGAAATGGATAGCCGATGCCGCAGCTTTGCATGACGAAGTCTCTTCCCATACCTGCGTCGAGCGCGACTCGCGCAGTGTAGAGTCTTCGCATCTGAAAGCCAATCATCGCAAGAATTTTTATTGGGTGCTCTCCCGACTGCAAAAGCTCCGCCATGAGTGACGCGGCTTTGTCGTAGTTTTTTTCGGATAAACGGTCCGTCATTTCAAATACGCTTGCCTCGGGAATTCGCTGTGCAGTCCTCTCGATGTCCTCGGCGGTCACGGTGTCGGACTTTGAAAAGCCTGCGATTTTCTCAATTTCCGGAATGAGCCTTGTCATTAGCTCGCCGGAGGTGAATATCAGCTTTTCGCATTCTGCCTTGCCGATATTTTTCCCTAAAGCCGAAAAACGGCGTGTAATCCAGTTGATTAAAAGCCCTTGCGACTGCGTTGTAAATTCTATCGCGTTGCCGAGCTTTTTAAGTGCTTTTATTGCCGCAAGACGTCCGTCCGGCTCATATCCAGTCGGTAGAATGAAGACGACAGTGGCGTATTCCGGTATGTCGGAAACTATGCTTTTCAGTCTCTCCGTATCCTCGTCCTTGACAGCGTTAACATCGAAATCGTGAACTTCTATCAGCGTTTTCTCGCCCATAAACGGAACCGAATCCACCGCCTCGGTAAGCTTTTGCATATTGAGCGGCGAGCCATTGAGTCTGTGGTGATTAAAGTCGGAGCTTCCGCCATCCAGGCAAAGCTTTTTGATTGCTTTAAAAAAGCTCTCGCGAAGATAGTCCTCAGCTCCCCAGAGAAGATAAAGCCTTTCAGCCCCCTTGTCCTTCAGCTCACGCAGAACGGCGCTATAGTCCGTCTTTTTATCGTTTTTATCGTTCTTTGCCAAGTTTTCCCCTCCTTAGCCAGCTATCTTGAAAGTAATATCACCCAATTGGTCGGTTCTAAAAATCTCCATATCAGCGGAAGTTACGCGTCCAAGCGCTTCTTTCGTCGGATGTCCATAATTATTGTAGCCGCACGAAACCACCGCATATTCGGCCTTCAGTGCGTTAAGCAATTCCTCTGAGCTTGAAGTCTTTGAGCCGTGATGTCCTGCCACAAAAAGCTCTGCGTCGGGCAAATCGTGCGCCGCAAGAAATTCCTGCTCCTCAGAAATTCCCGCATCCCCGCTGACAAGTGCCTCGAAATCACCTATGCACCCTAGATAAATCAACGACGGCTCGTCCTGGCTGAACGTAGTATATGCTTTAATTTTCAATTTGCCCTCTTCTATTGTCGTGTCATTCCGTGTTATGTAAACCTCTGTGCCCAATTTTTGAGCAAGGCTCAGTATCTCTTCCCGCTTCGTTTTGTCATATGAGCTGTCCGGAATGACGAGCTTTTTGACAGTGACGCGGCTCATAAGCCTTGTGACGCCGTTAACGTGGTCGTCGTCAAAATGCGTAAGAAACAGAACATTCACCGTTTGCCTGCCACTTCCAAGCAGAAGCCCCGCCACCTTGTCCCCTGCGTTAACATTCTTGCCCTTGCCGCCGCAATCGATAACCGCAGTAGCGTCTCCACAGGTCAAAATCACGCTCTGTCCCTGGCCGACATCGACGGCGGTAAAGCTGCCGGTATCGTTTTCCGCGCGAAAGCCCGTTACAAGGATAACACAGCAGAGCGAAATTGCCGCAAGAAAAATGGGAACACCAGCGCGAAAGCCCTCTTTTCTCCTTAACACATAGCAGAGAGTAAAAATAATATAAACTAGGACGAGCCAATACCCGAAAAGGTTTTCCTTTGTATAAATCGCCCCATACGGAACAGCCGCCGCAAGCTTAACGACTGCAATAATATACCTAACGAGTAGGCTTGTCAAAGAACCGAGTACCCCTCCCAGCGGGAGCCAGACAAAGCCGAGAATGCATGAGACATATCCCATAATGAAGCACACCGAGATAGCCCAGAAAATTAGCACATTAACAAGAATGCCAATTAACGAAACGTAGCCAAAATATATAACGGCAATCGGCGTCGTGAACACGAGTGCGCCTATCGTTGAGACAAAGGCGGCAGAGATTCCCAAGAGTATATTTTTTACTACCCTATTCGCAAAGCCAACGTTTTTCTTCTTAGCCTTGAAGGACAAATTCACCTTTTGATACATCGGTTTATAAATTTTAGGCGTTACAAGTATCATGCCGAGCATCGCAGCAAACGAAAGCTGAAGGCTTACAGAAGCGCAGGTGGCTGGATTTACAAGAAGAAGCAACGCTAGAATAGCTGTAAGTGATGTCAAGCCGTCATTTTCCCTGCGGAACATTGGCGCAGCAAGCACCGTGCTAATCATAAACGCGGCACGTATAACAGAGGGCGAAGCGCCCGCAAACGGGACGAAAATCCAAACAATCGGAATTGCGACTAACGACGCAAGCTTTTTGCGTCTGATAACAAGCTGAACAAACCCCACAAGGAACGCGACGTTCATTCCCGAAACTGCAACAACGTGCAGAACTCCAGCCTCAGCCATTGCGGCATAAAGAGCAGTGTCTTTGTACAGCAGCTTTGTGTCGCCAGTCAAAAGTGCAATCATTAGCGGAGCACTATCCTCCGCAAAGACCTGCGAAGTGCTTTCCTTCAAGCTTTTTGACAGAGCTTTTGGGAAATACAAAAACGAAAAGTCGCTTTTTCCGGTAACTTCAATTTCGCCGTTAAGGTAACACTGGAGATATATATTATCCGCATTGTTTCCGCTGAAGGCTTCTCCGAAACGCTCATCCGCGGCTTTTAGTTTAACATTCGCCGTTATAATGTCACCGGGCTCTAGCTCCGCAAGCTCGTCTTCAAAGGAATAAAGCACAGCTCCAAGCTTGGGAACATTGTCGCTTGTAAGGCGAATTGATAATGTTGAATATTCATCGTAGATTTCAGGATAGTCCGTTACCCTTGCTGTAACGATTTGCTCGGTGCCGGAAATTTCTCTGGCAGGCACCGTTTTGTATGTATAGGAAGCAAGGCTAATTATAAAGCCAACTACCGCAGCAAGAAAAATCAACAAAACGCGCTTGCGCATATCGTTTTTGAGGAATATTGCCGACAAGGAAAGCACGGCGCAGAGAGCGGCGCAAACAAAATTATAATCGGGCGGCACTAGATAATGCGAAGCAAAGACCGCTGCCGAAAAAGCTATTGCGGCTGTCGCGAGTTTTCGCATATTCATTCCTCCCTCATGAAAAATGTGGTTATACGGCTCTTTTCAAATATTCCGTTTGGTGCTATAATATATAAAATTGGATATTAAGCGCCAAATAATATATCACTGCGTAGCTTTGCGGCTATTATATAAAAATTCTCATGGACATCGAGGGCAAAATCATGTTAGATAAGCGTATTCCAAGCAATTTCAGCGGTGCTGTTTCTGTTTTAATTGATGACCAACCCTTGTTTAGAAAAGCATACGGGTTTGCCGATATTCCAAACCAAACCCCAAATGAGCTTGACACCAAATTTGCGACTGCATCAGCCGGAAAAGCATTTGTGGCCGCGGGCATCATGAAATTAATCGGCGACGGCAAGCTTTCGCTTCAAACTCATATCGGTGAAGTACTCGGCTTCGACCTAAAGCAAATCGACCCCGACATTACGGTGCGTCAGCTTCTCAATCACACCTCCGGCATACCGGACTATTTCGATGAATCGGTTATGAACGAGTATGCGGATTTGTTCAAGAATTTTCCGAATTACAGAATTCGTTCTTCAAAGGATTTGCTACCGCTGTTCATTGATAAGCCCATGATGTACCCAAGGGGTGAAAAATTCCAATATAACAACACGGGTTATCTCGTGCTTGGGCTGATTATTGAAAGCATCACCGACCAGCCGTTTGACATCTATCTCGATTCCGTACTTTTCAGCCACGTATCAATGGACAATACCGGCTACTATGAATTGGATCGACTTCCTGCCAAATGCGCCAACTCCTATATTTTTGATGAGCTGACAAAACAGTTTTATACGAACATTTACAGCGTCGATGTCAAAGGAACTGGTGCAGGTGGAGCTTTCACCACCATTTCCGACATTGAGAACTTCTGGCGAGGGCTGATTCGCGGAGCCGTAGTTTCGAAGGAGATGTTCTCAATAATGACTTCACCTCAAACTGAAAAAGGTGAATATGGGTATGGTTTTTGGCTAAACAAAGACAATCAAACCCCGTATTTTCAAGGCTCAGATCCGGGCGTTAGCTTTATTTCTTCCTATGATGCAGAAAAGCGTCTAATAATCACTATTGTAAGTAACCTCGGGCAAGATGTCTGGACAATTCACAAGGACATTAAAAAGCATATTTAGCTCTTACAAGCAGTCTTCGGTCATCACCGAAGGCTCAGAGTGTCGAAAAAGTCTCGCACCGCAAAAAGCGGGCCTCAACAATGCAATTTTAATCAAGTTATATTTACAATCAAAATTTAGCTGTTAATAAAGCTGTAACGGCTAAAGCCGTTACTACTTAACGTTTTTTGCTTGCTTCGTCAGCGCCGCCCTGCTGTATTTATATACAGCGACGGGCGGCGTTTCGTCGCCTGCAAGGCTTTCTCAACCTCTGACAGTCCGCCCAAAAAGCAGCCTGACGGTGGGCAATTCTGCCCGCCGTCAGGCGTTTATACTTACCTCGCCAATAAACGAATCATCTGGTTATACGAATTTCTCCGCATTATACCAATGTTTCTCCCAAGGGTCTGCCTGCAAGCACATGGAAGTGGATGTGCGGAACGGTCTGTCCCGCGTTTTCGCCGCAGTTATTGATAATGCGGAAACCATCGTCCAGCTTTTCCTGCTTTGCAAGCAGAGCAATAACCTCGAAGCAATGGGAAATTATGCTTGAATTTTCAGCCGTAATCTCCGCTGCGGACTTGATGTGTTCCTTTGGAACAACAAGAAAATGCACGGGTGCCTGCGGGTGAATATCACGGAACGCAATGACTTTTTCGTCCTCGTAAATCTTGTCGGAGGGTATCTCACCTGCTACTATTTTGCAAAAAATGCAATCTGACATAATAATTCTCCTTTCGGGAAAGAGCTTCGCGCAAGTCCAAGGCTTTGCGCTTGTTTAATCGCCGCCGCGAAATGCTTCGGCATTTAAATTATATCTGTAAAATAACCGCCAAGGGATATTTTACCCAAAATTAGTCTTTAGCTTTCTCGTTGACGTAGTTATCAATCGTTGCAAGAGCGTTATCGAGCATAAGCTCGTCCTTTGCGCCACCCATTGCTCTCTCAGGCTTTCCGCCGCCGCTTCCTCCAGTAATGGCAGTAACGTGCTTGATAAGGTCACCCGCGCGGATGCCCTTCTTGATTGCCGCATCACCGCAGACAGAAAGAAGGCTAATCTTATCGTCGAGTATTCCGGCAAGAACGACGACAATATTTGCATCCTTGTCACGGAGCATATCTCCCATGAGGCGAAGATCGTCAGCCGAGAGGTCTGGGAATATCCCGGTGATGATTTTAAGCTCCTTAATGGTCTTTGCACCAAACATAACTCTATCGGCTTCTGCCTTGAGCTGCTGTGCCTGAAGCTTCTCAACCAGCTTACGTGCATTTTTGAATTCCTGCATCAGCTGTGCAAATTTGTCTTCAATTTCATTAGGGTTCGTCTTCAAGGTTTCGGACATACGGCGGAGAATTTCGTTTCCGTTGCGCATTTCGTCCAAAACAAGCTCACCAACCATCGCCTCGATACGCCTTACGCCGGAAGCCACGGAGAATTCGCTTTTTATGCGGAACGGCCCGATTTTTGCGGTGTTGTCAATGTGTGTGCCGCCGCAAAGCTCGATGGAGTATCCACTCATGTTGACAACGCGCACGACATCGCCATACTTCTCAGAAAACAGCGCCATAGCGCCGATTTTCTTTGCATCCTCAATCGCCATTTCCTTGATGTCGATGGCATAGCCCTCAAGAATTGCGCGATTGACGTACTTCTCAACAAGCTTCAGCTCGTCTTCCTCGATTGCGCTGAAGTGGGTAAAGTCGAAGCGGAGCTTATCAGGCTCAACTAGCGAACCAGCCTGCTCAACATGGTCGCCCAAAACAGTTTGAAGTGCCTTGTGAAGCAAGTGAGTTGCCGAGTGCGCACGCATGATTGCGCGGCGACGCTCCATGTCAATTTTTGCGGTAACGGTTTCATCAACGGTAATTTGTCCGCTTCTCATAACACCGTGGTGCATATATTTTCCGGCCTTATTCTTCTGAACGTCGGTAACCTCAAAGTCGCCAAACGCTGTCTTGATAGAGCCGTGGTCGGCAGTCTGTCCGCCCATTTCCGCATACATAGGTGTCTTGTCGAGAACAATAATAGCCTCGTCGCCCTCGCAAGCCTTCGCGGAAAGCTCTTCGCCGACAACGATGGCAAGAACCTTGCATTCGTCCTCAATTTTTTCATAGCCGACAAACCGAGTCGGTGTGCTGTCAAGTCCAAGGTCGATGCCTGCCCAAGCGAGGTCGCCAAGAGCGGCTCTCGCCTCTCTTGCTCGGACTCTCTGCTCCTGCATACACCCGTCAAAAACCTTGCGGTCAACGGTCAGTCCCTGCTCCTCAGCGATTTCTGCTGTGAGGTCGACGGGGAAGCCATAGGTATCATAAAGCTTAAACGCATCAGCTCCGCTGAACAACGTCTCGCCTTTTTTCTTGTGCTCATCAAGCATATCGGATACGATTTTCATACCAGCATCGATGGTTTTGGAAAAATTCTCTTCTTCGATTTTGATTACGCGGGTGATATAGTCCTGCTTCTGGACAAGCTCGGGATAAGCCAGCTTATTCTCGGCTATAACGGTTGCGCAAACCTCAAAGAGGAAAGGCTCGTTAACTCCGAGCAGCTTACCGTGACGTGCGGCACGGCGCAGAAGTCTGCGCAGAACGTAGCCGCGTCCCTCGTTCGAGGGCAAAACACCGTCGCAAATCATCATGGTTCCACTGCGGATATGGTCTGTAATAACGCGAAGCGAGGTATCGACCTTCTTCGACTGTCCGTAACGAGCGCCGGTGATTTGGCTAACCTTGTTTGTGATGCTCATAACGGTGTCGACATCGAACAGGGAGTAGACATCCTGGCACACAACGGCAAGGCGCTCAAGTCCCATGCCGGTATCGATATTCTTTTGAGCAAGCTCAACGTAATGTCCCGCTCCGTCGTTGTTGAACTGGCTGAACACGTTGTTCCAAATTTCGATAAAGCGGTCACATTCGCAGCCAACCTTGCAGTCGGGCTGTCCGCAACCGTATTTTTCACCGCGGTCGAAGTATATTTCGGAGCAGGGGCCGCAGGGGCCGGAGCCATGCTCCCAGAAGTTATCTGCCTTGCCCAGTCTTGTAATGTTAGCCTCGGGGATGCCGATTTCGTCGCGCCAGATTGAGAAAGCCTCATCATCCTCGACATATACGGAGGGATATAGTCTGGTGGGGTCAATTCCCAGCCAGTTCGGCGAGGTCAAGAACTCCCAGCTCCACGCGATTGCTTCGTGCTTGAAGTAATCGCCAAACGAGAAGTTTCCGAGCATCTCGAAATATGTGCCGTGGCGAGCTGTGTGACCGATGTTTTCAATGTCGCCGGTGCGGATGCACTTCTGGCAGGTGCAGACGCGCTTGCGCGGTGGCTCCTGATCGCCCGTAAACCACGGTTTCATGGGAGCCATTCCCGAGTTTATTAGCAGTAATGATGCATCGTTCTGAGGTAGAAGAGAAAAGCTCGGCAGGCGCAGATGTCCCTTGCTTTCAAAGAATGAAAGGAATTTTTCTCTTAAGTCGTTAAGTCCAAACTTTTCCATGTTTATGACCATGCCTTTCCTTACACTTAAATCACAAGATGACCAAAAATGATATGGTCATAATATGTGCATATATTGCGGTTGCCCGCAGGGCGAGCAATATGAATTTGGAATTGACGAAGTTTGAAACTTGTTTCAAACTTTTGCGTTCCTCCAAATATAACTCTCTACAAAAAAATGCTCTCGTCCCCTACAATTTAGGGGCGAAAGCATGGCTTCGCGGTACCACCCTAATTTACCCCGAAAATCGAGGTATCTTATGCTGCCCAATATCGGGGACAAACCGCCCGCTCTCGCAGGTCGCTCAAAAGTGGCTACGAAAAGTGCCTGTGAGGAGCTTTCACCGTTCTCCCTCGCTTTGCACTGCGTGCTTTTCGCTGACTTTTTCATGGCGATTATTACAATATGACTGATAGATTTTATCAGTTTTATAGGTACTTGTCAATGGCTTGTTCTCGATGCTTCAACGGCTTCCAGCGTGGAATAATTCATTGATGACATACTGCGTTTGCATTGCAAATTTTTAGATAACAAGATATAATACCTTATAAGTTTGGCAAGGTGCTACCTTATAAAAAATAATAAAATTGGTTATTGAGTTAATGGTGCAATCTGCTTTGTTTGCCCGCTTCTTGGTATGTGTATTGCCTTCGGAGCTAATGGCCACGAAATACAAGCTCTTGCTTTTCCATGGAAGTTTAACCATTTGAAGGGGGATAATAAATTGAAAAACGAAAAAAACAAGAAGATTTTATACATTATCGGCGCTTTTGTGAGCGGGGCCGCCTTCGTTTGCTTGGGCACATTTGCTATCGATTTTTCAAACGGTCGAATTGCTGCCAACGTGCTATTCTCGTTTTTGGCGATAATCCTGGCCTGTGCTGCTTCGTTTCTTGGAACAAGTGCTTTCCACAAGGAAACGGCGCAATGGGACTCTCGTCGTTGGGCAAAGGAAATGATTTTGCCAATATTGCTTACGATTGGTTTGATATTTTTCACGAACAGCTGAACACCTTTCCATATAACGACAACGGAGCCTATTGAAATCAATTTTCAAGAGGCTCCGTTGTCGTTTGAAACAGTGTGAGCTTGCTGCGAACTAAAGTTCATGCATTGTAAGCCGTTTCTTTCTAACGAAAATGTAATACCCCAAGCACATGGCAACACTTGCAAATGAGGAAATTGGCACGGAAAGACCGATTGTAAATAAGCTCGAGTCGGGCAAACGGCTTAAATAATAACAGAGCGGAATTCGCACCGCAAACGAAGAAATAATTCCCTCGATAAGAACAAAGGTTGTTTTTCCGATGCCGTTGAAGTATCCCAAAAAGCAGAATACAAAGGGAATAATCATATATTCCGCCGCAGTTCCGCGCATATAGCTATGTGTGGAAGCGATTACAAGCGGATTATTCTCAAAAAATCCGGCGAGAATGCCCCCTGCAAAATATGTCAGCGCAGCCATAACTACGCCGAAAGAAAAGGACGTTATCATGCCGGCGCGCAATCCTTTCATTGCCCTGTCCTCCTGTTTTGCGCCTACGTTCTGCGCGACAAATGCGGACAGCGCATACATGAACGAAATCGGTACAAGAGCGAGGAAAATAAACATTTTTTCGGCTATCCCAACACTTGCAGAAGCCACAAGACAAACATCAGGGTCAAGGCTAATATTATTGATAATAGCCATTATGATAAGAAACGAGATGCTTACAAGAAAATCCTGAAGTGCAACGGGTGCGCCAACTTTAATAATGTTTTTCTGAGCGCTTAATGTTTTTGTAAGATGCTTCTTTTTCACCCTAAAGGGCAGTCCGTCCTTTTTGATTTTGTACAGTGAAAAAGCAACGCTCACAGCCTGCGCAAAAACCGTTGCAATTGCGGCACCTGTAGCGTCCATTTTGAAAACGCCGCACAGTAAAAGGTCACCGATTATGTTGACTCCGCAGGCTATGCTTATGAATAAAAGCGGTGATTTGGAGTTCCCCAAGCCTCTAAAAAGACCGCTTATAACGTTAAATGCTGTAATGAATATCATTCCCGACCCGCATATCCGAACATAGGTGATAGTCTTTTCGGCTGCTTGCTCAGGAACCTTCATCAGAGTCACGATTTCGTCTGCCATCAAAAGCATAGTAACAGAAATAACAAGCCCCACTACTACGAACAGCTTAATCATTCCGCCGACAATATTTGCCGCACTTTCATCATCCTTCGATCCTACGAAGCGTCCTATTAGCACCGTGACGCCCATCGAAAGCCCAACTACGATTTCCGTTATCGTCACCATTATCTGCCCGCCGTTCGAAACCGCCGAAACGCTCGACGTATCTCCGAATTTTCCGACTACGATAAGGTCGACCGCGCCGTAGAGTGCCTGCAACAAAATCGTAAGCATGAGTGGTATCGCAAATTTTATTAGTGGAGGGAATACTTTCCCCTGAAGGATTGTATCTTTGCCGGTAGTCATTGTCATCTCCTTGAGAAGCAAGTGCTTCTATTTTTAATAATACTTTTCGTCGTTCGCTTTTTCCTCGCAGGCACGCATTGCCTCAAGAGTCTTGTCCAGCAGTGTTTCAAGCTCCCAACCGAGCATTTCCGCACCTTTTTCAATGATCTCGCGGTTGCAACCTGCGGCAAATTTTTTGTCCTTGAATTTCTTTTTCAGCGAAGAAAGCTCCATGTCCTGCACGCTCTTTGAGGGTCGCATAAGTGCGGCGGCTCCAATCAGTCCTGTAAGCTCGTCCGATGCAAACAGCACCTTTTCCATATGCAGTTCGGGGAATATATCGCAGCAAATTCCGTAGCCGTGACTTGCGACGGCGTGGATAAGTCTTTCATCAAGACCCTTCTCGCGCATTATCTCCTGAACCTTGACGCAGTGCTCATTGGGATACAGCTCGAAGTCCAAATCATGCAACATTCCAACAATTTCCCAGAAATCCGCCTCATCAGCAAAGCCTTCTGTCTCCGCAAAATAGCGCATACAAAGCGCAACGGTCTGTGAATGTTTTAGGTGAAAGCTGTCCTTATTGTATTCCTTCAGCAGTTCCCATGCCTTAGTTTTGTTAAGCTCCATCATATCAAAGACCCCCAATGCAACATAATTATATTTGGTTAGTATAACACATTTATTACCAACATTCAACACAGATAAAAGAAGTGACAGACTTGAGAAAGCCTGTCACTTGCTTATTTTGAAATAGATGCCTATTTCAGAAGCCCCTGCTCCATCATCGCTTTAACCTTGATGGGCAAACCGTAAAGATTGATGAAGCCCTCTGCGTCCTTTTGGTTATAGTCACTCTCGCCAAAGGTCGCAATATCTTCTGAATACAGCGAATAAGGTGAGGTCACAGAAGAGCTAATCATATTGCCCTTGTAGAGCTTGAGCTTAACCTTGCCAGTAACATTTTCCTGTGTTGTCTCGACAAAAGCATCCAGCGCCTTTTTCAGCGGAGTGAACCACTGACCGTTATATACAAGCTCTGCGTAAGTAACCGCGAGCTGTTCCTTCATGTGCGCTGTTGCCTTGTCAAGGCAGAGCGTTTCGAGCACCTGATGCGCATAATACAGTATAGTGCCGCCCGGAGTTTCGTAAACGCCACGGCACTTCATGCCGACAAGTCTGTTTTCGACTATGTCGATGATACCAATGCCGTTTTCTCCACCGATTTTATTGAGCTTCCAGATGATGTCCGAAACTTTCATCTTTTCGCCGTCGAGAGCCACGGGAGTTCCCTTTACAAATTCTAGCTCAACATAGGCAGGCTTATCAGGAGCCATTTCGGGAGAAACGCCAAGCTCTAGGAAACCGGGCTTGTTATATGTCGGCTCGTTTGCTGGGTCTTCCAGGTCAAGTCCCTCATGGCTCAAGTGCCACATATTTTTGTCCTTAGAATAGTTCGTTTCGCGGTTTATCTTAAGGGGAATATTGTGAGCCTCGGCGTATTCGATTTCTTCATCACGGCTCTTTATGTCCCACTCTCTCCACGGAGCTATAATCTTCATCTGCGGCGCAAGTGCCTTAACTGCAAGCTCAAAACGCACCTGGTCGTTGCCCTTTCCGGTGCAGCCGTGGCAGATTGCGTCTGCCCCCTCTTTCAGTGCAATTTCCACAAGTCCCTTTGCAATGCAGGGACGCGCAGTTGATGTACCGAGAAGATAGGTTTCATACTTTGCTCCGGCCTTCATGGTTGGAACAATGTAGTTGTCTGCATAGTCGTCGATTAGGTCGAGAACATACAACTTGCTTGCGCCGGTTTTGAGAGCCTTTTCTTCAAGGCCTTCAAGCTCGTCGGTCTGCCCAACGTTTCCGGAAACAGCAATTACCTCACAGCCGTAGTTTTCCTTGAGCCAAGGGATGATTATGGATGTATCAAGACCGCCCGAATAGGCAAGGACGCATTTTTTAATATCGCTCATGGTTATTCCTCCGAACAATTTTTAATATGCGGATATTCTATCATCATATTTCAGATAACGCAATAGTCAATATGCAACAATATTAGATATTCACTGAATATTATTTGATATTTCCGATATTATATCCATAATTTATGAATACGATGAATATTTGCATTTATTGACAAACCGTGCTAATATATGCGCATATTGTTTTTTTACAGCATTTATAACTAAGGAGAGAGGCCTATGTCCATTGAAAAAGGGCGCGCATTTTTCTGCGCACAAGGAATTGAAAACAGGGTTCAAGAATTCACCGTTTCAAGCGCAACCGTCGAGCTTGCCGCCGAAGCCCTCGGCGTTGCTCCAGCGCGGATTGCAAAGACACTTTCGTTCAAAAGTGGAGATAACTGCATTCTTGTCGTTGCCGCTGGCGATGCGAGAATTGACAATCAAAAGTTTAAGTCCAAATTTGGCATGAAGGCAAAAATGCTCACGGCAGACGAGGTTTTGGAGCTGGTAGGTCACGCCGTAGGCGGGGTCTGCCCCTTTGGGATAAACGACGGCGTGCCCGTTTATATTGACGAGTCCGTTCTGCGTTTCAAGACCGTTTTTCCCGCAGTGGGAAGCTCTAGCAGCGCAATCGAGCTTACACCAGACGAGCTGTTTAAGTATTCCGCCGCGCTCGAATGGGTAGACGTATGCAAGCTTCCGGAGAACGACTAATGAGCGAAAAATGCTATCTTTGTCCGAGAAACTGCGGCATTGACAGAAAAAACGGCGAGCTTGGTTTCTGCCGCTGCGGAGATTTTCCGAAAGTTGCCCGTGCCGCGGCGCATTTTGGCGAGGAGCCGTGCATAAGTGGAACTTGCGGAAGCGGAACGGTATTTTTTTCCGGCTGTAATATGCAATGCGTTTTCTGCCAGAACCGCGAAATCAGCTTTGATGGACGCGGCAAAGAGATTAGTGTTGCGCGGCTTGCAGAGATTTTCTCGGAGCTTGAGGGCAGCGATGTTCACAACATTAATCTTGTAACTCCGACGCATTTTACCGATAAAATTATCGAGGCTCTCAAAATTGCAAAACCGAATATTCCCGTTGTTTGGAACAGCTCCGCATATGAGAGCGTCGAAACACTCAAAATGCTTGAGGGCTATGTTCAGGTCTATATGCCTGATCTCAAATACTCCTCCGCCGAAGCGGCTTCACGATATTCGGGAGCGAAGGATTACCCAAGCATCGCAAAAACAGCTATACAGGAAATGTACCGTCAGACCGGCAAGTTTGTCATGGACGACGAGGGTCTTCTGAAAAGCGGTGTGCTCATTCGTCACCTCATTTTGCCTGACAGGCTCGACGACGCCTTTGACGTTATCGACTGGGTTTCGGAAAGCTTTCCGAAAAGCACGGTGCTGTTTAGCCTTATGAGCCAATTTGTGCCACTTGCCGACAAACAAAAATCCCCCGAGCTTGCCCGCTCGCTTATTTGTGAGGAATTTGAAAGAGCACAGAGCTATCTGTCGTTGTCTAGTATAGAAAACGGATATTTTCAGGAGCTGTCTTCCGCAACGGACGAGCTTATCCCAAGCTTCGATTTGACCGGAGTGGAGACTTAGTTAAAACCATATGTATTCTGAGGGCGATTTTATGAACAAGGTATATGAAACTGACAGGCTTATTTTGAAGGTGCTCGACAGCACCCATGCCGGACTAGTTCTTGACTACTATACGAGAAACAAAAGCTTTTTAGATGAGTGGGAGGCCGTGAAGGACGAGGACTTCTATACAAAGCAGTTTCACGAATCGCAGTTGAGTAAGGACTTAGTAGATTTTGAAAACAAGCGTTCCCTGCGATTATGGATTTTCAAAAAGGATGACGACAGCAAAACAATCGGCTCAGTTGCCTTTAACAACATCGTAATGGGCGCTTTTTGGTCCTGTCATCTTGGCTACAAGCTTGATAAGGACGAGATTAACAACGGCTATATAACCGAGGCAATTCAAAAAGGAATTGATGTAATGTTCGACGAATATGGCCTTCACAGAATTGAAGCTAACATCATGCCAAAGAACGTTCGTTCTTTCAAGGTGGTTGAGAAACTAGGGTTCTACAACGAAGGTCTGGCTTACAAATATCTGAAGATAAACGGGAAATGGGAAGACCACATACACATGGTTTTGCTGAACGAAAAAGCATAACAATATAATCTCAAAACCGTTTTTCCCGCTGTTAAAAACTCATGCAGTGCAATTGAGCATACGCCAGACGAGCTATATAAGTATTCTAACTCTCTCGAAAGGATAGACGTGCGCAAACTTTAGGACAGCGTCGAATGAGCTTATCCCAAGCTCCGATTCGACCAAATTTGAGCGTTTCCACGAAAACCTTGAAAGCTTTCATTGATAATTTGTGCAATTTGTATTGACCGTTTATGCCAAAATATGCTATTGTCAAGGGAGATATTATTTTGAGGGAGGTATTGTTTATGCTGTTTGGTAACGCCGCCAACTCGCCGCTCGCGGATGCCGCAAAGGCAATGGTTCGCAACCCGGCAAACTTCAACTGGACGTTCATCGCGCTCTTTGCAATCGTGGTCATCATTTACTGTAATGAAGTTCAAAAGAAAGACTACAGGGCAATCGCCGCAGCTCTCGCGCTTTACTCCGTGCATTGGTTCTACGAAATTGCAAACGCAGTCATCTGCAATTTCGCTGGCTACGCTCTGTGGACAGTTTCCGCAGAGAGCACCTCGTTTATCCTGCTCATCGGAGTTTCATGGGAGCTTTCGATGATGTTCGCAATCGCTGGCTTTACCTCAAAGCTTCTGCCCGCTGACAAGGACATGAAGATTTTTGGCATCAACAACCGAATTGTCTACGCCATCGGCTCGGCGCTGCTCTTCTCACTGGTCGAAATCTTCCTCGCTTGGACGCCCGCATTCATCTGGGTTTTCCCCTGGTGGGGCGCAATTCCTGTGTTTATCACAACCTATATTCCCTTCTTCCTCGCAAGCTACCTAATCTATGATAAGAAACCCAAAACACAGAAGCGCTTCATCATCACAATGTTTGCAATCGACGCTCTGGCTTTGGCTGTGCTTATCCCGCTCGGCATAATTTAATCATAAAAGACAAGGCTTCACGGCATTTTGCCCGTGGCTTCGGAGGATACATATGGCACTGGAAATCGGACAAAAATGCAGACGTGACATGGTCGTTACGGAAAATGATGTCGCGGCAATGGCGGAATCGAATAGCTTTAACGTTTTGGCAACTCCCCGCATGATAATGCTTATGGAGGAGTCGTGTAGCTTCAATCTTCTTCCCAATTTGGAAGAGGGTTATGCCAGCGTTGGCATTCACGTCGACGTCTACCACACAGCGGCAACGCCCATCGGCAAGAAGGTCTGGGCTGAAAGCGAAATCACCGAAATTGACGGTCGAAAAGTCACCTTCAAAATAACGGCTACCGACGAAAACGGCGAAATTGGTTTTGGAACGCATGAACGTTTTATCATAAACGTCGAGCGTTTTATCAAGAAGCATGAAGGAAAAGCCTGAATTAGTTTTAAAAAAGTGACGTTATTTTCCGCAATCCAACAACAAATGTTAGTAATATTTGTTGTTGACAAGAGCCTTTTAGGTGTTTATAATTAACGACAATAAGAAAAAAGCTGTGATAAGGAATAGTAAGCGCCGAGCGAAATTCAGAGAGAAGTCGTTAGCTGTGAGACTTCATGAACGGAGCGCTAAAGCCGCCTTTGAGCTGTGGGCGGAAAGCATTTTTGTGCAAGTACACTCCAACGGATCTCCGCCGTTATTTGGAGCTCGGTATGCGAAATCAATTTCAAGTACCGTATGAGTGCGGGAACAATTCCCGAATTTAGGTGGTAACACGGACAACAGTTCGCCCTAAGTATATCTATTGATATGCTTAGGGCTTTAATTTTTTTGTAGGAGGACTATCATGAAGGAAATTTCAAAATCGAAGAAGCTCAACAATGTTGCCTACGACGTACGTGGCCCCGTTTTGGACACAGCAATGGCGATGGAAGCAACAGGAGCGAAAATACTTAAACTCAACATCGGAAATCCAGGTGCCTTCAGATTTGAAGCTCCGGATTGCATCCTTGACGCAATGACGAGTTCGCTTTCCGCTTCCGAGGGATACTCCGACTCAAAGGGCATTTTGGAAGCGCGCGAAGCTATTGCTGCTTATACACGTACAAAGGGCATTGAAGGTGTCGGCTTAGATGATATTTACACAGGCAACGGCGTTTCGGAGCTGATTGTCATGTGTATGCAGGGTCTTCTTGATAGCGGCGACGAAATACTAATCCCCTCTCCCGATTATCCGTTATGGACTGGTGCCGCAACGCTTGCAGGCGGTAATGTTGTTCACTACATGTGTGACGAGAAGAGCGATTGGAACCCCGATATTGCGGACATTAAGAGCAAGATTACCAGCAGGACAAAGGCGATTGTTGTTATCAACCCCAACAACCCCACCGGTGCGCTTTACGAGCCTGATATTCTAGAACAGATTGCTCAAATCGCCCGTGAAAATGACCTTATTATATTTGCAGACGAAATATATGACAGGCTCCTCATGGACGGCAGAACCCACACTTCAATCGCCTCACTCGCTCCCGACTTATTTGTCGTTACAATGAATGGACTTTCCAAATCCCATCTTATCGCTGGCTATCGCTGCGGCTGGATGAGCATTTCGGGCAACAAGCAGCACGCAAAAAGCTACATTGAGGGGCTCAATATGCTTTCCTCAATGCGTCTGTGCTCAAACGTACCTGCCCAGCGCGCGATTAAACCCGCTCTCGAGAACCTCCACGCAACGGATTATCTGCTCCAGCCCGGCGGAAGAGTTTACGAGCAGCGCAAAGCGATATGCGAAGCGCTCGATAAAATCGACGGCATAAGCTATGTAAAGCCAAAAGCCGCTTTCTATGTGTTCCCGAAAATCGACGCAAAGCGTTTCAGCATCACGAGCGACGAGCAGTTCGTTTTGGACTTCCTGCGCGAAAAGCAGGTGCTTTTGGTTCACGGCGGCGGCTTCCATTGGGACGCACCTGACCATTTCAGAATAGTCTATCTGCCCGAGCCGAGCGTATTGCACGAATCCATGGAAAAGCTAGGCGATTTCCTCAAAACCTATAAGCAGGCATAAAGTCGGAGTAACAACGACGCACGCGGCATTTTCGTTGAGTAAAAGCCGTATTGCTTCAACTATCATAAGCTTAAAAAGGACGTTTTCCGAATTCGGAAAACGTCCTTTTTTCATATTTCTTTGTTCTTATAAATCCTAATAGACAGCATTATCGAAATTACACTCAGCACAACTGTAACCAAAAGCACCGACAATGCAAACGGGAGCTTATTAACGCCCTCAAAAAGGGCCTCGTGCTGTGAAATACCATCAATGAGTGTCACGCCGCATACGGTTAACCCCATTAGAATAATGAACACAATTCTGCCTCTCTCCACGCCCATTTTCATCATCACCGGAAGGTTAATTGCCTCAAAAATTGCAATTCCGCAAAGCATAATAAGCATTTTAGAAAAAAGCGTTTCCGGTATCTGAGTATTTAATACTAAGTTTATGCCTATCTGAGCTATCAACGACACAATAGCAGCACCGAAAAGCAACAGATATCCCAAAAGATATTTTTCCAAAACAATATCCTTTGCGGAATAGGGCATCATCGCCGCCAGCTTATCCCACTTTGAACGCTCATCATATGCAAGTGCCGTAATTGGCATCATTCCAGCATACGTCATAGCAAATAGCGTCATCGAATATCCCGGCATTATCGCAAACACAATAACAATCAAAACGATAAACTTCATCTGCTTCAAAATTGTATATAAATCCTTTAATAATAGACCTTTCATTATTTCCTATCCCCCTTTGCGATATATAGGATTATATCTTCTATGTTTGCACGTTCTGTCGCAAAAGCCCCTGAAATTTTACTTTTCAGCACAAGCGCTTCAACTCCGTAGTCCGTAACCTTCTTACCTACCAACGCTTCCTCCGGAATAGCCTCAAAGTCCGACTTCGTCATTCGCACTATACCGTATTGTTCAAGAATTCCGTCCTTTTCCTCGCAGAAAATCAGCTTGCCCTTATGTATGAATGCTATGTAGTCGCAGATTTTTTCAAGGTCACTCACGATATGCGAGGAAAGCAGCACCGAATGGTTTTCATCGCGAGTAAAATCATTGAAAATATCAAGAATTTCATCTCGTATCATGGGGTCAAGTCCGCTTGTCGCTTCATCCAAAATGAGTAGCTTAGGGTCATGGGATAACGCCACCGCAATCGCCAGCTTCATCTTCATTCCGCGAGAATAGTCCTTGAACTGCTTTTTGAGAGGAAGCTCAAATTTTTCAATATATTCAAAATAGCGCTTCTCGTCCCAGTTTTTATAGGTGTTCTTCATAATTGAGTTAACATTTTTCGCCGTCAGCACCTCGGGGAAATACGCTTCGTCAAGCACAACACCAATGTCCTCCTTAACGTTTAAAAACTCGCGGCTTTTGTTATCGGTTCCCAAAACGGAAACCTGCCCTGCCCCACATTTTATCGCGTTCATAACCAGCTTAATCGTTGTGCTTTTACCCGCACCGTTTTCGCCCACAAGTCCCATTATGCAGCCTGTCGGCAACACAAGGTTTATGTTTTCTAGCTCAAAATCGTCATAGGCTTTGCAAAGTCCCTTTATTTCAATCGCATTCATTTTTTAGTCCTCCCTTTGAATGATCTTATACATTTCGATAATCTCGTTTTCACTGAGATTGCAGGCAGCAGCAAGTTCTGAAACCCTTTGCAAGTGAGTTTCAATCTCCTTCAAATGCTCCTCGCGAATCACTTCGATGTTCTTTGGCGCAACGAAGCACCCTTTAGCGGCCACCGTATTGATATATCCGGCTAGCTCAAGCTCGTCATAGGCGCGTTTTGTTGTTATAACGCTAATTCGCAAATCCTTAGCCAAAGCCCGTATCGACGGAAGCGGGTCACCTTCATTGAGCTTTCCCGATATGATGCTGTTTTTAATCTGAGTAAAAATCTGTTCGTATATCGGCTGACTGCTTGCATTGCTTATAACTACGTCCAACACTTCGCCTCCTCTGTGTTCTACTGTATATATTCAGTATGCACAGTATAGCCATATTATTCATGTTTGTCAAGATAGAATAACAAAAAAACGCGCCTTCGGAAAACTTTCCAAAAGTGCGCTTAAACCAGCCTATGACTTCAATTTTCGCAAAACACAAATGACTCTTCTATCGCAGATTATTCTCTTATAAAATAATTTTGAGCCTGATTTTACATCAGGCTCAATTATCTATAATACTATTTAATCTTTCAAGATTGCCCTTTTATTCAAGGTTTAGCTTGTTGTTAAGGAAATAACGGCAGAGGAAGAAGAACCCGGCAGTTACCGCGGTGATAAATACGAAGTAAATCCAGAAGTAGGGCTGAACCCCAGCAAGGATTAAATTATATACTTCAAGTGCATTGTCGACGTCAATATGCTTATTATCTAATGCGTCAAAATAATTGAACATACTTCCAGCCATAAAGTATTGAATAATGGTTGAAAGAACGCTTACAGCAAACTGGATTACGAAATAGAATCCAATACTGGCAAGGATCTTGTGCTTTTGAGATACAATGCCGCCAATTATGATTGCAAGATAAACCTGAAGAATGCTATAGGCTGTTGCAACTATTAAAAACAGAACAAATTCAAGTATTGGCCAAATAACTCTTGCTCCAAGTACACTGTTGACATCGTGGAGCATCTTGCCTAATTCATAGTATGCCTCTGTGTTCAAAAAGCCGTTGCTATTGGTACCGAACAGAACAAATATATTTACGCTGATAAGTATGACCACACTGCTGATAATTGTCCAAATCATAGCTGTTATCAGTTTTGACAGCAGAATCTGAGACGTGGTTACAGGAAGAGTAAAGGTAAGATATCCCTCATCGCACATCAGATTCTTGTAAAAGCGCTGGAAGATAATAAACGCCACAAGGATTGAAGCCGCGGTTATCGCAAGCACCATTAATGCGCTCATAAGCGTCGTAATTATTCTGAGAAGATTCATGACTCCGTAAGATCCGAAATCAGAAATGTTGATATTAAAGTTGAACGCAAAGCCGATCGTTCCAAGTATCGTCGCGCCCAAAATAGCTATCTGTGCGGGAAATAGAACCTTCGACAACGATTTAAAATCGTGTTTAATGAGTTTTCCTAGCATCTGAATACCTCCCTGAAGTACTGGTCAATGGATTTACCCAGATCCTCGCGGAGGCTATCCGTAGAGGCATAGGAAACCAGCTGTCCGTTTTGGATGAACATGAATTCGTCCAAAATCTTTTCTACATCGGCAATTAAGTGGGTTGAAATGAGAACCGTCGAGTCCTCACAATAGTTTTTGACAATCGTACCAAGGATATAATCGCGTGCCGCAGGGTCAACGCCGCCGATTGGCTCGTCAAGCAGATAGAGTCTTGCGCGGCGGGACATAACCAACACAAGCTGAACCTTTTCCTTTGTACCCTTTGACAAAGTTTTCATTCTGGCATTTGCAGGAACCTGCAAGCTTTGAAGCATGGAGATTGCTTTGTCCATGTCGAAGTCTGAGTAGAAATCGGCAAAATACTCCACACACTCAATTACAGTCATCCAATCGGCTAGATAAGTGCGCTCGGGCAGATAAGAAACAAGGGCTTTGCTTTCAATCCCCGGCTTATATCCGCAAACAAGAATTTCGCCATCGGTCGGTGTCAGCAATCCACAAGCGAGCTTAATCAGCGTCGTTTTTCCGCTTCCGTTGGGGCCTAATAGTCCGATAATTTTCCCTGCCGGCAGACTAATGTTCAGATCATGCAGAGCCGCATTCGGGCCAAAATATTTTGAAAGCCCTTTGCACTCAAGCGTCGCTTCGCTCATCATTAATTCCCTCCCCACTATTTGCTGCTTCGAGCAATCGAATTGTCTCTTCGCTTGTGTAGCCCAAAGCCGCCATGCTCTTCAAGAATTCGCACGCAAGCAGCTCACCGCGTTTCTTTCTTGCCATTTCAATTATGCTCCCCTCTTGTGTTACATATTTACCCGTGTTTCGCTGAGTTTCGATAAGCCCCACGCTTTCAAGTTCCGATAACGCCTTTTGCACCGTGTTTGGATTTACGGCCGCTATAATCGCGAACTCACGCACGCTGGGCAGTTTTTCACCCATTTTGAATGCTCCGGTTAGAATTCCGGAGACAATCTGATCGGAAACCTGTACGTATATGGGCCTGTCATTGGAAAATTCCCAAGCCAAATCATCACTACCTTTCTGTTGTGCCGTGTGTCGGTTGACTAGTACACTATGGCAATGATACACTTGCAACAACAATTTGTCAAGCGTATGTCAAAAATAATATTCAAAGTAACAAATGATGTATTATGTTTACTAGTAATCACATATTCAGCTGATAACGCTAGTGTTTGTTTGTACTCTTTTTTGTTATGTCTACCTATAATCCAAACCGACATGATATGCTCCGAAAATTATTATCTGCATTTCGATGGAATTTTATAGCCTCTCCACGAGTAAAATCCGAACTTCTTGCAACAATTAAAAATGCCGGCTATCGAAAGACAGTGCCTTTCGATAGTCGGCTTATATATCATCATTCTATTTTACAGGTATCCCGTAGGTTCCCGAAGTTGGGTCAAGGAAAAGGTTAATATGCGGCGGTGCAAAGGTAAATACCACTGCGCAGGCAACAAGAAGCAGTAAGCCTAATATTGCCATGCCTTTTGAGCACGACGAAGTAAATTTGTCAGTTTGAAGAAGCTTGTAGCTGAAGCGGTATGCAACATACACCGAAGCGATAAAAATAAAAATATCTATTGGTAAGAATTCTGTTCCTATTATCCCTGAATAGGTATAAAAAGTAACGACCGTCACCGCCATGCCAAGAAGAATTGATAATAAACGAACCAGTAAAAAGTTTTCTAGTTTTCTGCCGTAAACAAAATACTCAATAATTCCGAAAACGATCATCGGCACGAAAATGAGCTTTAGGTGTTCCCAAACGCTTTCATTCACAGCGCTGAAAACACCTACAATTGAGACTCCTCCCGACCATTCGTAAAGGAAATGAAGCGCCGTTCCAATTAAAACCGAGAACACAAAACCCGCAATATGTGCTTTTTTAAGTTTCATTACAATCACCTCTGTATATAGTATAACACAAACATTTCTTCATGTAGATATAATTCATACAGAGAAATTAACTCTGGCTATTATTGCGCCTAAAGGTACATATGCAATCATTCACCCATAAATACAAAAAACAACACGCCGGAAAAAATCCGACGTGTTGCCAAAAAACGAAATTAAGCTTTCAGTAATAGCCAACTTTATCTCCTGACGGTGAGACACACTGGCAAGAAAACTTACTACGTAATTATTGCTTAGCCAATGCCCTTTGCAGCGCAAGCATCAAGGAACTCCTGGATCTTTGCTTCAGGGATCTTAGCAGCAGGGGTCTTTGCAATCTTAGCAAGAGTAAAGCCCTTAGCCATCTTCATCATGGGGTTCTTGGTGGTGCCGGGGATGATTTCGTCCATAACTGCACATGCAGCTTCGTTTGCCAGAACGTCAGCAACTACTGTATCCATGGTAAATGCCATAATAATGACCTCCAAAAATAATTTTAAAATTAAGTCGCTCCACCGCATAACAAAATGCAAAAAAAGTGCCGTCAGGATCACTCTAAATGCAAGATAAGCGATTTTGCTGACCGCCGGACAGATTTGTGACCAGCTATAGCCGAGATGCTTCTCGACCTATTGAGAGAATATCACGACAGCTTGTTATCGTCAATTGTACAAAAGCACAAAATAAATCCAGAATAAGGGTAAACTTGCACAATCTTCATTGTTTGATACTGTTGCGATACAATTTGGTACGCTCATAAGCGGACAGGCACTCAATATTAACACAACATTGACACACTTGCTGCAAAACAATTTTAAGACTTTAGCGAATTACAGTTCATCGTACCATGTTACTATCACTATGAAAAGCTTTTCAGTTTTGCTTTTCTCCTTTTGTGTCAACACCAATATTATTAATTGAAACTGTCAAAATTGCGCTTTTTTTAACCCCCCTAGGGGCTTGCGCTGATTTTTGTGCGTGGTATATTTAGTCGAGAGCTGAGATATTGCAAACGGTAACTCAGCAAGATTATTTATGGGGGAAGAATACTATGCATATGGCGGATGCCCTTTTATCGCCTGCAGTTGGCGCAACAATGTACGCAGCAAGTGCTGCTGCGGCTGTTTATTCCATTAAGAAAGTTAAAGAAGACTTCGACCCGAAAAAAGTTCCTGTTATGGGCGTGATGGGTGCTTTTGTTTTTGCGGCTCAGATGCTTAACTTCACAATTCCCGGAACCGGTTCAAGCGGTCACATATGCGGTGGGCTATTACTTGCCGCTCTACTCGGTCCATACGCAGCGTTTTTGACGATGATTTCGATTCTACTTATTCAATGCCTGTTGTTCGCAGATGGCGGAATTCTGGCTCTCGGCGGCAACATTTGGAACATGGCATTTTATGCCTGCTTCTTTGGATATTTCTGCATTTACAAGCCGTTTTTGAAAAACGGTATGTCGCGTGTCAAAATCATTCTTGCTTGTGTCATCGGCAGCGTCCTCAGCTTGCAGCTCGGTGCTTTCAGCGTTGTTCTCGAAACCACAATTTCTGGAATAACCGATCTTCCTTTCGGCGTATTTGTCGCTGCAATGCAGCCGATACACCTTGCCATCGGCGCTGTCGAGGGACTTTTAACCGCAGCGGTAATAATATTCGTCTATCAGGCAAGACCTGAGCTTCTTAATGCAGAGGCCTCTGAAAACAAGTTCTCTCTAAAAAAAGTTCTTGTAATTCTCGGTATTGTTGTTATTATAATGGGTGGGGCTATATCTCTCGTCGCCTCAAGCAACCCCGACGGACTTGAATGGTCTATGGAAAAGGTTACCGGATCAACTGAACTCGAAGCCGATGGTGGCATCCACGATACACTTGCTAATGTGCAGGAAAAAACAGCAGTTCTACCCGACTATTCGTTCGGAAACGATAACGCAGCAGGCACAAGCTTTTCCGGCATAATCGGTTCAGGTGTTGTCGCAGGTCTATGTATACTTTTATGTGTTCTTTTCGGCATAAGCAAAAAGAAAAAGGTTAAATCGGAGAAATCGTAAATGGGAAAGCTCACGGAAGCAATATACGAGGTCCATTATATGGACACAATAGCAAGTAAGGATTCGCCTATACATATCCTCCATCCTCTTGTAAAACTCTTCGTCACTATTGCTTACGTATGGTTCACCGTTTCATTTGACAAATATGACGTAACGGGATTGATCACAATGGTGGTCTATCCCGTTGCGCTTTTTTCGCTTTCTGGTGTTTCTTTCGGCCACAGCATAAAGAAACTGCGGGTAATCCTCCCCGTCGTCCTTCTAATGGGCATTTTGAATCCGTTTTTTGACCGTGACCCGCGCTTTATGCTTTACGGTTTAACCGTTACAGACGGTATGGTATCCGGTTTTACTCTTATTATTAAAGGATTTCTTGCCGTTCTTGGTTCCTATCTTCTTATTGCGACAACCAGAATAGAATCCATCTGCTACGCGCTTAATATCCTGCACGTACCGGACATCTTGGTTACGCAGATACTTCTCACCTACCGCTACATCACCGTTCTCCTGAGCGAAGCAAACCACATTTTTGAGGCTTACTCGCTCCGTGCCCCTTTCCAGAAAGGCATTCACTACAAGGTATGGGGTTCACTTATCGGTCAGCTTTTGTTCCGCAGTATCGACCGCGCAACTGCGCTTTACGACAGTATGGTGCTTCGCGGATACAACGGTAATTTCAAGCACAGCCAGCTTCCCAAAGCGAGATGGCAGGACTTTACCTATCTTTTTGCTTGCGTAGCAGTTTTTGCCGTACTTCGCTTTACTAGCCTAACCACAATAATCGGCAATATGTTCATCTAAAAACCTAATAATTTCACTTCAAATAAATTATTTCTCGGTGTTACCCCACGAAGCCTCTCTATATATAAAGGAGCCGAAAGCATGAGCCATCATCACATAATTTGTAATAACGTATCCTTTTCCTACGATAAGGATACCGAAATACTGCACGAAGTCAACTTTACAGCCGGTCACGATGACGCGATCGGTCTGATTGGAGCTAACGGCGTTGGAAAATCCACACTGCTTCGCATACTTGTCGGGCTGGAAATGGGCTTTACGGGGGAAGTCACCGTCGGAGAAATTAAAGTCACAAAGAAAACCCTGCCCCGTATCCGAGAGAAAATCGGCTATGTTTTTCAGGACTCTGACAACCAGCTTTTTATGCCCACGGTTTATGAGGATATTGCATTTGCGCCTAGAAACTATGGCTTGGACGCAGCACAGGTCGATGAACGAGTTCGCCATGCTCTCAACCTCATAGGAATTGACTATCTTCGAAACAAGCAGCCCTATAAAATGTCCGGCGGTGAAAAGAAATTGGCCGCAATCGCTACTATACTTGCCATGACACCGGACGTCATTATGATGGACGAGCCGACAATCGCACTTGACCCCAAAAACAGACGCAGACTCATAAGCATACTTAACGGCCTCGACCATATAAAAATTATAGCTTCACACGATTTGGACATGGTTTTGGAGACCTGCAACCGTGTAATCCTGATGTCCGGTGGAAAAATAATAGCGGACGGCGCCACTCGCGACATCCTGACAAACAAGGAACTTCTTGAGGCCAATGGTCTTGAGCTTCCCTTCTGCCTTCAGGGAGATACTCACGTTTCCTATAAATCCTCCGTGCCGCCGCACGATCATATTCATCTTTAGTTTACATTATTTAGAATAGGAAGCTTGTTTCATTTTTTTGACGAGCTTCCTATTTTTCTATTGTTTCTCAGTATTATGTAAACCGTTATCAGTACCTAGGCTAATCCATTTATTGTTTTGGCGGAAGCCTTGAATAAGATTTGCAAATAATATAATGAAGACAAATAAAGTTAGTTTCTTGCAATTTCGACCAATTCATGTTAGCATTGTTTGTATAAATTACCATTTACCGATGTTGGAGGTTACTATGTCTTTTGCTGAAATGTCTATACATTCATTCACGGAGGTCCTTGCATCAAGCGAACCTGTCCCCGGCGGTGGCGGTGCGTCCGCTCTTGTCGGAGCTATAGGAACCGCGCTCGCCTCAATGGTCGGAAACCTTACGACGGGTAAAAAGAAATACGCCGAATACGAGTCCGACATTCAGCGGATTCTAAAAAGAGCGGACGAGCTTCGCAGCACTCTCCTACTGCAAATCGACGAGGACGCAAAATGCTTCGAGCCGCTGTCAAAGGCTTATGGTCTGCCGAAAGACGACCCAAGTCGAGATGAAGTCATGGAAAACGCACTCCGCGTTGCCTGCACCGCACCTTTGGCGATAATGAAGACTGCGACCGAGGCAATCGAGCTTCACGCCGAGCTTGCCATTAAGGGCAGCGCTCTCATGTTTTCAGACGTTGGCGTAGGAGTTTTGTGCTGCAAAACCGCCCTCATGGGTGCGAGTCTGAATATTTTTATAAATGTCCGTTTGATAAAAGACCACGAATATGCCGAAGCTCTTAAGGCAGAAACGGACGCTCTCCTGCTCAAATACTGCGAGCTTGCGGACAAAACCTATGCCGACGTATTTAAAAAGCTTAAGTGAAAGGAAATAGAAACATGGCAATGGAAATTAAAGGCACGCCAGTCGCCGAAGCGATAAACTCACGCTCACAGGCAGAGCTTTCAAATTTGCTTGCAAATGGAATAACTCCAACTCTCGCAATCGTCCGAGTCGGCGAGCGTGGGGACGATATTGCCTATGAGAATGGTGCGGTCAAACGCTGCGAAAAAGTAGGCGTGGCGGTTTCCCGTGTTGTACTGCCCGAAAGCATGACTCAGGACGAGCTTTTGAAAAAGATAGATGTGCTAAATAACGACTGCGCCGTTCACGGTGTTTTGATTTTGATGCCGCTGCCTAAACACATAGATGGTGAAGCCATTCGGCGTGCTCTCGTGCCCGAAAAGGATGTAGACGGGATTACCGATGGCTCCCTTGCAGGTGTTTTTACAGGAAGCGGACGCGGCTTTGCTCCCTGTACGGCGCAAGCCTGCATTGAAATTCTTGACCATTACAAAATTGATTGCAAGGGCAAACGTGCCGTTGTAATCGGGCGAAGTTTGGTTGTCGGCAAGCCTGTTGCGATGCTTCTAATGGCAAAGAACGCAACCGTCACTGTCTGTCACACAAAGACAGTCGATATGCCCTCAGTGACGAAAAACGCCGAAATTCTGATTGTCGCCGCAGGAAAATCAAAGGCAATTGGTGCCGAATACCTCAGCGAAAGTCAAGTCGTCATTGATGTTGGAATAAACTTTTCCGAAGGTGTAATGTGCGGTGATGTTGATTTCGCGGTGGCCTTGCCAACCGTTTCCGCAATAACTCCGGTGCCGGGCGGTGTCGGAACTGTCACAACTTCAGTATTGGTAAATCACGTAGTCGAAGCGGCAAAACGTCAGCTTAACAAGTAGTTTTTAAAATAATTAATGCAATAAAAAGGACGCAATCGGATGAATATTCATCCGATTGCGTCCTTTTTATTGGCTTTTGAGTTAGCTCATAGCCATTATCATTTTGTAGCTTTAATGACCTTAAGTCTGACGAACTCCTCGCGTTCCTTTTCCTCAAGCTGTTCGGTAATACGCACAATGTCCTCTTCCAGCCCGGGAATAACGATGTTGTGGAGCGCATTGGCTCTTTTCTGCGCTTTTCTAATATAATACGCGAGCCTGTATATGCTATTTTCAAGCCCTGCGAGCTCAAGCGTCAGCTCCTTGACCTTGTTGAATTTCTTGTAAGCGTCATCAAGTGCGGAGGTCGTACCCAAAAAGCCATAAGGCAACACGCTTGTGTCCGTAGGGGTTGAGTTAACCGTCGGCAGTTCGACGCCCATAACGCTGCGATACCTGACACGCACGGAATCATCGACAGGCAGAGCTGCAGAAACGCCCTCAAATCCGCCCATAGAAATGTTCGCTACGCGCATGGCGTGATACGCCTCGGAAAAGGTCTGGTCAATGCGGTTTTGAAGCACGGTTGCGCTGTCAATCAGAGTCATCAGCTCATGAATCAAGATGTTGCGCTTTTTATCCATCAGGTCAAAGCCGTTTTCCGCAAGCTCGCGTGAGCGCTTAACTGCTATCAGGTTGCCCTTCGTCGGCGGCAGATTTGCCATTTTTCGGTCACCTCCTCAATACATATTTCGAAGAATTGGAGCTGTTTTATTTTGCGCCCTGGTAGTATTTGTCCAGCATCTTATCGGATACACGTCCAAGCTCTGATCTCGGTAGCATGGACAAGAGCATCCATCCCAAATCAAGAGTTTGTTCAAGCGTTCTGTTTTCTCTGATGCCCTGTGCGATAAACTCGCTCTCAAAGCGTCTACCGAAATCAACATAAAGCTTGTCGATTTCCGAAAGCTCATCCTCACCAATAACGGAAGCAAGGCTTCTAGCGTCCGCAACCGCGCTGTATGAAGCAAATAGCTGGTTTGCTAGATCGGCGTGATCCTCGCGCGTATAGCCTTCTCCGGTTCCGTCCTTCATAAGGCGGGACAAGGACGGCAAGATTCCAACCGGGGGATAAATGCCCTTCTGTTCCAAATCACGTGAGAGAACGATTTGTCCCTCTGTGATGTAACCCGTAAGGTCAGGAATCGGGTGGCTGATATCGTCGTTAGGCATTGTTAAAATCGGAACTTGAGTAACGCTGCCTTTTTCTCCGTAAATCATGCCCGCACGCTCATAAAGCGAAGCAAGATCGGAGTACATATAGCTTGGGAAGCCCTTACGGGACGGGATTTCGCCCTTTGAAGACGAAAACTCGCGCAAAGCTTCGCAATAGCTAGTCATGTCCGTAAGGATAACAAGCACATGGTAGCCGTGGTGGAAAGCAAGGTATTCGGCAGCTGTCAATGCGCAGCGCGGAGCCAGAATACGCTCTATTATGGGGTCCGACGCCATGTTCAGATACATAACGACTCTTCCGAGAGCGCCGGATTCCTGAAAGTCCTTTTTGAAAAACTCAGCCGTATCGTTCTTAACGCCCATTGCGCAAAATACGATTGCGAATTCTTCGGTCTGATCCATTGTCTGTGCCTGGCGGACAATCTGAGCCGCAAGTTCATTGTGGCTCATACCTGCTCCAGAGAAGATGGGCAGCTTCTGTCCTCTTATCAGAGTCGAGGTCGCATCGATTGAGGAGATACCCGTAAGGATGCAGCTTCGAGGATACTTGCGGCTAACAGGGTTAATCGCCGATCCGTTAATATCGCGGCTCTCATCGGGGAAAACCTCGCGCAGTCCGTCAAGAGGCTTGCCGGAGCCGTCAAAAATTCGTCCCAGAATTTCCTTTGATAGCGGCAGGTTTATAGGTTTTCCGGTAAAATGGGTGTTGACGTGTTCCATGTCAAGGCCAACTGTACCTTCAAAAACCTGCAAAACAACTCTGTCTCCGTCGATTTTTATAACACGCCCGTAACGGCGTTCTCCGCTGTCAAGCGTTATCTCGGCAAGCTCGTCATAGGTGACGCCCGTTACTCCCTCTAAAGCGATGAGGGAGCCTTGCATTTCCGATAGTCCCGTATATTCAATTCTCAAGGCAAATCACCTTCTTCTATTCGTTTCTTGCGATAACCTTACTAATTGCGTCGTCCACAAGCTTTGTAAAGTAATCCTTGGTCAGCCCCTCGCCGAGGTCGAACTTCATTCGGTACATGGCGCTGAAAATTCCTGTTTCCACAAGCTGATTAAGTGGGATGTTCTTTGTTGTCAGGTTCTTTGCTTCTTCATAGAGGTAGAGTATAACCTCTAACATTACCATTTGATTTGCAGGCGACATATATGTGTCGGTTTTGTGGAACGCATTCTGCTGCAGGTAACCCTGACGAATTACCTTTGCAGTTTCGATAACGAGCTTCTGATCATCCGGCAGAACGTCCGAACCGATTAGCTTAACAATCTCCATAAGTGAGCTTTCTTTGCCCAGAATGTCGATTATCTGCTGACGCATCTGCGTAAAGCCTGGTCCGAAGTTTTCCTCATACCAGCCCTTTATATCAGCAAAGTATTCGGAATATGAATTCGTCCAGTTAATGGCAGGGAAATGTCTTGAATAAGCAAGTCCGCGGTCAAGCGCCCAAAAGGTACGGATGAATCGCTTTGTGTTCTGCGTGACAGGCTCTGAAAAATCGCCGCCCTGAGGAGAAACTGCACCGATAACGGTAACCGAGCCTTCCAAGCCCGAAAGCGTTTCCATGTAGCCAGCGCGCTCATAAAATCCAGCTAGACGCGAGGGCAGATAAGCAGGAAAGCTCTCTTCAGCGGGCATTTCCTCAAGTCTTCCCG
>CAZLLK010000027.1:0-38414 GCA_964560435.1 uncultured Oscillospiraceae bacterium
ATTAAAAAGGAAAATCCGTTCCCTGCAATCTGTGGCCGCATCTGCCCCCACAACTGCGAGAACGAGTGTACCCGTGGCAGCTTTGATGAAGCTATTGCTATTGATGAGATAAAGAAATTTATCGCCGATCAGGAGCTAAAGCTCGATGGTATGTTCATCCCCGAAAAGCTACACAATTATGGCAAGTCCATCGCAATCATCGGCTCCGGCCCTGCCGGTCTCTCCTGCGCATTTTATCTTGCCAAGGACGGCTATAAGGTCACCGTTTTTGAAAAAGAAGTGAAGCCCGGCGGCATGATGATTCAGGGAATCCCCTCCTTCCGTCTGGACAAGGGCGTCGTCAATGCAGAAATCGAAGTCCTGCGCAGGCTGGGCGTCGAGTTCAAGTGCGGCGTTGAGGTCGGCAAGGACGTCACGCTGGACGACCTTCGCAAGCAGGGCTTTGAAGCATTCTATCTTGCAATCGGTGCTCAGGCCGGACGTAAGCTTGGTATCGAGGGCGAGGACGCCAAGGGCGTAATTTCTGGTGTTGATTTCCTGCGCAAGGTAAACCTTTGCCAACAGATACGTATCTCCGGCAACGTAGTAGTCATCGGCGGAGGCAACGTGGCAATAGACGTGGCTCGCACCGCTGTACGCATGGACAAAACAGAGTCCACCAAGATGTACTGCTTAGAAAGTGAAAAAGAAATGCCCGCCCTGCCCGAAGAGCTGGAGGAGGCAAAAGCCGATGGTGTCGAAATCAACAACGGCTGGGGTCCCAAGAAAATCGTTGTAGAAGACGGCAAGGTCACCGGCGTTGAGTTCAAGAAGTGCGTTTCCGTTTTCGACGCGGAGGGCAAGTTCGCTCCGAAATATGATGAGAACACCACCATTATCGTACCCGCAGACTATGTTCTTCTTTCCGTCGGCCAGTCCATCGAATGGGGCGGCCTGCTGGAGGGCAGCAAGGTCGAGCTGGGACGCGGCAACACTGCCGTTGCAGACAGTCTCACCTATCAGACCGCACAGCCCGACGTTTTCGTTGGCGGCGACGTTTATTCCGGACCAAAATATGCTATTGACGCTATCGCAGCCGGTAAGGAAGGCGCCATTTCCATCCACCGCTTCGTTTGGGAAGGCCAGAGCCTGACCATCGGCCGTAACCGTCGTGTATTCACCTCTTTGGATAAGGACGGTCTTGACAAGAAGGCTATCACCGCCGATGGGTTTGACAGCACCCCGCGCCAGCGTCCTCTTCACGATGCGCAGAAGTCCAAGAGCTTCAGCGATAACCGCGTCACCTTTACCGAGGAGCAGATGCGTAAGGAAACCGCTCGCTGCCTGGGCTGCGGTGCAACAATAGTCGACCCGAACAAGTGCATCGGCTGCGGCGTCTGCACCACAAAGTGCAAGTTTGACGCTATCCACATAAAGAAAGTATATAATGTTGAAAGCGTTGAGTTCTTCAGCAGGAACGAAATATTTGAAAAGTATGCCGAGGAGCGCAAGCACAACATTTCAGTCCGCAAAGCTGCAGAAAAAGTATAAAGATAGAAAGCGAAAACCCATCTAGTTCAATTTCTGGCTAGGTAATAGCTTTTCGCAAAACAAAATCAACAAGGACTTGGGAAGGCAACTTCCCAAGTCCTTTCGTAACGGTAATTCAGTAATTCTGAACATGACAAACAAGCTCCCTACAATCCGTTTTGAACCTTTAAAAGACAAAGTTCTGTTTGACAGTGCTGTAACGAACGGCAAGCGCATAGTCTTAAATAGTATGATTAAAATCTTGACAACTGATATCTCTCAACTGTCACATGGCAAAAATTTTAAGCAAAATGAGAAGCACAAACCAAATAGCAGAGAATTTGCCTGCTTTGCCAAAAAAGGTAAAGTCAAACAGCATTGGTTATTAAACATAATGGAGGAGCATATGAACAAAATCCGAAAAATCTCTTTATTTCTGTGCGTTGTATTTCTTTTTTCATTTTTGGGGGCGTGCGCAAACAAGACCGATGACGTAAGCCCAACGAAGGGCGACCAACAAATTCAGGAAGCCGAATCCACCCCGAACGCAAACGATTCCGAGCCAACAGAGCGCTGTACTTATGAAATAGAGAGCAGCACCTGGGGTGAAGCCGCAATCGCGGTCACATATCCGACGATTGTCAATTGCGATAATCAGGCATGGGCTGACGAAATCAACGAAATCATAGCATCTGATCTTTACAATGTAATTGACGGCGCCAGCGGAATCAGAGCATTAGCAGAAAAACCAGATACCGTAACTATTGATGCCGACTATAACTATTCAGATAGCCTGGAGACGATTTTAAGCATAAAATACATTGGGGTTTATAATGTTGAAAAATCAGCATATCCCGTCAATTTCTTCCACACTCTGACTATTAATTTGGATGACGCCAAGATTTTGAAACTCTCCGATCTGTTCGTAATCAATCAGGCGTTTGTCGATGCCTTTAAAACAGGAAATTACGCCCCCTATAGCTCGGATTTGGATCTTGAAGCAGCAGGAGAAAACATTCAGAATATAATCAGCAACCAATATACTGATGAAGAATTGATTGCATGGTTTTCCGATGCTGAAGTTGATTTTTATATGACGGAAAACGGCGTCATATTAAGCATTGAGGTGCCTCATGTATTGGGCGATCACCTCGAAATGGCAGTCAACTATGAAAATATCGAGTCAAACATTATCCGAGAAAACCCTGTCTGGGCGAGTTATGGTTTCCTGAGTGGGGAATAAAAAACCGACTGCCAAATTTCAAATAATCATTAGTCAGGAGAATACCCGCTTGAAAAAAATAGTTTTGACGCTTTTTTTGTGCATGACGATTGTGTTCTCCTTTTGCGGATGCAATCCCGAGTTCTCAGAAAACTCCACCGAATCAGTCGCACCTTCGGCTGAAGTTACGCCTGTTCCAGCTTATAAGCAGCCTGTGGACTACATATGGACTCCTAACGTTTTGTCAGATGTTTATGTTGAGCTTTATGGAGATGCGTTCGAAGCGGATTACAATTCTATGATTGACGCGTTTCTAAACTATGAAGGCACGTTTTACTGCAGCAGCGCCGAAAATGCAGAAGCCCTTAACACCGTCTCGTCAAGCTGTTTTCCGCTGCTTAATATGGACGTCGGCTATGTACAGTACGATGACACGCAAAAGGTCGGAATCCTTGCCTATGCCTGGTCAGAAGAGGAACACAGGGCTGGGATAGAGGCTTTCAAAGAATCTACAAATGGGCTAATCACATCAAGCGTAATGAAATCCGACAACGAGTTGACCACGGCGCTGGCATTATACATGATGTTTTCTTCAATTGTCAGTTATGATTATGCTGCCTTGGAGAGTGACTCGATGGTCGATGTATCCTCTTACCGCGCCTTAACTTCCCACGAAGGAATATGCCAGAGCTTCGGTCCGGCATACGCCTATCTATGCTTACAAATGGGGATTGACGCCGTTGCCGCCGGAGGCCTTAGCACCGATGATACGGCGCACGAATGGACGCTCGTCAGCCTTGACGGCTCTTACTTCTACATGGATACGACATTCGAGAACGGCGAGGGCGGTTGCGGCTTAAAGTATTTCGGCATGACGACGTCCGATCGTGCGAATGCCGGAAACTATATTGCGGAACTCTTCAACATTGGGGATGCCAACCAGATATGGGGTCCGGATATCGACGCCTCTGACGAACGGTTTTCTTCTTTGAGGAAGGTAAGCTATGCAGTGCTGAACCGAAGACTAAACCAAATAAACTGCACCAATACAGATGGCACTGAGTGGTCATTCCCACTTGAGCAAACGTCTTAGCGATGAGCGGGATGGAACTAACAAACAATTGCAGAAGTATTCGATCATGTCGGCTTTGCCTATAACAACCAGGAAACTGTTCTCAAAGATGTTTCGTTTAACGCAAAACAGGGTTATGTAACCGCTCTCGTTGGTCCCTCCGGCGGCGGCAAAACTACAGTATCTCGTCTGGCCGCACGTTTTTGGGATTGTGGCAAAGGAAAAATCACTGTAGGCGGCACCGATATTTCGACAATCGATCCAGAAACGCTTCTTTCTCTTTACTCCATAGTCTTTCAGGACGTGACACTTTTTAACAACACAATTACGGAGAACATTCGAATCGGACGCAAAGACGCAACAGACGAAGCTGTGTTGCAGGCAGCACGCTATGCGCACTGCGACGAATTTGCCGAGAAACTGCCAAAAGGCTGGGATACACCGGTCGGTGAGAATGGCTCAGAGCTATCCGGAGGTGAACGTCAGCGAATATCTATTGCCCGCGCCTTCCTCAAGGACGCGCCAATCGTTCTCCTTGATGAGGCAACCGCATCTTTGGATGTGGAGAATGAAACACTGATACAAGAGTCAATTTCTCGTTTGAAAAGGGACAAAACCGTGATTTTGATTGCCCAAAGGATGAGAACGGTTTCCGGCACCGATAAGATTGTGGTGCTTGAGAACGGGCTTGTAAGCGAGAGCGGTTCGCCGGACGAGCTCTATTCACGAGGTGGCACTTATCATAGAATGGCTAATTTGCAAATGCGCACGGTATAGCAATTATGAATTATTATTTTACACAGAACGCAGTGTTGCCTTTTTATGACTTGCTTGATGGTTTTCAAATTTAGCGCAGAAAAAAAGCGGCAGACTTTTTTAGTCTGTCGCTTTTTTCAGATGAAGTCACCGATTTCTCCTTATTGGGCATGGTTTTTACAAAAGTTCTTTAGACATTTTTGCCTGATGTTTTTCTGTTCACACAATTTATTCGAAAACCTACACTCTCAGAACGCACGAAATTACTGCTTTGGAATATACTGTTCAAGCTCTTTCCATACCGACATTGGAAAATCCGGTTTTTGCTCCCGTAGCGCACGAAACGCTTCGTTAAGCGCCTGCATCTCTGTTACGGCAATTCGGCAATGGTCACTGGCCGCAATCTTCCCCATAGTGGTTTTAGCCATTATAAAAAGCATCGTCGACATTATCGCCTTTTTGAGGCCGCCTTCAAAGTATTCCATACTGTCCTCGGGCATTATCGGATAGCCCAAAGCCTCAAGCAGACGGTAGCCTTCAAGTGCAGCCGACATTATCTGCTGGCGTTGATGCTTAGTTGTCCGCGTCAAGTCACAGTCGGTTGCATAGCAGACATAGGCGGCAGGAAGGATAAAGGCCAAATGGTTTTTATACCATGCGTCCATGTCCGAAACGAAATACGGCTTATATTTTGTTCCGACAAACAGCTCGGAGAGTACCGCCTTCGTTTTGGCATCAGGTTCGCTGTGAAGAAGTCCGCAGCTCAGCCTTCCCACTCCCTTGCGAACACAGATAACCTCTCCATTCTCTCTGCGTCCTCCTGTTGACTGAAAGCCGAACACTACAGTCTTGGGCGAAGAGCTATGCTCGTGAATACGGTGCTCCATTTCTGGGGCGGAGAGATTGTTTCCGACCAGTACAACATAGGGGCTATCGCAGGCAGCAAGATTGTCGAGAATAGCCCACATCTGCTGATATTGCATCACTGCAAAAACAGCGTCAAAATGTTCGTTGGGGTCAAGCCTTTCAATGATACGCGGATGGTCAATCGTTGTTTTCTTCTGCAAATGATGCCGGATAACCAGCCCGTCTTTCTCAAGCTCAGCTTTGCGGGCACCTCTGGCAAGAACACAAACATCGTTTCCCACCACGCACAGGATATGTGTCAAATAGGCGCCGATAACCCCCGCTCCATATACCAAAACTTTCATTTTTACACACTCCTATTCTTCGGTTAGTCAACTCTAACCGTCAATCAAAAAAATAATCTCTTCTTTTCTAAATTATATATTTAAAGCTTACCAAAGCCAACATTGTATAGCTCGAAAATATATCATTCGATAATAAGCATCAGGATTTTTTAAAAAGCAGTTGACAAATACTCAGCACTGACTATTTGCTGTATGAAGGGAGCCATTTTATGATACCGCTTTATATTCTTGGGATTTTACAGAGATACGGCCCACAGCACGGCTATCAAATCAAAAAGAACATCGCTGAGCAGCTTTCCGATTTTACACAAATAAAGCTGCCGACTATATACTACCACCTAGAAAAAATGGAAACCGAGGGGCTTCTCTCCTCAAGCAGTGAAAAACCGAGCTTAAGACCGGAAAAAACCACCTATTCCATAACCTCCAAGGGGCTAGAAGCCTTCAAATCAAAGCTCGCCGGATTTCTGGAATTCGATTATCGTCCGACATTTTCGTCAGATAGTGTTTTCTTTTTTTCTGAACATCTTGAGCGCGAAAACATTAGAGAGCAACTTACTGAATATATCGAAAGGCCTGAAGCGGCACTTAAATCCATCGAAGGACACGAAAAAGAGTCCATGCAGTTCGTTCCGGAAGATATGCGGAAAATGGCTGCAATAATATTCAGCCATCACCGTCACCATTATCAGGCGGAGTTTGAATGGGCAAGAGAATCTATAGAAAATTTAAGCTAAAAGGAGGCAATCATGGTCAAACCGAGAGTAATCGAAACGAACGAAGGCATACAGGGCGAATTGACGGTCGAGATTTTCGTCGAAATCCACAGAGTTCTAAAGCCGGGCGGCCGCTTCTGCATTACAGATATGCGCCGTGACGTTAATCCGCTGATAAAATGGATGATATACCATTCTACCAAGCCGAAAGAGATACGCCCAGGATTTCTCACCTCTCTAAACGCAGCATGTACCGTTTCGGAAATGAGCGCGCTTTTGGAGCGTTCTGAACTCAAAAACGCGGAAGTAAAATCAGAATTTTTGGGGTTGTGTATTTCGGGCGACAGATGTTCTATTGATTAGAACCTTTGATTTTTTTAAAATACACAATATATAAACAAGCTTTTTTCACTTTCGCGTTCATGTATATTGGTAGTAAGAATTTTGTAAAAATATTATACATTGCTAGCAAACTATGGTAATATATACTATATTTGCTGCCAATCAGCTCAAAAACGAAGGGAGAAAAGCTATGAATCGCCATCTGAAAATAATTTTAGTCTTCTTGGGAAGTCTTATATCGTTGCTTATACTTTTTGTCGTCTGTTACGTTATCTATATGGAGGTCAACTATTACAGGATTGATGACAATACCGCTCTGGAAATAACCAATCCTTCCGATGAAGTACTGCAAAGCGGCGTCAGCTACAAAGCGCTTACATATAACATCGGGTTTGGAGCATACAATCACGATTTCTCCTTCTTCATGGACAGCGGCACAATGCTTGACGGCACGGCTGTTCAGGGAACTATGTCGCGTGCGCAAAGCAAGGACATTGCGACGACGAATACGCAGGGTGTTCTCGGAGTTGCTCAGTCACAGGATGCCGATTTTTATCTGCTTCAGGAAGTAGACACTAAGTCAACGCGCAGCTTTGAGGTCAATCAGAAGTCTATTTTTGAAAATGAATATCCGGATTACAGTGACATCTATGCCTTGAATTTTCATAGTTCATATTTGTTGTATCCCTTTAGTGAGCCGCATGGAAGCGTTATTTCGGGTCTTCTGACTATGAGCCGTTACTCCGTCAGCGAGGCGGTTCGCAAGAGCTATCCTGTCGACGCCAGTTTTCCAACTAAATTCTTCGATTTAGATCGTTGCTTCACGTTCATTCGGCTTCCTGTGGATAACGGCAAAGAGCTTGTTCTAATCAACAGCCATATGTCGGCCTATGACGCGGGCGGTACGATACGCGCTCAGCAGCTCAAGCTGCTAAACGATGTTATGGCGGAGGAATACGCCAAGGGCAACTACGTAATTGTAGGCGGCGACTTCAACCACGCTCTATGCGATACGATTACAAGCTTCGAGTCGCAACAGAAGGTGCCGGAATGGGTGTTCCCTCTTGAAGAAGCTGATATTGCCAAGGGACTCAGCGTTGTCAAGGCCGATAACCTCAATGATGTGCCGACCTGCCGCAGCACGGATATGCCGTACGTAAAAGGCGTCAATTATTCGGTTGTTTTAGATGGCTTCATCGTGTCGGATAATGTTACGGCATCTTCTGTTAACGTAGATGCAAATTTTGATTATAGCGACCACAACCCGGTTCTTCTTACGTTTACGCTCAACTGAGTTAATATCAATAATATGTTCTGAGAATATGAATACCAAAGCAAGCATTGAGCTCACTTTCAAGTGGTTCAATGCTTGCTTTTTGAATACCCTTATACTAATTTTTTAAGCATTGCTGTTTTAGCAATTTTTCACACTTAGCGCTCTGAATGCGTTCAGTACCGCAAGGATTGTAACCCCAACATCGGCAAATATTGCAGCCTGCATACTGGCAAGGCCAAAGGCACTCAGTATAAGAACGATAACTTTTATACCAATTGCAAACACAATATTTTGATGTGCAATACGCAGCGTCTTTTTGGAAATATTCATTGCTGTGGCTATTTTCGACGGCTCATCTGTCATAATTACAATATCCGCAGCTTCAATTGCCGCGTCAGAGCCCAAGCCGCCCATTGCAATGCCTATATCAGCACGAGCCAGGACAGGCGCGTCGTTGATGCCGTCGCCGACGAAGGCCAGTTTCCCTCTAGCTGACTTCTCGGAAAACAGCTCCTCAAGCTTTTCAACTTTGTCTGCCGGCAACAGTTCGGCATAAACTTTATCCAGTCCCAAATTCTTGGCAACTTTTTCACCAACAATTTTGCTGTCGCCTGTGAGCATGACTATTTGCTTTATACCGGCCGCCTTCAAATCTCTGATTGCCTGTGTGGAATCATCCTTGATTTCATCAGCAATGACAATATATCCGGCGTACTGGTTATCAACTGCAGCATGAACAACCGTACCAATTAATTCGCCTTTGTAGTATGGAACACCCAACTGCTCCATTAGCTTCGCATTACCTACGGAAGTCTTTTTACCGTCAACTATTGCACTGACGCCATATCCAGATATTTCTTCTACATCTGAAATACGTTCATTATCGATTTCTTTACCATATGCTCTTTTCAGTGACAGCGAAATCGGATGATTTGAGTAGCTTTCAGCATAAGCCGTAATCTCCAGCAGCTCTTCCTTAGAAATCCCCTCCGCTAGTATTTCCTGAACATTGAACACACCCTTTGTCAAAGTTCCGGTTTTATCAAAAACAACAATTTCCGTTTGTGCCAAAGCCTCAAGGTAGTTGCTGCCTTTGACCAAAATCCCGCTTCGTGAAGCACCGCCGATCCCGCCAAAAAAACTAAGAGGTATTGAAATAACAAGTGCGCAGGGGCAGGAAACCACCAGGAATGTTAACGCCCTGAATAGCCAGTCACTGAAGGTCGCTCCACTCAACACAAGGGGTGGAACAACCGCAAGAATAACGGCGATGATTACAACTATAGGAGTATAATATTTAGCAAACTTTGTAATAAACTTCTCTGAACTGGATTTTTTACTGCTTGCATTCTCGACCAAATCAAGAATTTTACTCACGGTGGACTCGCCGAATTCTTTTGTGACCTCTGCATTAATGACACCGTTAATATTGATACATCCGCTTAAAAGGTCACATCCAGCATTTACCTCACGAGGAACGGACTCACCTGTTAGCGCTGAAGTGTCAATCATGGAGTTGCCTTCAATGACCTTGCTGTCGAGAGGAATTCTTTCTCCGGCTTTTATTACAATAATATCGCCAATATGCACCTCATCCGGGTCGGTTTTGATAAGCTCCTCGCCCTTTTTTACGTTTGCGTAATCAGGACGAATATCCATCAGGCTGGCAATGGATTTCCTTGATTTATCGACAGCGTAGCTCTGAAACAGTTCACCGATTTGATAAAACAGCATAACCTCTACGCCTTCAGGAAATTTTCCAATGCAAAATGCACCGATAGTAGCAATACCCATTAGAAAATTCTCGTCAAAAACCTTTCCTTGGGCAATGTTTTTAATAGCTCTAAATGCCACATCTCCGCCAACGACTAAATATCCGACAGCAAACATGGCGGGCTGTATCCATTCTATATTCGGTTTAACAATCAATGCAGCAACAAATATCAAGCCGCCAATGATTATTCGCCATAGCCGTTTTTTCATTTATCCCAAACTCCTTATGCCTTTTTCAATTTAACATCCGGCTCAATTTTTTTAATTATTTTTTCGACAGCTTCCAAGACCAAGGGCATCTTATCGTCTTCGGCTTCAACAACCAATTTTGTGGTCATAAAATTTACAGTGGCATTTGAAACTCCATCGAGTTTCTTTATTGCGTCTTCCATTTTTGCTGCGCAATTTGCGCAATCTAAGCCTTCGAGTTTAAATGTGTTTTTCATATATGATTCTCCTTATCACTTTTTTCTTCTCTAATATGTTCCAAGCCTTTTTCAAAGATTGCTTTAACGTGGTCATCCGCAAGGGAATAAAATACTACTTTTCCTTCCTTTCTGTGTTTCACTAAATCAGCTTGCTTTAATGAGCTGAGCTGATGAGATATGGCTGACTTTGTCATATTTAGAAGGACGGCAAGATCGCAAACACACATCTCGCTTTCATCCAACGCCCAAATTATCTTGGCACGGGTACTGTCGCCCAGAACCTTAAAAAAATCAGACAAATCATAGAGCTCATTTTCGTCCGGCATCCTCTTTTTTACCGATTCAACCAAGTCAGCATGGATAACATCGCAATCGCAAAACATATCCTCTTTCTTCATTAAAGCACCTCCTCAAATCATTAGTTGAATGAACGCTCAACTGATGATTTGATTATAGTTGAATGGGCGCTCAATTGTCAAGAGCTTTTTTAAATATTTTTGAAAAATTATTATCCGTAATAACTCGGAAATATTGCAAAAAAGGAAGCAATGAGCAGCATGCCCTTTGCTTCCTTTTTAACTAAGCCGATTAATATAATTTCGCATTATTGGCAGCTTCAAAAGTCCGTAGATTAGAAGTGCTCCAAGCAGGTTCAATATCACATCGTCAACATCACAACTACCCACTCTCATCAGGAGCTGAAGCCCCTCCGCCCCAATCAGTAGCAGAAGAATCGATGGCACAAATATCCACGCCTTCTTCATGGGACGAAAGAGCAGAGGACAAAAAAAGCCCATTGGCATAAATGCAACCAGATTGCCAACCAGATTGAGAATTGCCGAGCCGGTTTGTGCATCGTTTGCGATATTGCTAAGATAGCGGTGGATTGTAACAAAGGGTACAAAATTAGTGTTCAGCACAAAAAAGGTTTGAAAGTCGGTCCCTAAGCTGGTTCGGTTATATAAGCCGTCAAAATACAGAATCCAAATGAGATAAACCAGATAAAACAGGAAAATCGCCCACAATGTATTATGGACGGTCTTGCTTCTTTGCGCCGTGCTGACTAAGCAGGAGTTCCGAAGTATTCCTGCCACAATGAGCAAGACAATGACGAGGCCGCTCAGCCCAAGCTTTTCGAGGGTTGAAATCTCAGCTTGCGAGCTGAATTCTGCGACAAAAATAGTCAGTGTCAAAATCGCAGTACAAAGATAAAAAGTGTGAGAAACAATTCTTTTGATTAACATATATTCTCCCCGAAAGTGTTTCCAAAGATTTTTATACAGTACCATACTTGGACATTGCTGGCAACAAACATTTATGCACATTAGCTTAACTCCATGATTTAAGAGCTTAAAACTCGCTTATATTACCCGCAGCGGCCTTTTCCAGCGCAGTACCGGGTAAGTTGTTAGGCTTTATTGCCTTGGACCTTATCCGGTCAATTTTTATCTCTTTATCGGTTGCTTTTCTGGATGAACAGTAAAAGCGGTTTTTTAATATATTAATGGTAGGTTAAGGAGGTTTCTTGATTGAAAAATATATTGGAAGTAGGAAACATCTCGAAGATATACCAGGCACCTAACGGAGAAGTCCCCGCGTTAAATAATGTGAATTTCAAAGTTAAGCGAGGGGAATTTGTAAGCATTGTTGGCCCCAGCGGTTGTGGAAAATCCACTCTTTTATCAATAATCTCCGGGCTGGAAACTCCTACATACGGTAAAATCTATATTGAAGATGAAGAAATTCAAGGAGTTTCCAGATACATTGGATATATGTTGCAAAATCATAACCTACTGGAGTGGAGAGACATTTGGAGCAATGTGACTTTAGGCCTAGAGGTAAAAAAAATACTAAAAAAAGAAAATTTGGATTATGTGGAGGAGCTTTTAAAATTTTATGAAATAGATGATTTTAAGCACAACTATCCAAATCAATTATCCGGAGGTATGTGTCAAAGAGCAGCATTAATTCGAACTTTGGCTATAAAACCCAAAATCCTATTATTGGATGAGGCTTTTTCTGCGCTTGACTATCAAACAAGGATTTCTATTGTAGATTATGTTTATAAAAAAATTAAGGAGCAATCCATAACTTGTCTTATGGTTACTCACGACATTCCCGAGTCAATCAGTATGTCCGACAGAGTAATAGTACTTTCCAATAATCCAGGTACTGTAAAAAAAGAATTTGATATAAGTTTTGAAATTGAGGATGATTCGCCGCTATCAAGAAGGAATCACCCAAAGTTTAGCGAGTATTTCAATTTGATATGGAAAGAACTTGGTATTAATGAAAAGAAATAGAATCAAATCAGACCGAGAACAATATTTAGCAAGCCTGAAACGAGAAAAAAAATTAGTCAACTTCAGTCGCGCAATCGTGTTGATTGTTATTATTGCCATATGGGAGCTACTAGCTAGATTTAAAATTATAGATAGCTTTATTATGAGTCAGCCCTCCAGAATAGCAACTACCTTAGTTAATATGGCAAAAGAAGATTTGTTCCTACATATTTATACGACCTGCTATGAAACCATCGTGGGTTTCGCTTTAGGAATTATTCTTGGCATTGCTTTCGCTATTTTACTTTGGTGGTTTGATACCTTTGCAAAAATTTGCGACCCCTATATCGTTGTATTAAATGCTTTACCAAAAATCGCTTTGGGCCCAATAATAATCGTTTTGGTCGGAGCCGGAACCGAAGCAATCATTTTTATGGCTTTGGCAATTTCTTTGATTGTAACTATCTTGCAAATGTACAACGGCTTTAAAGACACTAACAAAGAAAAATGTAAAATGCTTCAATCCTTTGGTGCCAATAAATTTCAGGTCTTAACTAAAATTGTAATTCCCAGTAATATCAGCACGCTTTTCACATCAATGAAAATTAACATTGGTCTATCTTTGGTTGGTGTTATTGCCGGTGAATTTTTAGTATCTAAAGCCGGTCTGGGCTATCTGATTGTTTATGGCGGTCAGGTGTTTAGAATGGACCTTGTTATGACAAGCGTTTTTATTCTTGCAGTAGTAGCTTCACTTCTGTACATTGCAATTCTGTTGTTGGAAAAATGTATCACAAAATATGTCAGCCACAATTAATAGGAGAGGAGATCTTTCATGAAAAAATTCATGAGCCTAGCATCAATGTTGTTGGGTGCTGCACTATTGGCGACCCTATTTACCGGTTGTCAAAAGAAAGCAGAAATCACGACCTTAAAAGTTAGCGAGGTAACACACTCTGTTTTTTATGCGCCGCAATACGTAGCTATCAATCAAGGCTTTTTTGAAGAAGAAGGACTTAAAATTGAACTACTTAATGGCGGTGGGGCCGATAAGGTAATGACGGCCGTTCTATCAGGTGGCGTAGATATCGGCTTTGCCGGCCCAGAAGCCTCTATTTATGTTTATAACGAAGGAAAAGAAAATTACTGTCAAGTATTTGCACAAGTTACGAAACGTGACGGCTCTTTCTTAATCAGCAGAGAAAAATATGATGATTTCAATTGGGAAGACTTAAAGGGTAAAATGATCCTTCCAGGTAGAAAAGGTGGAGTTCCTTATATGACCTTGCTATATGTTATTAGGCAACAAGGTCTTGAACTTAATAAAGATGTTTTCTTTAACGACACGATACAATTTGACTTAATGGCAAGTGCTTTTACAAACGGAACCGGCGACTTTGTTACAGCATTTGAGCCGGTTGCTACCAGTATAGAAGAATCCGGAAAAGGTTACATTGTGGCATCTATTGGTGAGGAAAGCGGAGAAATCCCTTATACAGCATATTTTGCAACAAAAGATTACATAGAAAAAAATTCTGATTTGATTGAACGTTTTACAAGAGCTTTATATAAAGGCCAGGTCTGGGTGAAAAACCATACAGCAAATGAAATTGCGCACGCAATTGCTCCGTCATTCCCTGACACCGATATAGATGCTTTAGTAAAAGTCGTTACAAGATATAAAGATATTGATGCATGGAGCGACGCCCCGATATTAAAAGAAGAATCCTTTGAAAAACTACAGACAGTTATGTCGGCTGCCGGAGAACTGAAACAAAAAGCAACATATGGTGATGTAATAAACAACACATTTGCGGAAAGCGTTGTAAAATAGTCTGCATTTGTGAGACAAAATCTTTCTTTACGGCAATGACTGACATGCCGAAATTTCTGTTTCGTTCAATTTTACATCTTTCACTTAATTGGGAGCCATGAACAACATGATAACATCGTCAATGACCCAATCATATTTAATTATTGAATTCCTATGCTCCTGTAGTTGTATAATAGAATATCGGATAATGTGTAGGATTAAATGTAAAAATAATGATTATAATGAAAATTAAAGCTACTAATAAGATTGAAATAACAACTTTTAAAGCAATAGACTTGAGAGGGTTATAGAATTGGATAACGATAATTTTGCGACGGATGAGAAGTCGGAACTAGTATTAATAAATATACCAGAGGCGCTTGTTTTACAAACAGTTAAACAGATAATACTGACCATGAATATGTGTACCTGCGAAATATGCAAGCTTAATGCAAGTGCCATTGCTCTTAATGCACTTACCCCTAATTATGTAATCACAACAAAAGGCAAATTGCAGGGTAAGATTTCAACTGAAATGATTAATTATCATATTCAAGTGTTGGTTGAAACAACAAAAGCACTTATGATAGTAAAAAATCATCCGCCACATTGACTAGACGTTAAAAGATTAATATGTGAGGGCATCCCGGCTTTATTTAAACGGGATGTCCTCTATTGGCGTATCAAGAAGTTTTCTCAGAGTATAGAGCTTTTCTATCGTTGGCGGTAATGCCCCTTTTTACCATTTGTATATGGCATACATACTTTCACATCTGAAATATTCCTGCTGTTTTTATGCCTGTTCCACAGTAGAGGCATACGCAAAAGGTGGATATTTCAGCTTTCCTCTAAAAGTTTGTTATTATATTGACAAAGTTTGCAATCAGTACTACAATATCGATAACGTGGTATCGATAACGTAATATCGATTAATAAAGGGGATAAAAATGACAAAAGCGGCGCGTCTCGAATACGAGAGTTTGATTCCTCGCATAGTAGGAGATAAGTCATTTGAAATTCCAATTTATGTAAATCATTTAACACAACAACCAGAGGTGGAAAGTATGAAAAAAAGAGAAGAACTTGAAATCGTAGAAAGCGTGGAGTCATTGCAGGAGGCTCTGTTCGAGGTACATAAGGCGCAGCTGGAGTTCGCAACGTTTTCGCAGGAGCAGGTGGACAGCATTTTCAAGGCGGCTGCGCTTGCTGCTAACAAAGCAAGGATTCCGCTTGCGAAAATGGCTGTCGAAGAGACGGGTATGGGCATTGTAGAGGATAAGGTTATCAAAAACAACTACGCCGCCGAGTATATCTATAACGCATACAAAGATACAAAGACCTGCGGCATTATTGAGGAGGACAAGCAGTACGGCGTCAAGAAAATTGCAGAGCCTATTGGCGTTATCGCGGCGGTCATTCCGACCACCAACCCGACCTCTACCGCAATATTCAAGCTGCTACTTGCGCTGAAAACCAGAAACGGCATTATCCTCAGCCCGCACCCGAGAGCAAAGGCAAGCACCATCGCCGCGGCAAAAATCATTCTGGAGGCAGCTGTCGAAGCTGGAGCGCCCGAAGGAATTATCCGCTGGATTGACGTTCCAAGCCTTGAGCTTACGAATATCCTGATGAAGGATGCGGACATCATCCTCGCAACCGGCGGCCCCGCAATGGTCAAGGCGGCATATTCGAGCGGCAGGCCCGCAATAGGCGTCGGGCCCGGAAACACTCCGGCAATCATTGACGACAGTGCGGATATCCTTCTGGCTGTCAGCTCAATTATCCACTCCAAAACCTTTGACAACGGCGTTATCTGCGCATCTGAGCAGTCTGTGATAGTTCTTGACACGATTTATGAGCAGGTGAAAGAAGAATTTGCTTATCGCGGCTGCTATTTCCTCAACCCCGAGGAGCTGGACAAGGTCAGAAAAACCATATTAATCAACGGAGCGCTGAACGCAAAAATCGTGGGTCAGAGCGCACATAAAATCGCCGCCCTCGCTGGTGTTGATGTTCCCGAGCGTACCAAGATACTGATTGGCGAGGTCGAATGCGTTGACCATACCGAAGAATTCGCGCACGAGAAGCTTTCTCCAGTGCTCGCAATGTACCGCGCGAAAAACATCCATGACGCTTTTGCAAAAGCCGAAACCCTGGTCGTTGAAGGCGGATATGGCCACACATCTTCTATTTATCTGAACGTCAATACGGAGCAGGCAAAGCTTGACGAGTTCTCCGCCCGCATGAAAACCTGCCGAATTCTTGTAAACACACCTGCTGCGCACGGCGGCATCGGCGACCTTTACAACTTCAAGCTTGCACCCTCCCTGACCCTTGGCTGCGGAAGCTGGGGCGGAACCAGCGTTTCCGAAAATATCGGTGTCAAGCATCTTCTAAATATCAAAACCGTTGCCGAGAGGAGAGAAAATATGCTTTGGTTCAGAGTGCCCGAAAAGGTGTATATAAAGAAGGGCTGCCTACCAGTGGCGCTGGACGAGCTAGGCACGATAATGCATAAGAAAAAGGCATTCATCGTGACGGATCGCTTCCTTTATGAAAACGGCTATACCAAATCGATTGAAGACAAGCTGGACGCAATGGGCATCGCGCACATGACATTCTCCAATGTCGCTCCCGACCCCACGCTTGCCTGCGCAAATGAAGGCGCAAAGCTGATGACACAGTTTGCACCGGATGTCATAATTGCCGTAGGAGGCGGCTCGGCGATGGACGCCGCGAAAATCATGTGGGTTCTCTATGAACATCCCGAAGCCGACTTCTTGGACATGGCGATGCGCTTCATGGATATACGCAAGAGAGTTTATACCTTCCCGAAAATGGGTGAAAAGGCATACTTCGTCGCGGTTCCGACCTCCGCAGGCACCGGCTCCGAGGTAACACCGTTTGCGGTCATCACAGACGAAACGACCGGAGTCAAATACCCACTTGCGGATTATGAGCTTATGCCCAATATGGCTATCGTTGACGCGGACATGATGATGAATGCTCCTAAGGGACTGACCAGCGCGTCCGGCATCGATGCCGTTACTCACGCACTGGAAGCCTACGCTTCGGTTTTGGCGACGGACTACACCGACGGTCTTGCGCTCCGCTCGCTGAAAATGGTTTTTGAATACCTTCCCCGCGCTTATGACAACGGTCCCAACGATCCGGTTGCACGCGAAAAGATGGCAAATGCCGCGACTATGGCGGGCATGGCGTTCGCAAACGCATTCCTCGGCGTCTGCCACTCGATGGCGCACAAGCTCGGCGCGTTTCACCACCTGCCGCACGGTGTCGCCAACGCGCTGATGATAAACGAGGTGTTGAGGTTCAATGCCGACGAAGCCCCCACAAAGATGGGTACCTTCTCGCAGTACGATCACCCGCACACGCTGGCACGCTACGCGGAGGTTGCAGACCACCTCGGAGGCAAGGGCAATACCGACGAGGCAAAGCTTGAAGGTCTTATAGAGATGATTGACGAGCTGAAAAAGAGAATCGGCATCAAAGCAACCATCCGCGACTACGTTCCCAATGAAGCGGACTTCCTGAGTAGACTTGACGAAATGGTCGAGCAGGCGTTCGACGACCAGTGCACCGGAGCAAACCCGCGTTATCCGCTAATGAGCGAAATAAAGCAGATGTATCTGAATGCCTACTACAGCAAGTAAGGAGGACGCGCCGCTGCTTACGCTGCTACGGGACAAGATGAACCGCAAAATCAGCGTGAAGGTACTTGTTGCCACTACGCGCTACGAACTGTACACTCACCTTGACAGCAATGTTGATCGACGTAGTCGAATATGAATAGTATCTTTCATTGGAGCTCACGAGAAACCACATTTCATACTCCAAGGTGTAATTGAATGGCGGTAACTTGCTCCGAAAACGAACGGCTCATCGACTGGAAAATTTCATCGATGAGCCGTTCTATTATTTTGAAAACAATTATCCCGATTGCAATATTTCTCACAAAAATGAAGCGTCGAACAAGTGGACTGCGATGGGAAAATGAATTTGCACTTTTTTCTTGAAGTGCGCTATAACAAAAATAAGAAAACCTCGAAAACATAGCGTTTTCAAGGTTTTCTTTTGGTTGCGGAGGCAGGATTTTGAACCTGCAACCTTTGTGTAATGAGTTTCATCAATTGCATATTATCAGATGTGTTTTATTCTAGATAAATCTCCGCTACACAGAACCTCAAGATTCTTGAATACTTTTTCTGCGTTCCAATCCCACCACTTTAAATTCAAAAGATACGAAATCAACTCATTATCAAATCGCTTCTTGATTACACGACAAGGATTTCCTCCGGCAATATGATATGCCGGTATATCGCTAGCAACAATCGAATTGGCGGCAATGATAGCTCCGTCTCCGATATGGACACCCGGCATAATGGTGACATTTTGGCCAATCCAAACATCATTTCCCACAACCGTATCTCCTTTGAGAGGAAGTTCTTCCAAGGATGGAGTGCATTTTTCCCAGCCGTAGCCCATAATGTTAAAGGGATAGGTTGTGACACTGCACATCCGATGATTTGCGCCGTTCATTACGAACTCAATGCCTTTTGCAAAGGCACAAAACTTTCCAATAATCAGTTTATCGCCTAGAAATTCGTAATGGTGCGTAACATGTTCTTCAAAGCGTTCTGCACCATTGATATCATCATAATAAGTATACGCTCCCACAAGGATGTTTGGGCGAGTGATTACATTTTTGATGAAACACACGCTTTTTATATTTTCGTTCGGGTAGATTGCATTTGGGTCTGGTCCATATTGCATAAAGATCGCCTCTATTCAAACTCATTCTTCTCGAACCAATTAGAGCATAACATACCCGACTATTTTCAGCAAGACTTGGTGAGATCGCTGAAGCTGAATCCCATCAACACTTATGGTAAAAGGGAGGTTTTTTTCATAGCTTGACTAAAACGGACTAATAGGATATACTTAAACATAGTAATTTAATATATATTAAAAGAACCGCCATATTTTGAACTATGAAGGGCTTTTATTTCTTGCTACGGGATGTAGTGAAAAATGAAAGAGCCTTTTTTTATTTTTTGAAACGTAAAGTGAAAATGCAATGATACTTATTAATTGGAGAACTAAACGTTCAATATTAAAATCATTCTATAGCAATAGAGTATTATTCACATCTATTAGAAAGGAGCATTTGTCATGTCTACCGATATTTATATCACAAATATTGATAGAGAAAGAATTAAAAATATTTTAGATAAAATGTCTGAGGGTAATCAAGCGCCAGAGAAATCTGTTAAAAAACTTGAGGACGAGCTTTATAAAGCAATAATAGTTAATCCTCAACAAGTTCCCCGAGACGTTATCACCATGAACTCAAAGGCCCTGCTTCAGCTTGATGATGAAGATATGGAGGTTTCATTGGTGTATCCAGAAGATGCTGACCTTAGTGCAATGAAGTTATCAATTTTCTCACCCATAGGCACTGCTATTCTTGGGTACAAAGAAGGAAACACCATTGAATGGGAAGTCCCGTCCGGTACTTCAAAAATACACATCAAAAAGATTTTGTATCAGCCGGAAGCGGCAAGTGACTATCATCTTTGAATTGTGGTTAAAAGTTAGTTTGCAGGATGCATCCACCACATGCATTGCGGTTTGCGTTTCTATTTATCCGTGTATGCGTAATTGAATTAAGAAAAAAGAACCGTCTGATAATTATTAAGAAGGGCTTTTGTATTGTTGCCGTGTGGCACTGATATGGAAAGCCCTTCTTTTTTCACAATTAAGGAGTTTGATATGGACATTGTTAAGAAAACTGTTCGACACAAGACTTTTGGGAAAGGAGAAATATGTGAGCTCAGGGACGATATAATTACTGTGATTTTTGACTCAACAGTAAGAAAATTCGTCTTCCCGGATGCATTCAGAGAACATCTCTTTCTGACTGAAACGCAAAGCAGACAATATGTTGACGGAATTCTCGCAGAGAAAGACGAAGCTTTAAAATCACAAAGAAAAGAAGAAATACGAGAATTTGAAAAAAAGAGTTTACTTAGAAGCCTGCCTCTGAATGCAAATTCTCAAGCTGCGTTTGGTTTATTTTACAATGATAAACAAAAGGTGTCAGCAGACTGGAATGTTTCTGTCGGTAATTATCGATCCGGATATAACCGTGGAAAACCTCGGATACCTTCAAGAATGTATCCAAATTCGGCATGTCTACTTACGTACCGCGAGAAAAGTGATCCGGAGGAAAGAAGATACATATGGGGCGTTTTTATGGTGAGAGAAGCTTTTGTGGGTTCAGAATGCACCAACGGTATAATTCCTGCGCATGATAAATATAGAATCATACTTGATGAGGATGAGAAAGAAAAGTTGTGGTTTTGGAAATATTTCGCTCATGAACCCGGAAGCCCAAATGCTAAATGGGGTTCTGTGGAATTCAAATACTTCTCAAACATGACAATGGCACGTATCCTTCACGATATTTCATTGGCCAAAAGTGGTACAGATCAACAGCTACTAAGCGAGGAGTTTTTTGATTATTTTTGCGAACTAAACAAACTTGATAAAAAGCAAATACTCGACAAGGCATGAGACAAGCAGTAACAGGTTGCGGGTATGGAGTAGCTGGTATTAGCAAAGTGAAATTTTGAAAAGATAAACCAAAATAATTTACGTTTTTTTAGGAGGAAAATTATGTTTACACTGCAAGCGGAATCAAGAAGTATAGGCTTAAAAGCGAAACGTTTAAGGCAAAAGGGACTAATTCCAGGATGTTTATATGGCGGTGAAATGGACAAATCTATGCTTCTTCAGATTACACAAAGCGAAATTAAAAGGTTGAAAAAATCAAAAACTAACATTGACAGATTGCTATTGGACGTTGATGGTGAAAAAATTGATGCTCTATTGAGAGAAATTAGCCGCAGTCCCGTGGATGGAGAAATTGAGCACCTTAGCTTTCAAAAATTGAATGGAAACTAACTGGTTATCAGCACCGCGCAAATAGTTCTCATACGCAAGGAAAAAACCAGTATACATACAGCAGGTTCTCTTTGACATTTCGTACAGAGCTTTAGCGTTGAAACAGCTATAGCTATAAAGAATAGAAGTTGACCTTGATAGGATGCACGCCCACAGCTGTATAAATGTCAAAGATCTTGGCATCCCCTTGGAGAATACGTCAACCAGGTAGTTCTCCCCATCACAAGACTTTTGGAGGTACATTCACATGATGAATGAACAGCAGAAAAACGAAGTGATCAAGGCCCTCGCATACGGCAAGACCCCTGAGGAGATCGTCGAGGCCGCAGACGTAACGCTCGAAGAAGTCTCGGAAGTCGCTATGACATGCGCTGAAGAAATCACCGAGTTTCGCGATGCATTTAAGAATGGAGGGCTTATCAATGAGTATGATTAAGGCATTGATATCGCGGTAAACATCACTGTTGGTTTGGCCTCGCGGTTTCAGCAGTACATTCTCTGTTTTGCAATCGAGAAGGCTGCTTTGGTGGGCACTTAAAAAAAGGACGGGGCGCAGTCAATGACTGCGCCCCTGAAGGAAAAAATATGAAAAATAAGGGAGAGAAAAGGAGTGGTCAAAATTATGCAAAGGTAATCACAGTACCCGTTTTACCCGCAAGGGCTTCAATTGCTTTGTCAAGACTGGTGATGATTGCTTTTTTGTCTGGGTTTGAGCGGACAAACTTCATTGCCGCCTGAACCTTGGGTAGCATACTGCCCGGGGCGAACTGCCCCTCTTCAACAAATTTGGCTGCGCTTACCAGAGTCATGCTGCTTAGGTTCTCCTGATTAGGCTTATTGAAATTTATAGCAACTTTCTCGACTTCTGTGAGTATTAACAAAATGTCTGCGTTGACCTGCTCAGCCAGCAACTCAGCCGCATAGTCCTTGTCGATAACTGCTGCAATGCCCTCAAGGCTGCCATCGGAGTTTTCAACGACGGGAATGCCACCACCTCCGCAGGTGACAACGATGGTGTCATCCCAAAGTTTTTTTACGGCTTCAATCTCGACGATTTTCTGGGGGATTGGAGAGGCAACAACTCTGCGCCAGCCGCGCCCAGCATCTTCTTTCATGTTGTAACCCTTTTCAGCCTCCAGCATTTTTGCCTCTTCCTCGGTGTAAAAGGCCCCGATAGGCTTAGTTGGATTCTGAAAAGCCTTGTCATCCCTGTCAACTATCATCTGTGTAGCAATGCTGACTACGGGAACGTTACGGTTATGTTTATTTAGCTCATATTTAAGAGCCTGCTGGAGATGGTATCCGATATAGCCCTGACTCATGGCTCCGCACACATCGAAAGGCATGGGAGGAACGACGTCCTTTGCGGTTTCGCAGGCGAGGACAATCCGTCCCACCTGAGGTCCGTTTCCGTGAACAAGTGCCATTTCGTAGCCGCTACAGCTAATTTGCGCAATATGCGCGCAGGTCTTTTTAACTACCTCAAGTTGTGCCTCTGCAGTGGGTTCGCTGCCCTTGCTCTGCAGGGCGTTGCCACCAAGGGCGATTACTATTCGTGTTTTATCGTTCATTGTTACCTCCAACGGAATATGTTAGTTATTAGAATATAAGCTTTGCTACTAATATTATAATTGGTAGCGAAATGATGGTTCTTTCAAGGAAAATAAGAAACAGTCGTTTAAAATCAACTCCGATTTTGGTCTGGATAATCACGGCACCAACCTCGGTGATGTAGATGATCTGTATGAGTGACAGCGTCGCAATAATAAATCTGGTTTCTATTGATGAGACATTGGTAATAAGCAGGCTGGGAATAAACATATCCACAAAGCCCACCAATGCTGCAGGAGCGGCTATTGCAGCATCCGCCACATTGAACAGAGAAAAAATCCATTCGAATGGAATGGCTATCCAGTTGAATACCGGTGTATACGTCACCAGCACCATGCCAATAGTGCCCCAGGCGATTACGATTGGAACGAGAGTTAGGAGCACCGTACACAGGACGCTTGTCCCAGAGCGCAGTACATTTTTGAATCCAAAATTGTGTGCAGTCTCGCAGCCTTTAACGAAGGCAAATTTCAACATTCCGATTCCCTTCGGCGCTTTCATACTGAAAGCTTCGAATTTCTTGTCCTCATAATACTCGTTGCTCAGCTTGTTAAGAGGATAGATTCTCGGCATAATAACAGCCAAAAGTATCCCCAGAACGCATAGAAGCAGATACATCACGGGAAAATATGCCGCAATGTCGGCGGTGCACGCAATTACCATGCAAAATGGTATGGAAACAAGGGAAAAATTGCACATAACACATGCAGTTTCACGCTTGTTGTAATAACCTCGGTGGTATTTTTCAGCCGAAAGAATGACGGCAGCGCTTGAAGCTCCCATCCACGACGCAAGAAGATCGACAGATGCGTCCGAGGGAACCTTAAACATCGGACGAACAAAGGGGTGTGTAACGACCCCTCCAAACTCCATAAGACCACTATCAGTAAGAAACGGCAAAACATAACTCAGCACAAATGCAATCGCAACAAGAGTCTGAGCAAGGTTCAACATCGCTCCCCCGGTATTGGGCTCGACAACAAACCCCGGTCCAAGATTAAAGTACGCTGAAAAACTTATAATCAGAGCAACTATCTTTGTTATGAGATAAACAGTGTTTGTATTAAACTGGTTGTGAAACCAATTGGGAAGCTTCTTATTAGCTCCCTTAAATATGGTATCAACCAGAGAGCCTACCGTGGAAACTACTACAAGTACGAGAACAATTTCGGTAAAGAAATCGGAAAGAAGACGCTTCACCCAGTCAGAACCAACGCCGAGCAGAGTGTTTACGCCGCTTTCGAAATTAAGCGGCACAAGAAAGGCGAGAATGCCCAGCGCTGAGTACAGTATGAACTTCCATAGATCCCGTTTATTTATGACCGTGTTTTCCATTTGTTCCTGACCCTCCCGATATTTAGATTAGTATAATCAAATCTCGTTTACCATCTTAAACACCTTATCCTTATGTCCAGTCAGGTAGTTTACGATGTTTTCGCAGGAAATACGCTGCATATCGTCAAATGACTGCTTGGAGAAAAATGCTGCATGGGGAGTGATAATCACATTTTCCCTGCCAGCAAGAATGTGCCCTGCTAGCTGAGGAGTTTCGTCCTTGAGAACGTCAAGTCCTGCAGCACGAACTAGTCCCTTGTCGAGCGCATCGGCCAGATCGTTTTCGTTAATGCTAAGACCTCTGCCGAGATTGAGAAAAATAGGAGTTTTTTCCATTTTCGCAAATTCTACGGCTGTAAAATATTCATTGTTAGCCTTTCCGAGGTTCATGTGGTTTGTGATGACGTCGGCTCGTTCAAATATGGTATCCTTTTCCACTAACTCCACGCCTAATTCAGCTGCAAGCTCAGGCTTTGCATATGGATCGTGTGCAATAACGGTCATTCCTAGTCCCTGAGCCAGCTTAGCGACGCACTTACCTATTTTCCCAAAACCAAATATACCCAGCGTTTGATCGCCAATACGCTTGGGGGACTTAGGCGTATCATATTTCCATCTGTGATTGTTTTCAAGGTCATAGGTATAGCATTTGAGATTTTTGTTAAGTGCCAGCATCAGCGCCATGGTATGCTCCGCAACATCCAGAGTGCAGTATTCACCTACAGGGCAAACGCCCACGCTGTGCTTGGTTGCTTCCGCAAGATCAACGCAGTCATATCCTGTTGCGTTGATAGATACAACCTTTAGTTCAGGCGCGTTTTCCAGAACCTCTCTGTCAACTCGGGCAAACGCCGTGAGAAGTGCTGTAACATCCTTCATCTTTTCGATAAATTCAGTTCTTTTTTTGTCGGTATATTCATAGACCTCTATTTCGGCCGCTGGGAGTCCTGCCTTAAGCACTTGGCTCTCAAAATCGTGAGTGGGCATCATAGAGTCTTTATAGTCACTGATTAATATTTTCATTAAACTTGTCTCCTTGCGTCTGTAGTCCATAAAATGAATATGATGCCCACCATGCGGTGGGTGGGCATCATATACTGCGTGTGATCCCGGATTACGCCTTTCTCTTTATGGGGAAAGTCATGCAGTGAGGACCGCCGCCTGCCTTAAGGACCTGACAGAGATCCACGTCTATAACGTCGAGGCCCAGAGTTCTCATCTTATCGTTTACGATCTTGTTGTTTTTAATTGCGAGAACCTTGCCATCACCCAGTGCTTGTACATTACAGCCATGCTTGAACACAAGCTCGCTATCAACTGGAATAATTTCAAAGTGGCGGCGCTTAAGCATTTCAAGGAACTGGTAGGGTAGCTCGTCTACAGCAGCGATGCAGACCTTTTCAGCAACAATGTTGAACGCCATATCGAGGTGCAGGTTTGCGGGCGGGCAGGGTACGCCGACTACCGTATATCCATACTTCCAAAGCTGCTCGCGCATGTTGGCTATGCCAGCCTCATCGGTGCGGTCAACAAGACCGAAGGCGATAGTGTGTTCATCAATCATCCAGATGTCTCCACCCTCAAAGCAGCCAGCGTTGCATCGGCATATAACGGGAACGCCAAGCTCCTTAAGTTTTGCTTCGTAAGCAGCGGTCTCGCACTGGCGTGCGGGGTGACGGAAATGGCCGATAATGGCGCCTTCCTTGACGCAGCCGCCGAAGTCACGTGCGAAGGTCTGGATCTGCATGGAGGGGTCGGGATCCATTTCCACAACCTCTACTCCGTTTTCGCGGTATGCGTCCATGAGGTAGCCCCACTCTTTAACCATAAGGTCGTTCTGTTCCGTCTCACCCTTTTCCATCCAACTCTTGGTGATTTCATTAATAGCGTTGAATACATAGTACTTGGGAGAGCAAACGAGAACCTTCTCGAGTTTATTTGTTGCGTTAGGGACAAATATTTCTGACATGATGTTTTCCTCCAGGTATTTATTATATAGAATGGTTCAATAAAGTCAATTTGTGTTGATTAAAGCAGAATTCCCACAACAAGGAAGGCAGAACTGAGAAGGAATAATACCGCCATGAATTTCCAGTTAGTCTTGATCCACTGACCGTATCCGATATGAGCAGCCTGAGTGCAGGTCATTACAATGATTGAGGTGGGCATAATCATCTTTGCCATACCCAGCGCCATATTGTAGATGTTGACCATGGAGGACTCCTGAACCCCTGCGAATACTGCCAGTGGAGCCATAATAGACATGGTTGCTGCGGCAAGACCTGTGGAGCTGGGGATGAAGGAAGCCATTACTAAGTAGAATACGAGGCATACTACAACGAATACAACGGGGGGCAGAGCACTGAGGGTGTTTTCCCCGAAGTTCAGGATGGTGGGAGTAATCATACCACCGTCCATGATGACCTGAATTCCTCTTGCGAGAGGAACTATGAATGCGGTAGAAACCAGAGCGGAAGCACCTCTGATGAAGATGGAGATGGTCTTTTCAACCTTGTACTTCATAACGAAGCCGGAAGCAAAGGTTGCAACGATGAGCAGACCGTTGATTTCATTGAAGTACCAGTCGCCCAAGGGAACTAAGGTTTTGCCGATAATCATGCCTAGAACAGGGATACCGGTTAGCCACGCAGTAAAATCAACGAAGAAGGTCCAGTTGGGGTTGAGCGAAGTCCAGGGAACGAGTGAAATGATCATGATGACAAATGTTGCAATGAAGATTCCGAGAACAGTCTTCTGCTTCTTTGTCATGGTGACATCTTCATCCGTTGCAACAGGAAACTCTACAAGGTCTTCGGATTTGCGGAAGAACTGGGGAGATTTGCTGGGGTCTTTTTTGATCTTGTCAGCATAGCGGCAAATGTAGAAGGAGATTACGCCCATAAATACGACGAAAATGACAATTCGCATAAGCATACCGTCCCCCGGGCTGATTCCTGCTATACCGGAAGCTATACCGGTGGAGAACGGGTTTACGATAGATGCAAGGCATCCGCCCTGTGTGCCGAGGACAACAATCATAACGGCAACAATGGTATCAAGGCCGAGTGCGAGAACGATGGGCAGGAACATCATCAGGTAAACGAAGCCTTCCTCGTATGCGCCCTGTACAGTTCCGAAAACACCCATAACAACAACGAGGATTGCTATAAGAGCGTGGTAGTTTTTTTGGTTTTTGATAGCAATGCGCTTGAGGAACAGCTTGATGCATCCGACTTCTTCCATCATTTCGAGGAAAGCACCGAAAATCAAGATGTTAAGGGAAATTGCGATAGCTCCGGAAACGGACTTGTTTCCGACCATTCCTATAATAGGAGCCATAATGAGCTCCCATTAGCCCTGAGGCTTTGCGTCTGCTCTGGAATATGTACCTGCAATTGCACGTCCCGCCTCGTTCAGTTCATACTTTCCTCCGGGAACAAACCAGGTTAGAATGGCTACCGCCGCCATAATGAAGAATATTATTACGTACGCATTGGGAGATTTGAACTGTTTTTTCTCTAAAGTCGGCCCCTCAGCAGCAGTTTTCTTCTTGACAAACATAAATCATTTCCTCTCTTTTCTCCTGTCACCCCTGCCTTTTCTGGCAGGGGTGATTTGCACTTTTTGTTATAGAGCGGTGGCCGCAAGTATACCCTTTATGGAGTGCATACGGTTTTCGCCCTGATCCCATACAACTGACTGCTCACATTCCATAACCTCGTCGGTTACGTCAATTCCGCGGTATGCGGGCAGGCAGTGCATGAATATTGCGTCGGACTTAGCCTTCTGCAGAGCTTCCATAGTGACCTGATAGGGGTGGAACGCCTTCTTGAGCCTCTCGATTTCCTCGGGAGCCTGGCCCATGGAATAGTGGGACATACCATAAACTATGTCGGCACCCTCAAGAGCTTCGTCAAAGTTGCTGGTAAATACGATCTTTGCTCCTGTAACAGCTGCGCGGCGCATGGTCTCTTCGTAGATGGCCTGGTCGGGCTTCATGCCATCAGGGCGGACAATGAACATATCAATGCCAAGAGTGGCGCAGAAAATCATGGTGGTATAGCAGACATTGTAAAGGTTGCCTGCGTAGCAAAGCTTCAATCCCTTATAGTGGCCCTTTTTTTCCTTGATGGTCATAAGATCTGCAACACCCTGAGTAGGATGCTCAATTGTAGTAAGACCGTTAATAACAGGATGATCCATCCACTGGGCGTATTCTTCAACGATCTCGTGTCCAAAGGTACGGATGAACAGGCCGTCGTAGTAGCGATCGAACATTCTTGCGGTATCCTTCAGAGGCTCACCGCGGCCGCTCTGAAGCTCGTCGGGACGCAGATAAATAGAAGTGATTCCTAAATCTGCTGCGGCACGCTGGAAAGCATTGCGGGTACGAGTGGAGTTCTTCTCAAATAGAGCTGCCCATACCTGACCCTTTAGATATTCGTGGGGCTCACGGGCAACCCACTTGCGCTTGAGATCGAGAGAAAGATCTGTTATAAATTCAATCTCTTCGCGATCCATGTCCTTGAATGCAAGAAAATCCTTGCCTCTGAATCTGTTTCTCATTGTTATAGTCCTCCAAATTTTTATTATCGATTTTTCTGCGACAATATAACAGCTTGTCTCTTGTCTGCATTTAAATTATACGGATAATGTTAATTCGTCCGCAACTGGACAAAAGTACGAAAACGCCAAAATCAAGTTGTACTTTTGTCTATTAACGGTGTTGATAATGTCAAAAGATTGATGTATACTTTTATCAACAAGTAACGCAGAGGTGCCATATGATTACAGTACGAGAGGCGATGAATTTAGGTAGGCTTACAGAGGCTGAATTGCTAGCGGGAAGTATGGGACTTGATCGCGAAATTGAGGGCGTTACCATCATGGACATTCCTGATATAGCAGATTGGCTGACAGGTAGAGAGCTTGTTATTGCTGGCGTATTGTTCGAGCAATGCTTTTCGCGGGAGCTTGTGGATACCCTGATGCAAAAGGAAATAGCAGGAGTTGTCACCAAGAAAAAGTTCATAAGTTCCATCCCTACAGAGCTGTTCGAGTATTGTGAACAGAAGGGGTTTCCAATTATACTTGCTCCTGCCGACTGCAATTGGGGGCAGATCATGAATCCAATAACGAGCTATATGGTACGAAAACCGTACTTAATTATAGAGGAATCACTGAAATTTCATGATGTAATGATGCGCGCCACTATCGATGGAGTATCGCTTTCCGAAATGTGCTCCCGGATGTACAATTCTACGGGTATGAGCTTTGCGGTGTTCGACAACGACCTCCACATTATCGGTTTTTCGGGTGACTTTGACTGGAAATTATATACCCGTAGCATCACCTCCGGTAACATACACTATGCGGGACTTAGCACCAAGGCTTTTGACGAGAGCGAGGTATATTTCTATACCTACTCGAGTATGTTGCTTCGGTCTATATCACTAAAGCTATTAATGTACCCGGTAACTATTAACCATATCAAATACGGTTATGTTGCGATTGCCGTGAAAGAGAGCTTGGTTCAGCTTCAACAGATTGACATTGTCAAAATTCAGCAGATGGGGCTTTTTGTTGCATTGCATTCCACCAAGCTTAACGAAATAAGTAATGCTACTCGCCGATTCAACGGGCTTCTTATGGATCAACTTCTATCAGAATCGTGCCTTACTCAGCATCAGGCCGAAACGCTTCTGGCACCGATGGAAAAAAAGCTGCACCGAAGCTATTATGCGGTACAGCTAATACACGATGAATTGAATACCATTACTTCATTTGTCCAACGAAATAACAGAATAGGTCAGTTCCACGCTATGCTTGAAGAGAAGCTTGAACGGAGCAACCATATCCTTATCTTTGAAAAATCTGACTCTCAAACACTTCTTATTCCATACCCCGCCACCAACTTGGATGCGCTGCTTTACGAAATACGAAGTATGTTTCTGGAGGCCACCGGCATGATCGTGTTATACATGGGCATAAGCGATCCCGTTCCACTGACTGAAATAAAAACTGCCTTCACGCAATCTGAGCACGCCGCAAACTATCTTCGCTCAACAAAAAGCACAAAACCGTTCTTCTATTACCATGATCTTGGCGTACTAAAGTACTTTATGGACAATAAAGGTATGGTGGACGAAAGCTTTCTGAAGAGTAGCTATACCAGATATGTAACTCCATTGATAGAACACGACAGGCAGTACAATACTCAGCTGCTAAAAACCCTTGAATGCTATATAAACAACAACTGTTCCAAAACAGAAACGGAAAAGCAGCTGTTCATTCATAAAAACACACTTCGGGCGAGGCTGGATTCCATCGGGAAAATTCTCGGCTGCAACGTAGATGTCGTCGAGGACTTTTTCAATATTCAAATGGCTCTTAAATTGAAGTTTTTCTTTGAAACCCCCAACTGAAAGTTCTGCCGAGGTATACAATGTTAACTCGCTGAGTGCTGTCCAAACGAAAGACCTGCTATGTTGTGTCAAGGCTAAATTTGAAATATTGGACTGCTGTGGAAAAGTGACAGTGGTTTCCGACGTATCATATGGGTAGAAAAGGTAGGAAGCTTTAACATAAGCGAAAGAAAAGAGACAAAGCTTTTTGGGCGAGCAAAAAAGGCGGAAATTCCAAAAAGCCCCTGCACATCATCATGCAACCGCAAGAATGAAGCATGCGGCAATCATTACCGCAGTTCGTATTGGTGCTTTTGCGACATTTAAATATATTAAGATAGCGAACACTACGTTTTGTGCAAGTTTTCGCCCTTATGACATAATATGACGCTGTTATCGTTCTAAAAAAGTGCGGCGAGAACGGATAGTTTTCCGCTTTCGCCGCGCTGCGATATTGATGGGTGAATGATTTATTTCATGACTACGGTTTCAAAGTATTCGGCGATTTGCTGCATAATTTCATCGCCGGACTTGTAGCGCCCGTCTATGGCGTCCAAATCCACGAAGAGGGTGGGCAGTCCGTATTTTTCCTGTATCATGTCGGTGAGCATTTTTGAGGACGCCCAGGTGTGCTTGCAGCCCACATGGCCAAGGAACATAGACACGTTGGGGTCGTACTCCCGGAAGATTTCGTCCACCATTTTGAGATGGTGCTCGGAGGGGCCGGAGGCGCCGTGGATCATGGGGTTGTTTTGCATTCTCATGGCCATGATTTTGTAGCAGTCCTCCCTGTCATCCATGTGCTCGTACAAAACGTCGCCCTGGAAGCCGAAGGCGTCCATGACTGCCACCGCGTTATAGGTTTTTTCCATCCAGTCCATGATTTTTGCGTTGCCCCAAATCATGTTTTGCAGCATGGCCACGCGATATTTTTCGTTCTCGCAGGCGCCCATGCCAAGCTCAGTCATCATCACCGCCGCCTCGTGCTCGTGCTCATACACGTTGAGCATTTCGGGAAAGCAAGGGAAGGCGTTGGTTGTGCCGTTCATAACGAGGAAGCGTCCCGGTAGCGGGCAGGGCTTTTTCTTGCGCAGGTCGGCGCACTTTGCCTGAAGGTCAAATATTTTGTTGGAAATTTCCATGTAGTATTTCATTTTGTCCCAGTCGCACTTTGTGCCAGTGTGTTCTTCCATAAAGGCGACCAAATCCGCTACCTGCCCGGCAAGATATTCAACGCCCCGAGCATCCCTGCGGAATGGCAAATCAAAGCTGAAGGTGGGTACTTTCATCATCTTTTCCATTGCGGGATAGGCAACGCGGGAGGAGTCGCAGGGGACGGAGCTATAAACGAACATATCCGGTTCAAAGCCATAAGAGCCGGTCATGTAAGCGCCCAGCTCTGTCTTGTCAAGACCGCACATGGAAGCGCCAACGTATTTTTCGGCTTCGTCTATAAATTTAGCGGTAATGTCAGAATTTGTGCAGGTTCGGAAGGGAATAATGTCCAGATAAAAGGGAACGCAGTCGAAGGCTGCGAAAATGTCAACGGGCATTGAACCGCCGTAAGCCACAATTTTCTTGCCGTTTTTATGGGCGTCCCTGACGCTGTCCCATGTAAACTGTTGGATGTCCAGCGTCCAGAGAAGGTCGGGGTTTTTCTCCTTCATGCGCTCAATGGAGCCAGCGACTTTTTCACTGTAAAAATCGATAATGGACATCTCTCCGTTTAGTACTCGCTGTTCGCTCGTGCTTTTTTCAGCCATTTCTTAGTCCTCCTTCTCTATCATTTCGATGAATGCTTCGGCGCGGATCGCGAGCTGGCCGGCATTGGCCATTTGCTGCTCGCGCTCGACTGTAAGCTCGGGTATTCCCTCTTCCCTCAGCCGCTTTTCAAGCAGCACGTTCTCGCCTCCCCAGCACTCGCAATTTTGCATTCTTTCGTATATTACGCCGTCTACGTTGAATTCTTTAACGGAGTTGATGATGAAATCGTGCATTTCAGCGTGCTTGTCCATCATCCTCGGGCACACCAGCCGGTCAAGATAATACTTGGCTATTGAACCCAAAACATCATTGTCATCTATCTTGAGCTGGTCGCGAAACTGCATTTGGCCGAAGCACAGAGCGTCTGTTACGAAAAGGCCGCCCTTGTCTTCAATTACTTTTATGTATTCGGGGTTGTCCAGCGCAGAGCCTATCATCATAAGCCTTGCCCTGTAGTCGGTTATGGGCGCGCGGTTCTTGGCGTCCGCCAAAAACGCCTTCAACAGCTCAATGTATTCCTCGATGGGCATATTGGTCTTTGCAAGAGTGATTTGCTGGGCTTCCACGCCTGATATAACGGGGTGTTTTTCCTTGCGAAGGTCATAGACCTGACGGACAAGATCTCTCGCTTCGTTGTACACCGCCGCCGCTTCCTTGAGCTTCTCGTCGGTTATTTTGTTGCCGGTAAGCTCCTCAAGGCTTGCGATAAGGTCTTGAAGCTCCGCCACGAAGAAGGGAACGCTTCGAGGGGCGTTCTTTCGAGGCACACCGATTTGCTTTATGAACTGACCGCGGTTTTCCTTTTGGTTGATGTAGGTGGCGTTGTCATAAATTCTGGCGGCCATGATGCAGCCGTCGGAGACCACCATGCCGTCAAGCTGATAGGTGCCGTCAAGCCAGAATTGCAGAACACTCTTTGCAAAGCTGCAGCTGAAGCTGGACATCCACATTTCTGCCTCGCTGCTGTCCACGCAGCCTGTTGCTCTCATTCGTACCGGTAATATCTCCGCCGCGCGGAAAATTTCCTCGGGTATGTGGCAGCATATTACGCCCAGAGCCTTCTTCCCGTTCGCTCTCCAAGCCTGTATCGCCTCATTTGAAATGTCAGACTGGAGTAATTTCTGGTAATCCATGTTTTTCCTCCTTCGTTTCCTGAACAATATCAGTAAATTATATATGCTTATATTATTGTATTTCAAATTGTGATATTTGACCACACAAAAGTCAAATTAGCATTATATTTTGTGAATATTGCGTGCTGGAGTGCGTCGAAAAAATAATAGTACTTTTGTACCGAAATGGGCAAATAAAACACATTGAATTATACGGTTTTCTGGTCGTCGTACTTCGGTCGAAATTCCACCTGACTTAGATACCACCTCGACGCGTGCATACGCTTCCGCGTGTAAAACAGCTCAACGTACTTGAAGACATCTGTCTCAACTTCCTCAAGTGTCGTAAATCTTTTGCAGTAAATACATTAGTTTTTATGGTGGCGAAGAAGCTCTCAGCCCAGGGACTATCGTACGGATATCCCGATCGGCTCATGCTGCTACGGATACCGTATTGTTCAAGCATATCCTGATAGCATCGACTGCTGTATTGGCAGCCGCGGTCGCTGTGAAATATTAGTCCGGATCAATCAGGATTGCGGGCAAAGCGATTGAAAGCGCGCGCTTCATAAGATCAGAGTCATATAAGTAAAAAAGTAAAAGCGTAATCCATTAACAAGGATTACGCTTTTACTTTTCTTAAGTTGCGGAGGCAGGATTTAAACCTACGACCCTCGGGTTATGAGTCGTATATTATTCACTATAACGCTCAATTTGTACATATACATTCGATATAACGTGAGTTTAGGCTCGCAATATTGGATACATATTTATCGCTCCCACATCCTCGCAATCACGATAGTCTGTGTTGGGGTAAACATTTGCGCTTCTTAATCTCAGATCTTATTACATCTCTAAATCTGAGTATAGAATAACCGTCGAGCATTAAATTGTCTTCCTCTGCACCTAAAAATAATCTTTCTCCAACTATTAGCGGAAAATAATATCGGTATTAGGCATCATATCTAAGAAACACTCGACAAATCTTATGCGGCTCAATTGCTTGTCTCATCATTTCTTTTATCCGGATTTTTGTCATAACATCATATGGCTTTCTTCATACGATCTACCCATAATAAGCAGTTCATGGCTTTTCTCAATTTTATTAAAACATTCCGGACATTTTTGCTTGAATGATTGCTTCAGTTGCGCTTGCTCCTACTCCAATTAAATAGTCCTTTAGTCCATTCAACGCAGCCCTAATAACACTGGGCTTTTTCTTTGCATCAATTTTTGTTGACACCTCATTTAACAACTCGATAGCACTTTCCATGTCCTCAGAAACAAGCAATTCTTTTTCAAGGTTGGCGTTTACTTCATTCAATAATTTCTTAGCTATTTCATAGTTAAAATTAATCGTATTATTATTTCCGGATACAACCTGAGATTTACTTATATCTCCATTTACTACTGTACCATAATTATTGTTGATTTGTTGTGGAACCGCCTTTGCTGAATTCGTTTCTTCTTTACTAAACTGCATATTCTCGCCCACTATTCCCTCTGATTCAAGACTGCTCATTTCTTGTCGCCTTATCATGAATATATAATATTTAATTGGATGTTCTATTCTTTGTTCATTTTGTTCATGCAGTAAATTAAACCAAGCCCGCTTAAAAGCAAGTTTTCGTCTATTATGATTTTACGCGTACAGAGCGGCACCACAAATGGTGCAAGCCCACCTGTTGCTATAACGGTTAATTTCATTCCAATCAAATTTTCTATACGCTCAGCCATACCGTCTACCATAGAGGCAGCTCCCAATAACACTCCGCTCTTTATGCAGTCTTGCGTATTTTTTCCAATACAATCCGTTGGTATCTCAATGGGTACAGTTGGCAGCTGTGATGTGCCATACCCCAGCGCGTTAACGGACATTTTTAAGCCCGGAGCAATTGCGCCGCCAAGAAAGACAGAACCCGTTCCAACCACCGAAATCGTAGTAGCTGTGCCAAAATCCACCACAACAAGGGGTAAAGTATATTTTTTAGCAGCGGCGGTACAGTCTGCAATTCTGTCGCACCCAAGTTCATGAGGGGTGTCAATATCGAAGGAAAGGCCCGTATTTAACTCTGAACTGACAACTAACGGTTCTTTACCGACTAGTAAGCGTATTGTCTCGGAAAAGACCGAGGTGAGAGAGTGAACCACAGAACTGATGATCACCCCCTCAACCTCTGCCAGGGATGTATTGTACTCATCCAGTATGCGTTTTAGTTTTATGCTGTAATCCTGACTATTTATGGACTGGTCCGTCAATAAACGGTGCACATAGGCAACGCTATGTTTTTCAATGCATCCGATGACGATATTCGAATTTCCTATATCTATTCCCAAAATCATGTTGTGCTCCTATATTGCTGTTTTTTCCCTTCTTGGGGCTTTTGTTGAATGTTTATTGCTATGCATTACAAGCAGAGCCTTTCCTATTGCGGTAACAGAAATAATGGCCACGATTGCTTCGGGAATACCTGAGGCAGTTACTGTAGCTGCCACAAGCCCGAAAACGGCGGACAACGCTACGTTTTTAGCCTCAGCATACTGCTGAGAAAACATCAAATAAATGCTTCCCATAACTAGAATTGTATTTGTCATTGAACCAATGAAGCCGACTATTGGTAAAACAATCATATCGCTTAGGGCAGAGCTCTTAATTTTTATTTTTTTTAAAGCAATCCAAGACCAACCGGAAACTGCACCTAAAAGTATGCGGCAGCCAACAGAGATCCATAAGGCTTTCAGAATGCCGATAATTCCCGTCGTGCTGAAAAAGGGCGAAAATGCAAAGGATAAAAGTGTAGGTGAAACGGTGTTGCTGACTAAAGAGCAAATTCCAAATACTGCACCTAATACAGCGCCTGCCGACGGACCTAAGATAATTGCTCCAATAATAACGGGTATGTGTACCGTTGTTGCCTTAATAATCGGAAGCTGTATCATGCCAATTGGTGTGTTTGCTAAAAGCGCAATGATAGCCGCCATAAGTGCAACTTGGGACATATAACGAACGTCTTTTTTCCTTTTTTCCATGATAATTCCTTCCAGCTATTGCCCGCGTAACACGGTGCAATGCACATAAAAAATGATTTACTTTCCGTTGCCTTTTGCTGTCACCTGCAATATGCAGTGTAACGCGTGATAATGATTTTGGGACTACGGATGCTTTTACAACTCTAAGTATATTATGGCTATTTTTGATTTTCAAGACAAAATATGTTGTTTTTGGAAAATATGTAATTTATAATGTCAGTATGAGTTTTCTTTTATCGCCATATGGTGTCAAAAGCACTGGTTTTTTAGTATAATAATGTTTATCTCTGGAGGTCTGTATGTTTAAAGGAAAAACAATTTTGCTTGGTATTACAGGAGGTATTGCTGCCTACAAAATGCCAAATTTAGCAAGTATGCTTGTTAAGCAACATGCTAATGTTCATGTTGTTTTGTCTCCTAGTGCCAGGGAGATTGTTGCTCCAATACCATTTGAGAGCTTAACTGGAAATCGTTGTATTGCTGAAACATTTGACCGAGACTTCACAATGGAAACGGAACATGTTTCTTTGGCAAATAAAGCTGATGTGCTGCTTATTGCACCGGCGACCGCAAACACAATTGGAAAGCTTGCCCATGGTATTGCAGATAATATGCTTACAACAACGGCTCTTGCCTGCACCTGTAAAAAGTTCATTGCTCCAGCAATGAATACTGCTATGTACGAAAATCCGGTTACTCAAGATAATTTGAAAACTCTCCGTAGCTATGGATGGGAAATTATTGAGCCTATTTCAGGACGCCTTGCGTGTGGTGCCGTTGGCGTTGGTAAAATGGTCGAACCTTCAATCATGTATAATTATTTGGAGCGTGAGCTTTATCAAAATAAGGATCTTGTAAACAAAAAAGTGCTGGTTACAGCTGGCCCTACTCGCGAAGCGATAGACCCTGTTAGATTTATTTCTAATCGTTCAAGCGGAAAAATGGGATATGCTATTGCACGTGCTGCCATGCTTCGTGGAGCATCCGTTACCTTGGTTTCGGGAGTAACACCACTGGAGCCAATCCCTTTTGTAGAGACCATAAATGTAATTTCGGCAAAGGATATGTACGACGAGGTGACTTGTCGAGCTGAAAGCTATGATATTATTATCAAAGCTGCTGCTGTTGCAGATTATTGCCCTTGTAATATCGCTGAAGATAAAATGAAAAAGTCCGATGAGGACCTTTATATCCCACTAAAGCGAACGGATGATATTCTTGCTAAGCTTGGTGAACATAAGCGCAAAGGACAGATACTATGCGGATTTTCTATGGAAACTCGTGATATGCTTGAAAATTCTCGGAAAAAGCTTAAAAAGAAGAACCTCGATTTGATTGTTGCAAACAATGTAAAGGTGGAGGGTGCAGGCTTTGAGGGAGACACAAATCTTGTTACTATAATCACGAACGAAAGCGAGACTCAGCTTCCTTTGATGAGTAAGGAACAGGCGGCACATAAGATTTTGGATTGCATTGGAGCGATAATTGAAAATATATCTTAGTGTGGTATATATTTTAAATGTTCATGTACTTTTTGTGTTAATGTATCGGTATCGGAATCATCACTAAAATGAAGAACGCGATGCAATTCAGACATGTACTCATATGTCATTTTCATTGTAAAAACTCCTGTGTAATTCTGTGAATGCTTGAGCTTAGCCTTATCTTAAATTGCCCATTATTGCTATAACGGGCAATTCGACCAACTTCCAATTATGCTACTATTTAAATACAGATTGGGGCACGGTAACCAACCGTGCTTTTTTCTATC
>CAZLLK010000028.1:0-37960 GCA_964560435.1 uncultured Oscillospiraceae bacterium
GTTGCTTAATCAATTTTTATTCTAAATATTTGTCTAACTTTTAGGGGTCAGTTCACCCACAATAGCGCATTTATGTCAGTATTTCCAATGATTTATCGTTCCCTGCTAAGGGAATAGGGCGTGATGAACGTTGCGAGGGTGCAAATCCCATGTTTTCCGCCAAATAGGGCAAGTCCCGTAACTGTTGAGGTTGCGGGACTTTTCTTTGTTCTTTCTTGTTAATCAATGGGTACAGCGTTCGTGACGAAGAGAACATAATCCAAACGCCGAAAAATTTATCCCTCGCGCGGAAGCTTTATATCGTCAATAATGCTAACAAAAAGTGACCCTCGTGCTGCTCCTTCATGTTGACTTGGTCAGCCCTATAAGGTACGTTTCTTTTGGAGTCGTACATGGTTACATCTGAGTGCAATTGGAGCCCAAGGTCATGTAGCCAAAATAAGCGGAATCACCTTTGCAGAACGATCAATTTCGCGAGCTGGTGCGCTCACTTTCATCGTGCTTTTGGTATTAGGCATATCTCGATGGCTCGAAATGCAAAAGACCTCAAAGCAAACGCATCGAGGTCTTTTTACCTGATACGATGTTTAACTATTCGATATTAATGTAGTATGGTAAAATTATTAAGAAAGATTGGGAGCATATGTAATTACGCTGCTTTTCTTGCCATATTACGTTTGGTTTCGGATAGTACGCATTTATTTAATGCATATGCGAAGTTCATAAGTATATAAAGGACAGTTGTGATGGGCTGTTGGGCTAGGGGACAAAAGCCCTATCCAGTACAAAACTGAACAAGGCTTTTTGATTTCTTTTTACGTGCCCACTTCCGTTTGACAAGTTCAATTGCTGCTAGGCTACTGCCCTTGTTTTTTCACAGTATGTCACTTAGTGCGCTGAGTATATCAGCTAAGCCCTCCGATATTGAGCACAGCCCAGTTTCGATCGCGCAACTTCCCATGCGGATGTTTCCCTGCCGTACGCTCCGTACGCCTTCGTTTATCCCGCAGAGTCCTGTCTGGATATCGTGGAGCCCCTCGCAGGCTTCACGTCTCTCTGCGGAGCTCAGCTCTGGCCGGAGCACTTCCAGCCCCGCAGCGATGTCGCAGGCACCTTCTTTGCAGTCCGACGCGCCCTCACAACATCGGTTTGTCCCAGCGGTTATAAAGCCACTCTGAATGCTGTTGAGGCCCACCCTGATTTTGAAAATTCCTTTGCGTATGTTGTGTGTGCCCTCGTTTATTCTCATGATTGCAGCTAATCTTATGTCCTCCGAGCAGTCGCACGTTCTAGCTGACATATAATTACGCCCCCCTTTTGCTGAATCGTTCACTATAGTATATTGCGGAGGGGAGAAAATGGGGAATGGGAGGTATGAAATTGGGGATGCACTATCTCTTTTCTGCTGTTTTCAAATTTAATTCTTGGAATAAATGTTTATGGAAAACCTCGCTATAAAGACGGATTCTATATTCTTTACATCTATGTGCTTAACATATTATTTATGAGCTTCCAGTTATCCATAAATGAGTTCTGCAAAATGTTAATTAGTACTCATTGTGCATTTTTTGTTCAGCAAGGACAAGCTTTTCATAGCAATGTTGGTTAAACGAGTATTGTTGTTAAAAAACAAGGTGAGTGTATTATGCAAAAGAAAAATGCGTACTTTCCACTAAAGCTGTTTGCTGTTGTAACATTCATTATCATGGTTACTGTCAATGTGCTCTCGGCGTTACTTCCGCTAAACGGATTAACACCGGGAGAGGTCTCTGATTCCTACCCGAACCTGTTTGCCCCCGCTGGAATAACGTTTTCAATTTGGTGACTTTTTTATCTGCTTCTAACAATGTAAACGCTTTATCTGCTGGGATTGTTTCAGGGAAAAGAGAAACATGTCAATTTCGAACTTCTTCGCAAAACGAGCATTGTTTTTTCGATTTCTTCTTTAATAAATGTAGCATGGATATTTTCATGGCATTACAAAATAATTCCTGTATCGATGGTATTGATGATCTTTCTACTTATCTCTCTGATTGACATCGCAGTGATTATAGATGCGCAGATGTGGACTTTCCGCTGTCTGGAATAAAAAACATTTCTTATTCGCACGATAACAACGAGGTATCAAACGGAACTGAGCATTTTACCCTGATAATATATTCTGCAATTCTCAACTAGTTATTAAGCATGGTTACCATGTTGCTGGAAAAGATGATTGCCCTTTATATTTAGCACAAGCTATTAAAGATGGAATACATAAAACTTAATTTGTCTTTTTACATCACATTATGTTTAGGAGAGTATTATGAAAAGACTTGTTTCAGTAGTTGTGCTGTTTGTTATAACTGTAACTTTAGTTGGTTGTTCCAAAACGGATGTGCCCAAGCTTTTAGATGAAGAAGGGATTGCGCCATATAAATTGTCGGAAAGCGAGAAATATGTCTTGCAGTCTTTTGGTATGGATGGGAACTCGCAAGTTATTTCTTTTAACGCACCGAAAGATGCAATATCCTTGAATGTAAATATTTATCGCCTTGATAATAACAAGGAATGGGGCAACATTGGGGATGGTGCTATTTCGATAGGTATAGATAGAGAACCTGCAAAGCAATTAACTGGAACTTTTACAATGCAACTAAAAGAAAATTATGCGATTGACTTCAATATAAATTCAAACGGAAGAGCTTCATATAAAACAGACGAAATTTCTCTTGAAACCGAAGTAGTGGCATCTGCAAAAAGATTTTTGGAGGAATTTCAAGAAATAGAAATCAATAAAGAAATACCAGTTGCCATTATGGTATATGATAATGGCACAAGCATGAGAAGTTACTCTCTCCAAGACTATTTTGAACCCTCGAAGTTTGATGGGATGGATTTAGTGCAAGTAGTCACTTTAACGTTTTCTGATAAAGAATTATAAACAACGCCACATGAGCACAACTTGAAAGCCCGTTGCATCGCCGGGTTTCGCATTATGTTTAGAATGTACCAAGAAAATCGAGCCTGATAATTATTCTTAAATTGCCATAACGTATAAAATCATTTACTTGATTAAATAGGCAAATGCTAATTTACGTTAATCCGTAAAGACATTGCAGAGTCAAATGAACGATATCGAAAAGCATACAAAGCTTAAAAAGAGGCTCGACGTTATTTTGGCGTCGGGCCTCTTCACAAGGGAATACTTCGGCTTTTTTATGAAATGCAAATCTTTTTGTTCGTAGAAAGTTCGCTTTAATACAATCTTAAACATTTCGACACTATTTTCTTAATGGTAATATCTGTTACAATAGGCAATAGAGAGGTGAGGAGTATGATTAACATCCTGATTTGCGATGATGAAAAAGATATCGTCTCGGCATTGAAAATATATCTGACTTCCGAGAACTACAATCTTCTTGAAGCGCATACCGGACAGCAGGCCATTGACATAGTAAAGAGCCAAGATGTGCAGTTAATCCTAATGGATATAATGATGCCGGAACTTGACGGCATTGCGGCAACCGTCAAATTGCGTGAGGAGTACAATATCCCAATCATTCTGCTGACAGCAAAGAGCGAGAGCAGCGACAAAGTGCTTGGTCTGAATATTGGCGCGGATGACTACATAACGAAGCCCTTTGATCCTGTTGAAGTTCAGGCACGAGTACGCAGCCAACTTAGGCGTTATACAACGCTGGGTGGTCAGGCAAAGAAGCCCGACACAATGACGATTGGCGGGATTGAGCTTGATGACAACAGCAAGACCGTCACGGTGGATGGCGAACCGGTTTCGCTGACGCCTATCGAATTCAGCATCCTGAAGCTTTTGATGGAGCGCCCGGACAAGGTTTATTCATCTGCTCAGATTTATGAGATTGTTTGGAACGATGCGGCTATAGGCTCGGAAGGTGCGGTAGCCGTCCACATTCGTCACCTTCGCGAGAAAATCGAAATTAACCCCTCTGAGCCTAGATACATAAAGGTCGTCTGGGGTCAAGGCTATAAAATAGGAGGCACTGAGCGAAAATGAATAAGCTAATACATAGCCTTCTTGCAAAAATCATAGCGATATTTCTGATTATAATTGTTGCGATTGGCGCAGTGGGAATGGGAAGCATCATAGGTGCTATGGTCTATCTAAATGGCTACGAAAAGGCTGAAACCTCGATTCGGACAGAACAGGTTTGGCATGAATTGCTCGGTGAAGCCAGTAACGTAGGCTATCAGGTTTATAACGGAGTTGATATTTCCGCGGCATTTAAAGCTAAGCATCTGTACTATGTCGTAAAAAACGACGCTGAGGAAGTTGTTGCCACTAATTATGACGGACAGAAGCTTCCTTATTCAGCGGTCACCTCGCTTTGCCCCAATGATTATTATAAAGCTGCAAATCCTTCATCGGATGAGTACTACAACGTCACCGTATATACAGCGTCATCGCAGAATGACTATGATCTCAACGATATCATCACGCAAATAGCAAAAGAATATTACGAGAACAAGCTCGATGGTAAAAGTTATGTAGATAGTGGAATCTTCTTTCAAATTCAAAATAATGCCGGTCTGGTACTGGCATGGAACTATGACATGGATAAACCCTTGAGCCACTATGAAGAAAAGAGTAAAAGCATAAACACTTCTCAGTTTGCCACGGAAGACGCCATCGCTGGGAAAAAGCAAGTAACCTATACTGTCGAACTGTATGCAGACGATGAGTATGTAGCCCAACAGACAGATGGCTTGCAGCTGCGCTTAAAGTTGCTCCATATTGCATATACATGGCGATATGCAGCAATCGTATTTGCTGGACTAGGTGTTATCCTGTTTTTCGCGCTTCTTGTATTCCTGTATTGTGCCGCCGGACACAGAAAGGGTGTTGCAAAAGCAGTTCTCAATCCGTTTGACAAGATTCCGTTTGATCTGTTGATAGCCTTTATTATAGGCGTTATTGCGATTGAAGTTCAAATCGTAGTAGGCAACTCTTTCGAGAACTATGAACGCCTTATTATTGCGGCCGTTTACATACTTGTTGACTTTTTGCTCTTCCTGTTTTGCACAATGAGCTTTGCAACTCGTGTCAAAGTGGGCAAGTGGTGGCAAAACACAATTGTCTTCCTTGTACTTTGCTTTTGCTGTCGCGTAATTCGCAAGCTGTTTAATGGAATGCGGTATGTCTGCAGAAACCTGCCTTTGATATGGAAAACCTGCCTTGTCCTCTTAGCCTTGGTGTTTGCCAATTTCCTTGCAGCTATGTTTTCTGAAAACGGTAGGGTGGTTGCATTATGGATGATTGAGACAATAATTGTCGTTCCCGCAGTTCTGATAGCAGTAATAAACCTAAGAAAGCTACAGAGAGCGGGTGAACTACTTGCAAAAGGTAACTTTGAAACAAAAGTCGATACATCTAAGATGTTCTGGGACTTCAAAAAGCATGGCGAAAATCTGAATTCCGTTGGTACCGGTATGGCGATTGCTGTCGACCAGCGCATGAAGTCCGAACGTCTAAAAACGGAACTAATTACAAACGTATCCCATGATATCAAGACCCCTTTGACAAGCATTGTCAACTACGTTGACTTGCTACAGAAGCCGCATACTCTGGAGCAGGAAGCAGAGTATCTTGAGGTGCTTGATCGCCAGTCCAAACGATTAAAGAAACTGACTGAAGACCTAGTTGAGGCAAGCAAGGCTTCTACTGGTAATATGAGTGTTGTCCTTGTGCCGACCAGCGTACATGAAATCGTACAGCAGTCTATCGGCGAATATGCGGAGCGACTGACTGCAGGCAAAATAGAACCCGTCGTTTTTATTGAAAAGCCAGAGCTATTCGTCATGGCTGATGGCAGACTGTTGTGGCGAGTTCTCGATAATTTACTGAATAATGTCTGTAAGTATGCACAGTCCGGAACCCGCGTATATATTAACGCAAAAACAGAAGAAAACTTCGTGGTAATTTCAGTGAAGAACATCTCCAAAGACCCACTCAATATTTCAGCGGCTGAACTTATGGAACGCTTTGTACGCGGAGATAGTTCCCGTAGCACAGAGGGCAGCGGACTTGGACTAAATATTGCCAAAAGCCTTGTAGAACTTCAAAAAGGCAACTTCTCCTTGTCTGTTGACGGCGATCTGTTCAAGGCAGAAATCAGAATGACTATGGTTTAAAATGCAAGAGCAAGAGTGCGAATGAGTCTTGCATGCTTTTTATACGAATGACATACTTAGACTACTGACGATATACAGCAATCATGCAAAAAAGCTCGACATTTTGGTAAGTGTCGAGCTTTTTTAGAACTGTAGGTATAATACCAAATAGTGGATTCTTCTATTGGCTTGTGCTATAGTACTTTTATATTAACTGCAAAAAACAATACAGCGTTGGAAAAAAGTTTTGATTTGTTAATAACAAGTATTCATGTATGAGCAAATCCAGAAAACCGCCAATAGTATTAAGCTTCGTATAATGAGTAGCAAATTAGGCAATAAGGAGAAATAATAGTGATTACCGATGCTTTTGATATGGCTACCGAAGCCATTATATCACCAGAGAAGTTATATGGTACGCAGAAGGCTTTATGTGACATATGTATTGTTACGTTTTCCAATCAAACTATAGCTGAGATTCTCAATCGATTTCCGTGTGTGAAAATCGCTGAAATCGAAAGTGCTAATGGTTCAATACCGTGTTACAAATTAAACTACAAAGGAAAAGATATTGCTTTTTATATGACAATGATAGGTTCCGCCAGTGCGGGTGCATGTATAGAAAGCACACATTTCCTGATTGGCGCTACTAAGTATATTATGTTCGGCTCATGTGGATGTCTTGACAAAGATGTAACCTCGGGTAAAATTATCGTTCCAACAAATGCCTATCGGGACGAGGGTCTTTCATACCACTATGCAAAAGCTTCAGACTACATAGAGATAAAAAATGCGGATTTTGTGGCTGCATTTTTCGAGGAAATCGGAATTCCATATGTAACCGGAAAAACATGGACAACCGACGCCATTTATCGCGAAACACGCGGCAATATGGAAAAGCGGAAAGCCGAAGGATGCATCAGTGTCGAAATGGAAAGCGCGGGAATCCAAGCTGTGTGCGATTTCAGAAATCTTGAACTTTATAATTTTTATCTTGGCGGAGATCTTTTAGACTCTCCGGAATGGGAACGGCGAATACTGGGGGAGGCAGACGAATGTACGTTCCAAATAAAAAGTTTTTATCTGGCTTTAGAATTAGCTTTAAGAGTCTGATTATGAGCAAGATGGGCAATTAGAACATAGCTACGAGCTTCGCTTAATCCATAAAGAGAGTTGTAACAAAGACAGATTATTTATTTAATTCAAAAATTGATTTGCAAAAGAAAAGGATTGAAATGACAGAGATATTTGCAAAACCCGCAGTAGGGGCGATAATCGAAAAAACGGATGCAGGCCATAGCTATATATTAATTCAGGAGCGCCAAAAAGAAAATGGCGGAATTGAAAACGGCTTGCTTGAAATCCCTGCTGGAAAAATACGTGAATATGAGAACATTTTTGCCGCCTTACGCCGTGAGGTCATGGAAGAAACCGGCTTAAATGTTACTGAGATTATAGGCGAAGAAGATGCGATTGTTACTGACATAAACGGCTATAAGGTAATAAGCTTCTTGCCGTTCTGTTCCACACAAAATCTTTCAGGTGGCTATTCGATTGTACTTCAAACATTCGTTTGCCGGGCAGAAGGAGCTCTACTTGCCAAAACAAACGAAACTATCAACATGAGGTGGGTAACGCATAAGGAGTGTCTTGAGCTGCTCTCACATGATATTAGCAGCTTTTTTCCAATGCACATCAACGCTTTAAAAAAATACCTCGAAATATAGCTTTTTCATAAGCACATAGCAATAATAGTAAGTCGAGATACGACGAAAGAAGTAACACATGGCTGACTGTTTCACCTCCGGACGTAGAAGCCCAATAATGCGTTCGTCAGGCCAATTACTCCCTCTATTGTAGCTTAGGCATGAGATAGAAAAAAGCACGGTTGGTTACCGTGCCCCAATCTGTATTTAAATAGTAGCAATAATCAACAGTTCGGATTTGTTATGGTTGCGGCAAGTATACGAGAATTATATTTGAGAGAATGGCTTTGACAAAATAATATGCAAGATACTGGAGAATGAATTCGGTATGTATGATATGCCAGTAGGAACAGGCTATGTTGATGATGGTGAGGTTCTGTTTTTGATTTAGTTTGGCCATAAAAATCACATAGATGACATTGTGAATGGAAGGAAGAGGTTATCACCTTCACAAAATTATGTTGAACAGGAAAAAATGCTACATAACAAAGGACAAGGTGATTTATTTGAAGGCAAAACGAGAATAAGATTTGACTCTATGAAACTCCATAATCCAGATACTTATGAGCTCTTGTTTGAGATAAATAGACCGACCGAAATGCTGCTAAGCATTCAAGATGTCAACAATATGCCGATAACATGTTTTTTTGCTGGTCTATAAACAGATTGTACAAACTTTACAAATACAACTACTTTTGAAATTCAACTATCAAATGACATTACGGAAACAATAAAGAAAGATTTTCATAACCCTGATTCTGCCTTAATAATATTGGAGCCGCAAAAATTTATAGCTCATATGAATCAGGCTCTCAACACAGTTTCATTTAGTATTAGACATTATGATTGTAACACTCGAGAAATATGGTGAATGGCATGCAATGTTTTATGTCGCAGATAGATATCGCCAGACTAAATCACTGCCCGGGAATGGTTGTGAATCTTACGAGTCGTGACTAAATGAATACTTGCCTGGGGTGGACGGTTTGTGGTGTTTTGAGTTCCGAAATCATATTCCTTAAATTCCTTTTCTTTGGGACTTCGAGCTAACAACAAGCCCCCACCCAGAACAGCGGCATGTCATCCCAGAAGGCTTGGAAATGTCGTTTGCTGACAATACGCTTGGGATTTCTCTGAACATAGAATATTCGACATATATTCAACATAGCAGCCGGCGTATAAGTATGCGTAGCGCTTTCGTTGTAAAATAGCGGATTGAACAGTTAGTTGAAGAACTAAAAAGGCCCTACACATCCTTCTATAATTTTTACTATCACAAAGACGAATATAGAAACAGAGAGCATGCTGAATTCTTCATCTACCCAACTTGTGATGAGCTCATTTCGTTTCCCGACTATTCTGTTGATAAAAAGGATCTGCTTTTAAAAAATATCTCGAGTTACTTAATGGGAGTATCCGAAAACATCCGTGAGCAATCGGGCGTAACGCATGAGGACCTAATTATGCATTCAAGAATATATAGCAACACTGACTTGCCTGTTAGGATATATCGTTGGAGCGAACCAGGAGCTGAAAGTGGATATAATAAGCATAGCACCGATGGAAGAATGGTTATTATCAGTGCCGAATGTTTATTTGAACTGTTGAAAACCAGCAATCAGGCAATCGTCTTTGAAGTGACAATATCTATTAATGATGACAGCTATAAGTTTTATAGAACTCCAAGAAAACCCGCTAGATCAAGAAAGATATTGGTTTTAGAAGTGGATGAGCAAAAAAATGCACCTAGTTGGAGAGAATATGTGCTTTCAGCAGATAATGATTAGATAGCAATTTAAAACGGTAGGTTTTGTTGTTAATTATCTGCTTAGTAGACGGATGATTTTTATTGTGCGCTTTATAAACTCCCCATTATGTTTACAATGTGCGAAGAAAGGTCTGATTATAATATAATGCGCATAAGACACGAGTTGTTTCTTATGCCTGTTTTACTGTGGATTTATTTAGCGGTCTTTATCAAGATATTCCTGTGGCATGGTTTTCTCGTACTGAGCCAGCGGCTTCCTTCACTGAAGAGCCTTTGGCTTTCAGAATGGATATAACAGATGGTTTTTAAGTTTTTTTATTTTTTTAGAAATAGGTCTTGCAAATGATTTTTAATCGATATATCCTCTGTTTCAAGGATATCCTTTAACAACTATAAAGGAGTAAATTGATTCAATGGATCAGGAAAACATAATAGAGCTTGAAAAAACAATAAATAGTGACTACAGAAATATCGCTGAAATTACTGTACTTAAAAACGACAAAAAATCGTATGAAAACTACTTTAACGGATATACCGCGGATTCCGCTTTTCATGTGTTTTCGGTGACAAAGAGCATAATTTCCGCACTTATCGGAATTGCCATTGATAAAGGTTATATCAAGAACATCGACCAAAAGGTTCTGGACTTTTTCCCGGATTACACGCCAAAACGAGGTGAAAAGACGGCGCAACGCGTCACGATACGGGATATGCTGACCATGACCGCCCCGTTCAAATACAAATCTGCGCCGTACACGAAGCATTTTACAAGTGAAAGCTGGGTAAAGAGTTCCCTTGATCTTTTAGGCGGCAAGGGAGAAATCGGTCAGTTCCGGTATACGCCCCTCATAGGGCCGGATATCCTGTCGGGCATCCTTACGAACGTGACCGGGCAGTCCGCGCTCGGATTTGCATATGAAAATCTGTTTTCTCCGCTGGGGATTGATGTCACGCAGAATGTAACTTTTCACACCAAAGAAGAACAGCTCTCCATTATGAAGGATCTCCACGAAAGCGGATGGGTCGCCGACCCGCAGGGGATAAACACGGCAGGCTGGGGCCTTTTCCTTACGTCTTCGGATATGGCAAAAATCGGGCAGCTGTATCTGAATCACGGAATCTGGGATGGTAACCAAATCATATCAGATGAATGGATTGCCGAGAGCACCAAGGTACACAGTCACTGGGATGAGCTTAAGCTATCGTATGGCTATCTTTGGTGGATCATTGACGAAAATGAGCGCAACTTTGCCGCCATTGGAGACGGCGGGAATGCGATCTATGTCAATCCTACAAAAAATCTGGTCGTTGCCATTGCTTCGCTTTTCAAACCGACTGCAAAGGATAGAATAGAGCTTATCAAAAAATATATCGAACCAATATTTGAGGATTGAGTATAACGAACACCCATTTGCTTTAGAGATTATGAACACAATGGGAAGGCAGGTTAACTGCCTGATCTTCCCATTATGTTTATTCTTTGAAACATATATGAAGAAAATGGGTGTACCAGATTGGGTAATGTAGATTATTTATATAATCCTACTAACAGATAAACTAAATTTGAATTTGGAGCGATTTCGAGGTGATAGAATGGAAAATTTGAATACTGATTTTGTAAACTTAACAGCAGAAAACCTTGCCAATGAGCATTTATGTTGCATTATCCGCAGTAAAAAGCCCCATCCAGGTATTGATGCAAAGCGACAATGGCTTTCTGACCGACTAAATGAAGGTCATGTCTTTAGAAAGCTAAATGCAAAGGCTACGGTTTTTATTGAATATGCTCCTCTTGAAACTGCTTGGGTTCCCATTACTGGTGACAACTATTATTATGTGTATTGCTTATGGGTTTCTGGTAGTTACAAAGGAAAAGGGTATGGAAAATTGCTGCTGGAGTATTGTTTGGCTGATGCCAAAGAAAAGGGTAAATCCGGCATTTGTATGCTTGGAGCAAAAAAACAAAAATCGTGGCTTACTGACCAATCATTTGCGAAAAAGTTCGGCTTTGAGGTTGTTGATACTACCGATAATGGATATGAATTGCTTGCACTTTCTTTTGACGGAACAACACCAAAGTTCGCACAAAATGCTAAAAACCAAGAAATTGAAAGCAAAGAGTTAACAATTTATTATGATATGCAATGCCCCTATGTCTATCAAAACATTGAGATGATAAAACAGTATTGTGAAATAAATGATGTTCCTGTATCTCTAATTCAAGTGGATACGCTACAAAAAGCAAAGGAATTGCCTTGTGTTTTCAATAACTGGGGTGTGTTTTATAAAGGAAATTTTGAGACAGTGAATTTGTTGTTAGATGTCGAAAACTTAAAGAGAATACTCAAAAAATGAAAATGCAGTTTCAGCTTTTTCTCGTTGATTATTAGGACTGCATTTTAAACAGTAGATTGAATGCTTGTTATCCATATTATATGCGAAAGAAAGTTTGACCTTATTATAAACAGTTGAACCTTTCGAGTTGCCCCTGACACGAAGTACACTTCAGAATGGACACTTAAAAGGTTCAGAAACCCCTTATTGCGGTCTTTTTGAAAGTATTGGGATTCATGCCTCGTTTTTTGTCTGTCGTGTTTTCATTAAAGGTATCTCCGTTTTTCTTTATTTCCTGCCGTGGCTTGTGCTTGGCATTATCCGGTGTAGATGGAAGCTGCTTTTCTGGTGGCTTTTTTCCACAAGAATCCTCCTTTGAATAATAACGTTTTATTATGAAACGCAGTGGCTTTTAATGGGTGCAGGATGGTAAAATGCTGTCTCATGTGCTGCTATTATTTGTGCGGAGGATTGATCTTTTTCGCATCCCCCCCATTTAATAGTACAATAACTAGCGATACAAGTGGGCACTTTCCTCGAAAAATGAGCTTTACTGTAAAATTGACTCATTAAGTCCGGTGGTAGGTGGCGAACTAAACGACATGTACTCAAAAGGAGAAGTGATATGAGAAGAAAAGATCGAGAAATTACGTATATCGCTGATATTATATCTATATTAGATTTGTGTAAAACTTGCCATGTGGCTATGATCGATGAAGGTACGCCTTATGTCGTTCCTATGAGTTATGGTTATGAAATTGTAGACGATACCTTGATTCTATATTTTCATAGCGCGAAAGAGGGACGAAAAATAAGAATATTACGCGAAAACAAAAACGTATGTTTTGAATTATGTAATGAGGGTGAGCCAGTTAGTTCAGAAACACCCTGTAATTCTGGATATTATTTTTCTAGTATTATTGGAAATGGAGAAGTGATATTTCTTGATAACGTTGATGAAAAATGCAATGCTCTTACAAAGATGTTTGAACAACAAACGGGGAAAAAAGTGGACTTCAACGAACAACAGGCAAATACTGTCTGTGTGTTCAAAATAATTTCCAAAGACTTTACTGGCAAGAAAAAGCCAAAGCCCGAGAGATAAGAACGTGCTGAGGTTATGAACAAACCGGGAAATGCTAAATAGATGTTATAATTTCGCATTATGTTTATGAAAAACCTAAGCGTTATAAGCCGATTATTTATAATGCCGGAAGTGAGACTGTTGGCGATTTTACATGATTCACATTGAGTATTCCCAACTCTCGATATAAAACAAACCGCAAAATACTATGAAAGCCATTATGATTGTTTTGTAAAGGACTGTTTTTGTGCAGGAAAAATAAAAATAGCTGGGCGAAAATGCGCCCTTGTGGGCGGTTAAAAGCCATTTTAGAGGTGAGTAGTTGTAAAATCTTTACCGCCTCTTAAAACGTGGATTTAGGCGTGACAAAAAGCCTGTATTCATGCGGTTTTACAGGCTGTAAAAAGCGGCAAATGCCTACATCTCGCCGTTATGGTATTCCAATCTTTACAGAGAAAAAATTCACCCTGCCGCCTTTTCTCATTCTGGCGATGTTTTGGGCGGGTAGCAATGGTATAATAAATATCAAATTTCTTGGCCTGCCTTTGGTCGATAAGGCAAGCGGACATTATCTATCATTAGCGACAAGGAGCATTAAAATGGGTAATACATTTTTTCTCGTTCACGGAGCATGGAACGGCGGTTGGTGTTGGGAGAAACTTCGGCCAATGTTGGAAGCCGAAGGGCATACCGTCATAGCCCCGGACATGCCGGGACATGGAGAGGACAAATTACTTATAGAAGATCAGAACCTCGAAAAATATGCCCGTACTGTTGAAGCCTTGATTGCGCCGCTTAACGGGTCGGTTATTCTTGTCGGTCACAGTTTCGGCGGTATGATAACGAGCCAGGCGGCGTGCTATATCCCGAACAAAATCAAAAAACTTGTCTATATTGCAGCGTTTTTACCACGAGACGGTCAAAGCTGCGTCGGGATCACAAAAAGCACAAAGCCAACATTTCATGAAAAAATCTTGGCATCCGGCTATGATTTTATACTGCCTGCTGACGGAAAGACATCAAAGGTCGCACCAGATTCCTGCGCTGACTTTATTTATAATGATATTCCGAGAAATATAGCGCTGGTGTTAGCGGAGCGTTTTGGTCCCGAGTCTAACGCAGCCCAGCAGCAGGCCGTCGTTCTTAACGATAAGTTCAATGACATCCCAAAAGCATATGTGCGATGTGTACTCGATCAGACGATTGACATAAGTCTGCAAGACAAAATGGTTGCCGAAACCTATTGTGGCGAGGTGTACACCCTCGAAACAGGACACTGCCCGTTTGAATCTGCCCCACGCAGTCTGGCTAATATTCTTCTTAGTCTGTGAGATGTAGAAATTTCCTTTTTGTTTATTCATTTCGTCGAGCAGTTCACGCAATTCTTTGCTTGCCTTGAAAATAAGCATACTTTGGGGTTCAAAGACGCCTTATTGCGAAGGCCCCACGAATAACAGAAACTCCCACTTTCGCACTGGAAAGTAGGAGTTTCTATTATATCATCGCCGTTCGACAAACCATTTGTTCTCTTCAAGGAATAAATACGTTTCCGTTCCGCCGATGCGTACGGTGTATCGAATGCCGGTACCACCCGCCTTCAGGCTTGCCGCCCGGCAGACGATAATAACACGGTCAATCTCATATTCGCGGCCGTCCTCCCAAGCGATGGAGAGTGGGACAAGCTTTCCATCCGGCTCAAAGCGAGCGTTTACTCCAACATATACCTTTGATGAATTATCCATAGTAGCACCTTAAACGGCCTTGAAGAAGCCCACTGGATGGATAGTGTGCTCTTCCTTCGGGTTGATGTTAGTAAGCGTCTTGTCTTTGGTTGTTACAGCACGGCCGATGGCATAGTGGCCGAAGCGCCGACGAATGTCGTCCATGGTTCGCTCCAGGGTTTCCATGCGCTCACGCTTTTCTGCATCCTCAAACATTGTCAGTTGCTGCGGCGATGAAGCGGGAACAAGGTCGGTTGCGCGGACGCCGATTGTTCGCAGAGGCTTTTGCCAAGAGTAGTTTGCGCGCAAAAGCTGCATTGCGGCGGCGTGAAGCTCACAGGCCAGACACGTGGGTGTTTGCAGCTTCATTTGGCGCTCAAATGAATTCAAATCCTTGTCACGAAGACTTATCTGCACGGTCTTCGCAAAAAATCCATCCTCGCGCATACGTTCCGCGACGCTCTCGCAAAGCATATAGAAAATAATTTTTGCATCCTCGTCATTTTCCAAATCCCTTGGAGTTGTCGTGGAATTCCCAATGCTTTTAATGACCGCCTCATCACCGGCGAGAGCAACCGGCGATACGTCGTCGCCGTTGGCAAAGGCCGAGAGTATCAGTCCGCACTTTCCAAACCAGCCCTGAAGCTCGCGCGGGTCTGTTTCCGCAATCTGACCTATGGTGTGTATACCGTAATTGTGCAGCTTTTTTGAGGTTGCCCTTCCGACGTAGAGCAAATCCTCCGCGGGAAGGGGCCAGACCTTCTCGCGAAAGTTATCTCTCGTAAACACGGTTACCGCATCAGGTTTTTTATAGTCACTGCCCAGCTTAGCGAAAATCTTGTTATAGGACACGCCGATTGAAACCGTTATGCCGAGCTCAAACTTCACACGCTCCCGGATTTCATCGGCAAGGGCTTTACCGTCACCGAGTAGCTTTGAATTTCCGCTCACGTCCACCCAGGCCTCATCCAGCCCGAACGGCTCAATTAGATTAGAATAATCAGCGTAAATCGCTCTCGATAGTTGAGAAAAGCGGATGTAGCGTTCAAAATGAGGCGGGACAATTATGAGGTTCGGACATTTTTGTTTTGCTTGCCACAGCGCTTCGCCGGTCTTAATTCCAAACTTTTTTGCGTGTTCGTTTTTGGCGAGAATTATACCGTGTCGAGCCTCAACGTCCCCGCCAACTGCAACAGGAAAATCACGTATTGAGGGGTCGTGCAGGCACTCAATGCTTGCGTAACAGCTATTCATATCAATGTGCAATATAGTTCGCTCCATATAACCCCTCCTAATCAATGTCCTTATTGTAATACTCCGATTAGGAAAAATCAAGAGGGTAATTACTCCATAACGGAGTATATTGCATAAAAAATACTTGCGGGTATTATGTGAAAGTGATACAATAGCCGCAAAGATACCGTCTGGAGGGAAATCACATGAAGGTAAGCGAAACGCTTCGGGTCATTCGCAAGGATAAGGGTATATCTCAGACACAGGTGGCGGACTTCCTGACGGAGCGCGGTGTTGAGGTCACGCAGAAAGCTATTTCCAAGTGGGAGCGCGGCGACACGCAGCCAAACACCGAGCAATTTTTGCTATTATGCGAGCTGTACGATATAAGGGATGTGCTTTCAACATTTAAGGGTCAGGCCGGATATTTAGATACCCTCAATACACGAGGGAAAAGTCGTGTTAAAGAGTACATTCGCCTTTTAGAGTGTGATGAAGAGTTTTCCGCTAATGTTCGCAAACAAACCGATAGAATGACCCGCACTTTACCACTCTATGAGTTGCCGGTTTCGGCAGGCACGGGACAATTTCTTGACAGTGACAGCTATGAGCTTATAGAGGTTGACGAGTCCGTGCCACTGTCGGCGACCTTTGCTGTACGCATCAGCGGAGATAGTATGACACCGCGCTTTACAGATAACCAGGTTATCTATATAAAGCAGCAGCAAGCCATAGATGACGGTGATTGCGGAATTTTCATACTCAACGGAGATGCTTATTGCAAAGTGCTTTCCGGAGATGCCAACATAAAGCTTGTATCGTTAAATAACAAATACTCCCCGATTGTAGTCGGAGAGTACGATGAATTCCGTGTGATTGGCAAGGTTGTGGAGTAATTAATAAGATATGCAATGATTCGCGAACATAGCAAGCACAGGGCACCCACTTCGAACCTGAATAGCTGCTTCAACAGGCCCTGTATTCAAATGGATACAGGGTTTTTTGTCGCTCAAAATTGTATTACTTTTCATAATTCAAACTCATAAAAACGAAATTCAATTTGTTTTAAGAATGAATAATAAACGAAATTTCCATTGGTACTATAAAAGCACAAGCAAATGACCCTCGTTTTGGGTTGGCTGCTTGTGTTTACACTTTTATAATAAGGGGACAAATGGTCTGGCGTACTTCCCATTGGATTTCGCATCCGTTGGATAATCAGCCAGCCATCCCCTTGTTATAAGCATTCGGTTAAGCAGGTTGAAACCATAATGGCTTTCGTGTAACTAACCAATATGAGTGGGTAATAAGTGAGGATGGGTACCAAAAACATTTGAAGGAGGGAAAGATGATTTGTATTGGAATTGATGTTTCGAAAGGTAAAAGTACAGTTTGCTTTCTCAAGCCATATGGAGAAGTCCTGCCCGTGCTTTTGCCTTTCAACTGCGTCAGGAATTTCTTAAGCAGCTTCACCGCCTCGCGTGTAGATGGCGGAAGGTGCTCGTTATCATAAGTAAGGGTTATAACCATATCCCGAAAGCTAAAGTTTGCCGCCGTCACCACTTCAAGCTTCTGCCATGAATGCTTCAAGTTTAGCTCTTGCCGGGCCGCGCTAGAAGCTTTAAGCTTTGCTGCGCGCTGCTGCCGCTCATCTCGAGGGAGTACAGCGGTATACATAACCCCATACACAAGCCTACCTGCTGTAATCATTGTTCGTCTTTTTGTTTTTGCCAAATTCATCCCTCCAAAACATAGGAAAGCGGAGCACTCAGCCCCGCATCCCTTTTTCAGTTGTTTGTTACTTAATCTAGTTATTGTTTTATTAATTAATGAAAAGTTGAATCATCTTGCCATATCGGACATTATTCTTAGCTAAAGCGAATATAATTTACTATAGTGAAAGCTGAGGTGATTTGATTATGTGTGCTTAATACTGAGCTTTGTTGAATATGCGCTTTTCCTTAATAATTTCGTATTAGACATAAATACGACAGAGTACCAAAAGGATGTCAAGTACGAAAGGCAGGTGTAGTTGGTCATCTCGTGGTGTTGATACATAAGGAGAATGCTTATGATTAAGAAACGACTATCGAAAAGGGCACAAAGGATTAAACGCATACATAAATGGGACAAATTTGTTTTAGTAGTCAAATGGTTAATTGAACACCACGTCTTTCAAGACTTGATAGCTCTAATTATTTGGTTAGTAGACAAGCTATTTTCTCGCTAAATGAATACTAAGAACGAAAGGCGGAAATCAATCTTGCACAACAAAGATAGTGAAGGAAAAAAATCGATTTGTGAAGTACTTAGATTACTAAGAATATCCAATGATTTAACGAAAAAAGAGCTTTCAGAGAAAACCGGAATCTCAGAATCTTATATTGCTGAAATCGAAAGCGGCAAAAAAGATTCTCCATCAATTGATATTATCGACAAATACAGCAAAGCTCTGAATGTCAGCAAAACAACCATAATGTTCTTTGAGGAAGATCTGAGCGATAAAAAGTATGACTTCAAAATCATGCTTTTACATATCCTACAAAAGATAACTATTGATAGATAATACTTAAACAGCTGCTAATCAGGCCTTTGTTTAAGACGGGGCCTTTTTTATGTATTTTAACGCTGGTCAAACGAGCGATTCTCCAAGGAGGCTCTGGTCTCTTTCAGTGTGCAAAGATGCGGGGCACTCAGCCCCGCATCCCTTTTTTAATTTTTGATATGTCCTAATTGGACACATTATTTAGTAAATTCAATTATTCAAAACGAGTATTCTTCCAACGAAGATAGCAGCAAATGCTAATAATAATGATAAAGGTTCGGACTAAGCAGAGAAAGATATCGGCTATAACCATTTGGTTTCTAATTACTTTGGCTATATCAAGGATTATCGAAATCAGAGGTTTACCGGTTTTATCCATGAGAAAGCTCCTCTCTATTTACGTTTATAGTAGCCCGGATACCAAGTAAATATTCCTAGCGGCAAAAAACACCTCATGCACGCGTTATTATAAAAACAATTAGCTGTTAGCACCGCATGCGTTACTGATAAATCAAAAATTCCGACGAGCGAATTTTCATGAAAAGCAAATACAAATCCATCCCGTTCTTCAATCCGATCCGCAGGGATGTTGCAGTGCTTTTCTCCAAAGAAATTGACAATAAAACGTGTCATTGATTCCACACCTAAATTCTATTAACAGTCTTTTTTTAATTCGCATGCGACTCTCAACCAACACAGAGGTCGCTTCATTTTGCCCTTTGATTCGGCTTTTCACTAAATTCCCTTCTTTTTCAGCTTTAGTCCTGGCACATTTATATCGGTCACAGTCCGCATGAGATATAGAAGTACGTTCAGTACAAATATTGCAGGGATAGAAATTATTATTAGTATTAAATGGCATTCGATACCGCCTAAACTTCCGAAAACGGCATCCAGCCCAGGATATTATCATTATTTATACTACAGTCTTCCGTTCCCGGACGGTAGATGAATAGCTTTTCATCCCTACATATCGCCTGTCCGATTTCAAGTTCCAAGGTTGGCAGACGCGTGAGGGTTATTATGTGTTGCCCGTCTTGCGGAGGATCCACAGGGTAGTCGCGCCATCCGGCATGAGCTGCCACGCAATTTAACCCTTCGGTAAGTCCGAGAAGATAGTCCGCACTGCGCCCGTAAAGTTTTGCTAGGACGGCAAACTGAAAACCTGTCAAATGGTTAAGTAGGCTAGCATAATACGAATCATCACATTCACAGCTTTCGAATTTTTCCACAGCTGACTTACTTGGAAAAGAATAGCATTGCGCATCTTTCAGCGCCGAACTGATTTCTTCATATGAAACGCCTGCCCGCTGCCGAGCATATCCCAATCGAAGCCACTGCTTGTTGTTCTCCGTAATTTGATTAAGCTTTTTGTTTTCTGCCTCAGACTTCTCGTTGGTTCTTTGTTTCTTTTCCTTCGCCTTATGCTTTTTTATTCTGTCGGCCATTAGGTTGCAGGCCGACGAGGAAGTATACAGCTTTAAGCAGTCCTTGAAGCACTTACCATTTTGTACGCACTCCAAATATGAGCAGCGATTTGAGTCCTTGCACTTTTCAGTAAACATGCGTTCGCGGTTTATACATTCGGCGCCATTTTTGCACTTGATTTTCGATATTTTATCAAGCCAGCCAATTCTGTCCTTTATCTGCCAGGCTGTCATTTTTCCCGGTTCCTTTGAGCTTGATAACATCTTCTCTTGAGTTTCATCTGGAGCCTGTGCAAGTTCATAGGCAACTGACTCGTTTATTGTGTTTTTTATAAACATGGACATAGCTTCAGCGCAAAGGTTTTTCCGGATTACATCCAACCTAGCGAGCCTTGTCGCACTTATCTGCATTGCCTCGGCCACAACATCGAGCATACGGCTGGGGATCTCAACGCCGGACTCTTTGAGCTTGTCTGAAAAGTCTCGGTTGCGGTTAAGTAATCGAATAACTGCGTGAGTATAGTTTGTTTCGGATATCTGTGGAATAATGCTTCGAGCCAGTTCCGTAGAGGCGCGGAGATGTTGAACGACAAGAAATGGCGCACTGTAAATGTCAACCATGCGAAGCACAGTTGTGTCCTTTGGAAAAGTCACATCTCGTTCATAAGCCTTAACGCTTTCAACAGATAGCCACAAAAGCTCAGCCGCTCTTTCCTGTGTCAAACCGCAAGCATTTCTTGCCGTCTGATAAATATTCGTATATTCGCTCTGCATGGTACTTTCCCTAATTTCGGGTATAGTCGATTTGTGCGGTGGCAACATGGGAGGAGTTTGGCGTTTTACATTTCTTCGGCATTACGATCCCATATCGTACTTCAATTTTTCGGACGGGTTGAATATCATCGTGCGCCCGAAACGCATGAAGTGCAGGAATCCCTCTTTGGGAATCTGGACACGGGTACCGGCAACAACAACAACAGGAAAGCCGAGCAAATCAGGTTCTTTGCGTGCCTGCATCCGAATGCTGTTCGCGTCAAATCCCAGCAGCGGCGCAACATCGGCGGCCGTGAGCATAATTTTGTCGATAGCTTCAATATCTGTGATGGTCATTTACACAGCCTCCTTTACTTCGTTTTCAATATACAGTTCGTCAATTTTGCAATGCAGTACTCTGGCTATTTCGGGGAGCTTGTCAGCACTTGGGTATTTGCTACCCGCTTCCCAACAGGCTATTGTCGACTGGGTTACGGACAGCACTTGAGCAAGCTCGGCTTGCGTCATATTCGCCGCCTGGCGCTTGGCTCTAAGATTTTCAATTATTTCACCTCCATTATTGAAATTAAATATTGTTTGTGGTAATATTAGGTAGAATGACCTTCATTTTGACAATGAAAGGTGGAAATATTAATGCTCCATCGCATCCGAATATTGAGGATCCGCTTCCATCCCCTCCCCCCTTCTTTCTGTCATTTCCTGTGGTTATATAATTAATCCCCAATTAGGGATTGCGAATTATTTGCTCTCAAATTCGTGATGTTTGTGCATATTGCGCTGTATCTTACTATATATAGAAATTGGTAATTTTGTATGGAGATTTAAATAAAACCCGAATTATTAGTCGAAAACATAATAAGAATTTGCATGATAAAGGATGTTCCTCCAACAAAAGCTTGTATCGAAAGAGGCGCCGGAAAGAACTTTATTGGCCATATGAAAAATGGTCAAACTCCCTCTGTTGAAAAGGTTCAAAAGTTTGCGGACTATCTTGGCGTAACCACAAGCGAGTTTTTGGGCGAAAGAAAACCGCACGTATCCGAAGACGACGAGCGGCTTAAAGAAGTGTTGGCCAACGTGGATGCGCAAACACACGAAGCTATTGAGCTGTTAGATCATCTAAGTCCTGACAATCTTGAACGGGCAAAGGAATATATTCGCTTTGAGCTTGCAAAGCAAGGAGACGCTGGAGATAAGCGATAAAAGCCGGCTTATCCCTAATTACCGCAACGCTTTGTGCGAACTTAATTTTATCACTGGGGCTCATATGTTATCCTCCATTGAGGCCTCATTAATTACGCGCGCCTATATACTAACATATATTAGCAATAATTCAATAATCAGGACTCTGAGGGACAATTCTCCATAAATGGTTCAACTAGTATTTGGTACTGGCAAATAATTCGTTAATTACTCAGGAGAAGTACAATATTTATCGTGAAATATCCGCTAGAAGCGGTAAAAATACGAAAGAAGTCTTTAGCAAATGGATTTCATTGATTCAATCAAACAGTTATCTGTCCGCGCAGTATGGCGCGCCCAGTTTTAGATCTCAAATAAACCGTATTGCGGTTAAAATACAAGGGAGAAATGAAATATGCCTATAATCAATTGCCCCGAATGCAACAAAGAAGTCTCGGATAAAGCACCTGCGTGCCCCAACTGTGGATTCCCGTTTGCGATAAACGATGCGCCCCCTATGACAATAGCAGAAGAAATTCCGACCAATACCGATTTGAACAACACCGAAGCGTACGAACCATCAACCGTAGCAACCGCCGTTCTGCAAACTGAACCCGATGAGTCAGAATCCAACAGCGAAGAATCAGTAAAAAAACAAAAAATTTCGAAGAAAACAAAAATCATAGCACTAGCTGCAACTGGTGTGGTAATAATCATCGGCGTTTTAGCAGCTATCCTTATTAGCAATGCCAGCATTCAGGCAAAGTATCTTGATAATATGCAGTCGGCCAGAATGAAAATGCTCGGTGGTGCGGCGATATCCGAATCTATCTGCAATTTGACCCGCGACGTATGGTACAACACTATCTATGAAAAATCAGATTCGGAGACTGACAAGTTCACAAAAAACGGCTACAAATTCAATGAAGATTTCAACGATTCTATTTCACAGTTTTATAAAGATGTCGATACAAAATCCAAAATTGAAAGCATAGAAGCAAATCGTGACTTAGTTGCCTCTCTCATGAAAGCGCTAAAAAATCCTCCTTCAAAATATGAAGAGAGCTACGAAGCTTTGAAAGACATGTACTATGCCTATTATGAATTGACCGAATTAGCATTAAGCCCTTCTGGAAATTACAATACATATTCGGAAAACATTAATAATACAGACAGCGAGTTCGGACAACTTTACGATAAAACAGGTCTTTATATTCCAGCAAAATAACGTGTCCAAATTGGACACTCTCAGCAAATCGTTTCCCATTAAATCCTGTTCTAGTTATATGGTTTCTGATGGGCTCATAACTTAACTCGCATATTTGCGCTCAATAATATGCCATATTTTTAGATATAAAAATTATGAGGAGATTAAGAAAATGAAAAAACTCAACAATTTCAAGTGGTTCTCTCTCGGTATAGTCGTATGCTTATTAGTAACAACGCTTATTGTTCCGGCCTTCGCTTCATCGCTCAGCAAAACAGCTCAACTTGTTTATGACAACATAAAAATCACACTAAATGGAAACTCAGTTACACCAAAAGATGCAAATGGAAATGTAGTTGAACCATTCACTATTGATGGAACGACGTATCTTCCAGTTAGAGCTGTCGGCAATGCTTTAGGCTTGAACGTAAACTGGGATGGCGCAACTAAAACCGTCACTCTGACAAACGGACAATCAGTGCCCTCTGGAACGGTGTTATACGATAATAATGGAGTAAAAATTACATATCTCGGCATTGCTCCTTTGAAATATGGTGGCGAAGAAGTTAAGCTTTATATTCAAAACTCTTCTGGCAAAAATTATACTGTTCAGGCCAACAATGTATCCGTTAACGGAATAATGACATCCCCAATATTCTCTTGCAAAGTCGCTGCAGGTAAAAGCTCCTACGACGGTATAAATTTCAGTGAAAGCTCACTCAAAGACAGTAATATTGCATCAATCAGTACAGTAGAATTTACCTTCCGTATTTTTGATACCGATAACTGGTCGAATAATTTTAATTCCAGTGTAATAACCGTTGACAAGTAACCTGAATACGCCCTCAGTGTTCACACTGAGGGCAGTAAACAATATCTCAAACTTTCATTTTTTCCTGGAGTATTAAAGTATCAATAACCTGTGTCCAAATTGGACACACTCAGCAAATCGCTTCGCATAAAATATTATTCAAGTTATTTGGCTTCCGATGGGCTCAAAACTTAACCCGCATATTTGTAATCAATATTTTAAGGAGATTAGGAAAATGAAGAAACTGTTGCCGATTATCCTAGCATTGATGATTTTACTTACCGCCTGCGGCACTAAGACCGCAAAAGTTGAAGAAGCGCCAGCTCAAGAAGCTATTGCTCAGACATCTCCCGAAGCAAACGTCGACCCAACAAGCTCTCCTAAATCAAACGCACTTACTAAAGAGAAGTATATTGAATCTCTTGACCCATATTTGGAAAAGCAAGGGTATACAACAATTGGATCCATTACGCCAAGCGCATATGACGATGATAAGGGCGTAACCGGATATACTTACAAGATGTGCCCGGGCTTTACGCTAATTCTCTATGAAAACAATGAAACAAAAGAACTGGTACATATGTATATGTCTATTGATAAAGATATTATCAGTGTAGAGGATATTGCATTCTTTGGTTTTCTCAGCTCTATGGAAATTAAATGGTTAGAAGGCGAAAATTCGGATTCGATAGTTTCAGGACTTGATTTAGTAACTATCTCAAAAGATCACGTTAACTCTATAGATGGTAATTTTAGCTATTCTTATATTGTCACCGGTTCTAAGGTAATGTTTTCTGCTGTCCCTAGATAGTTTATCCCAATTGGACGCACACAGCAAATCGTTTCAGGTGAAATCCTGTTCAAGTTATTTGATTTATGATGGGCTCATAACTGAGCCCTCATATTTGCACTCTATTATTTTAGGGGATTAGGAAAATGAAAAAACTATTACCGATTATTCTTGCACTGATATTATTACTCACTGCCTGCGCGCCCGCTCAAGTTGAGAATAAGCCATTTGAACTTACATATCAGGATGTAGTTTATTCTGGGACATACACCGGAAGCATGAAGGACAAGCTTCCCAATGGTGAAGGCTCCTTTACATTCGAAGATGGTGGGAATGTTTTAAAATACACTGGCACTTGGAGCGAAGGTAAAATGTCCGGAGCCGGAAAGCTGACAGATTCACAGTTTCACATAAAATTCACCGAAGTTGACAGACAAGGGCATTATGAAGGTGATACTGAAAATGGTGTTCCTAAGGGTAACGGCACTTTTACAGCCACGAATGATAATGGTGATAAATACACCTATATTGGTGACTTCAGCAACGGAACTTTCGACGGTCTTGGTGCCCGTAGATTTGAAGAATTTTCAAATTATGATGAAGTCGGTACCTTCACCGTTGGAGATTTCACCCCAACCCAGAAAGAAATATTCGCATATTTAGGTCAAGCTGATAATGCTCATTTCAGCATAAGGGCATTGCCATCTGAGTTTTTGTCCACCCATGCTGAAGTGTTTACATCGAACGTCTCGGAAGGTCTGGACACCTTCGTTGACACTGAATACCAAATTTTGTCCTACACAAAATCGCCTGACAAATTTGGCGACAAGCTGATTAAGCAAACGTCACTAAAAATAACGCAAATTTCAGAGTATCCTGCATTCAATTATGATGCAATAACTTTCATATTAGCTGCCGACGCAAATTACAACTACTATTACATATTCTACTTGGGTTCTGCGGATGTTTATGTCGGAGATAATATTTCCGCTTATCTTTTGCCGCTTGACTATTTCACCTTCGACAATGTAGCTGGGGGACAAACTTGGGCGGTCGCCTGCGCTGCTGCATATATTTCAAAATAGCCGTGTCCAAATTGGACACAAAGGAGGTAGCTTATGAACTGCATAAACAAAAAATGTGGCATTGAGCTGCCGGAGGACGCAGTGTTTTGCCTCAAGTGCGGCCGCAAACAGATACGCGAAGCTCGCCCAAAGCTGCGAGGCAACGGCGAGGGCAAGGTATTTAAGCGTGGCGAAACATGGACTGCCGAGGTCGTAATTGGTTAAAAGAAGGACAAAGAAGGCATTCGCCATCGGGTACGGCATACCAAGGGCGGTTTCCGCACAAAAAAAGAAGCACTGGAACACATTCCAACGCTGAAGAAAACTCCGGGTAAAAAGGCAGTCACTCTGTCCGCCTTATATGAAGGCTGTGCGAGAGCTCCATGCTTAAGCGTTCCAAGTCCAAACAGACCTCTTATAAAATCGCGAATGATAAGATAGATGATATTGCCTATATCAACATTGGCGCACTGACGATTAAGGATTTGCAGGATTGCGTTAATGAACACGCTCCGACGTTCTATACTGCCAAGGATGTTTGCACTCTACTCACAAGAGCTACCTACAAGCTCCTAATTATTTCTCTGTAACCGCTTTATAATCAACAGTTATGCCACCCCAACTAAGGAAAACTTCGCATTTCCGCGTATAAAAATGTATTGTACAAACTGTGGCTAAGAACTGAATATCAGCAATTTTTGCATGTATTGAAAAAACAAGTTTTGTCAGATGAAGGACCCGCTGCTCCCCCTGAATGTAAATTATAATAGGACGAAAACTTACATTCAGACAAATTTAAAAATGCAGGTGATTAAATGGCTATAATTGAGTTAAAATGTCCATCTTGTGGAGCCCCTCTGAAAATAAGCCCGGATGCGGACTATAGCTTTTGCGAATATTGTGGTACGCAATTTAAAGAGAGCAAACAGCATGAAACGCAAGGGTATGATTCTGATTATTGCGAAAAGCAATTGAATGATAAGATTAGTGAAAAAGAATTTCTTGAGCAAGAACTCACGAAACTTGAAAGCGACATCTCATCTAACAAAGAATATTTAAAAAATTATAAAAGCAATTATAATAATGCTACTGCACATAGAGGTCTATTAATAATTCTTTACATATTTTCTATTATTGTAACGGCTGTCATGATAGCGGGAGTTGTCATGGAGCATTCACTTGTAATGCTTGCGTTTGGCATTTTGTTTGTTATACTAATTATCGTTTCTATTAATGGAATACAAAAAAAGAAGAATTTTATTAAAGAGTATACCAAAGCAAAACACAAATTCAAGACTAATGACGCAAAACAACGAAATATGCTAGATGAGCTTAAGAAATTAAATACTGAATTAACCCACAAGAATTAGTATGATTTAAATACCTGCTTACTCCCAACCAGCGAGTGATTTTGCTAGTAATATCAACGGATTTTCCGTTCTTGCTACGGGAGTAGTGTGAGATTTCTATTTTCTATTATTACTCTAGCATGGAAGTTATTAAATAATCCTTAAATGAAATTAGAACTTACTCCCCCTACTTCTCATGCTCTGTAGACCATGCAGCCATTATATTAAAAAAATTAACGGAGAGAGGTTTGAACCTGTACAGCACCCCAATCGTTTTCAGTATATTGCATATACTGAAAACGATTGGGGTGTTTTATCTATGCCAAAAGGAGTATCAAACAAACGATACACGGCTGAATTTTAAACAATGGTCGTAGAGACAATGCAAAGAGAAAAACTGAGCTTCTGTGAAGCAGCTCGACAATTTGAGGTATTCATAGATACACGAATAGCAGCATGGGAGCGCATTTACCTCACAGAAGGTTCTGATGGCTTTCTGATAGAGTGGCATGGACGCGGCAGCAAAGGTCACGCAGCGAAGCTGCCGAAAACGGTGGAAGAAGACCTGCTGTCAGAAGTGCAGCGCCTGCGAGTGGAAAATGCGTACCTTAAAAACTTGCAAACCTTTGTTTTGGAAGACGAGCGACGCCTGCACAAAAAACGCAGGTAGTAGAAAGACTAAGGCACGAATTCTCACTGGTAATACTGTTGTCAGTCGCTCAATTACCTTGAGCTACCTATTATTACCACCGAATGCAGCAACACAAGCCGGACAAGTTCGCTTCTGAAAAGGCGGCAATTACAGCTATTATCCACGAACACAAAGGGCGATTTGGCTACCGCCGTATCACCCTGGAGCTCCGTCAGCGTGGGTTTCTGCTAAACCGCAAGACCGTGCAACGTCTAATGCGAAAGCCAAGTCCCATCTGCCGTGTTCGGATGAAGAAATATAAGTCTTACAAGGGCGAAGTTGCAAGATTGCGCCAAATCTACTGGAGAGGAACTTTGAGGCGGCTAAGCCTAACGAAAAGTGGGTAACCGATGTGACAGAATTCTACCTATTTGGGCAGAAGCTTTATTTTTCGCCGATTTTAGATTTGTGCAGTAGAGATATTGTTAGCTACACCATTTCAGACCTTCCCGTGCTGGACTTGGCAACGATCATGCTGGAAAAAGCGTTTGCTAAAATTCCCGATGACACCAATCCGATTCTCCATTCCGACCAAGGCTGGCACTACCAGCACAAAAATTCCAAAAGATGCTTTGCAGCAAAGGCATTCGGCAGGGCATGCGCCGCAAAAGTAATTGCTTGGATAACGCGGTGATTGAGAATTTCTTTGGTCTGCTCAAGAGCGAGCTGCTATATTTACAAGAATTTGTTTCTATGGAACATTTCAAAGCGGAACTCGTTGACAATCTGGATTACTACAACAACCACCGCGGCAAGGCAAAGCTAAAGGGCTTGCCACCTGCAATTCACAGACGACAAGCCCTCTCAGTTGCTTAAACAATTTTTTCCTTAAATATTTATCTAATTTTTCGGGGTCAGTTCAACCTCTCCCCTACAGCCAACAATATACAATTTCATTAAGCGCAAGCTCCGCTACCCTGCTTCGGATATTGTTCATCGCGCCGACCCACGCCATTTGGTCTGATTTGTTCGATTAACGATATATTTACCAGAGCCCTTCGTCAAAAGCTATTTTGATGCTATTGGCAAAGGACAGTCTTATGAAATAATCTACTAAAAAGACCAGTTCTAAAACCGATTGAATACCGAGTGCAATATGCTTGAATTATACAACATTTCAAAGACATATTGACAATTATCGATGTGACGCATAAAATGGATATACCGAAAGAAATAGATACGAGGTGAGCTTATGACCACGATATATCAGGATAACGCAAAAGTGTTTAAGGCGTTTTGCGACGAAAACCGTTTGATCATTCTGGAGCTGTTACGCGGTGGTGAACGGTGTTCCTGCAAGCTGCTCGAGGATTTAAACATCGGCCAATCAACACTGTCGCATCACATGAAAATATTATGTGATTCCGGGGTTGTCCAAGGTCGAAGGGATGGCAAATGGACACATTATTCAATCAGTCCTGAAGGTGCTAGGTATGCTGAAGAATTGCTAAGTTCACTCATAACCGTTAACACAGAAGAAAATAATTTGTGTTGTAAATAAAGCCATCTGATAGGGTGGCTTTAAAAAAGACCAATGAATCGACAGTTTTAGATTTATAAATATGTTTAAGGAGACTATTATGGAAATACTTAAAACAGGTTGGCTGTTTTTTCAAAACCAAGTCCTCGGTATGCAATGGCTGAACACCCTCATCGCAAGCTTACTCACAGCCCTTGGATTGGACGTTAAGGGAAACATAGGGGGCAGCATTAACTTTTTCATTTATGACACAATAAAAATTATATTCTTGTTGTGCGTTCTGATTTTCATTATTTCCTATATCCAGAGCTTCTTTCCGCCAGAGCGAAGCAAAAAGATTCTCGGCAGATTTCACGGCATCGGTGCAAATACGATTGCCGCCCTGCTTGGCACCGTAACACCATTTTGCTCTTGCTCATCCATACCACTTTTTATTGGCTTCACAAGCGCAGGTCTGCCCATCGGAGTAACCTTTTCGTTTCTGATTTCCTCTCCGATGGTCGATCTCGGTTCTCTAGTCCTGCTCATGAGTATTTTCGGGATTAAAGTTGCTGTGACATATGTTGTTTTTGGATTAATAATCGCCGTAATTGGAGGCACTGTCATTCAAAAGCTGCATATGGAAAAGCACGTTGAGAGTTTCATTCTTTCCGCTGGCAGCGTTGATATCGAATCACCTACGCTTACTAAGCGGGAACGTGCACAATATGCCAAGGAGCAGATGCTAAACACCTTAAAAAAAGTATTTCCGTATATTCTTATTGGCGTAGGTGTCGGAGCGGTTATCCACAACTGGATTCCTGAGAGCTTAATTGCTTCGGTTCTCGGCAGCAACAATCCATTTGGTGTTATTCTTGCTACGCTTATTGGTATTCCGATGTACGCCGATATTTTCGGAACGATTCCAATTGCGGAAGCTTTGCTTACTAAGGGAGCACAGCTCGGCACCGTTCTTTCATTTATGATGGCGGTCACTACTTTGAGCCTGCCCTCAATGATTATGCTGCGCAAAGCGGTGAAGCCAAAGCTGCTTGCTTTGTTTATCGTCATCTGCGCCGTGGGCATCATCATTATAGGCTATCTTTTTAATGCGCTTCAAGCATTTTTAGTTTAGGAGGTATAATATGGCTAAAACTTGGTATCCAGTAATTGATTATCTGACTTGTGTGGAGTGCGGTACATGTGTCGAAAAGTGTCCCCACAGCGTCTATGATACCGCAAAGGCTCCGTCGCCTGTGGTAACAAGCCCTGACGAGTGCGTTGACCACTGTCACGGTTGCGGCAACCGCTGTCCGGTGGGGGCAATTACCTATGTAGGAGACGATACTGGCTGGACACCGCCAAATGGCGAAAAGAGGGAAGGAGACTGCGATTGCGGAGGCGGGTGCTGCTGATGAATAAGAAAAAGCGTTTGGTCAGAATACTGGTTCCGGCACTGATTGCCGTTGCTATTATCGTAATTGGGGGTGTCAAGACGCATCCCACTCCTGATTCAATTGGTGAAAGCAGTGCTGGAGAACTTGTAAAAACGGAAAACAAGGAAGATTTTGCGCTTGAAGCGACAGCTATAGATCTTGACGCGCTTAAAGCATACGGACTACCTATTGTCATCGACTTCGGTGCGGATTACTGCGCCCCGTGTAGAGAGATGGCTCCCGTTCTTGTAACCATGAACGCTGAAATGCAGGGCAAGGCCATTATCAAATTTGTTGACACGGGAAAGTATGGCGATATCGCTTCGGACTATCCGATTCAAGTCATTCCGACTCAGGTCTTTTTCAATTCAGACGGAAAGCCCTATGTGCCAAGCGATAAAATCGGCATTGAATTTACCACGTATTCATCTAAGGATACAAATGAACATATTTTCACTGTGCATCAAGGTGGATTGACAGAAGAACAGATGAGGACCATCCTTGAAGATATGGGGGTAGTCCAGTGACCGGCCTGCTAGAACACTTTTCGAAGCTCATCACGGAAACTATATGGCTTGCGCCGCTCCTTGCTTTGGCAGCGGGAATTTTGGCATCTTTTACCCCCTGCGCCTTATCAAGCATACCCCTTGTGATTGGGTATGTGGGAGGTACGGGGCAGAAAGATACGAAAAAAGCCCTTCGGCTTTCACTCGTCTTTGCGCTTGGCTCCGCGGTGACATTTACAATCTTGGGAATAGTTGCTTCCACAGCAGGGCGGCTCATGGGAACCTCGGCATCTTGGTGGTACATCCTGCTCGGTGTCTTGATGATACTGATGGCACTGCAAACATGGGGCATTTTCGAAATTATTCCATCAAGCTACTTAATTTCGAAAAACACAAGGCGCGGCTATGCCGGAGCGTTCATCGCGGGTATTCTCGGTGGCATATTTTCGTCGCCATGCTCAACCCCGGTTCTGATTGCGCTTCTAGCAATCGTTGCAGGCAAGGGCAGTATCGTTTGGGGAATCCTGCTTTTGCTAATATACTCCGCAGGACATGGAATTCTGGCGGTAATCGCTGGAACATCGGTGGGGTTTGTGCAAAAGTTAAATTCCAGCGAAAAATACGGCAAAGCAAGTACTATTTTAAAAATCGTTATGGGTTGCGCTATTTTGCTCATAGGGTTTTATATGTTTTATCTTGGATTTTAAAATATAAACTAAAGGAGATTACGATAATGGCGCTGTTTGTAAAGAAAGTTAAAAAGTTGGAAAATTCAGGCTGTTGCTGCGAAAACTGCGACGCCGAAAGCATGGCAAAGGCCGAAAACGCAAAGATTGAAGGTGCAAATGTCAAGGTGCTTGGAAGCGGTTGCCCAAAATGCAATCAGCTTGAAGCTGCCACCAAAGCCGCATTGGAGCAACTCGGAATGGATACGACAATCGATCATGTGAGCGACTTTACGCAGATTGCTTCATACGGAGTAATGACCACTCCGGCTCTGGTTATAGACGGCAAGGTCGTATCTTTTGGCAAAGCGCTGAAAACGGAAGAGGTTGTTAAGATACTACAAAAAGTCAGATAAGTTTATTATTAGCAAATAAAATTGTACTGAAACATTAACGACATTCCTAATTTTTTGTCAGCGGAATACAATATGTGATACCGCAAACATAATTAGTGTGTTTAGATTTCGACCTTCCCATCGCCCATATACCCCTCAACCGATAATACTTAGAAAAATATAACCTTTAACACAATAAGCGCCACTCACGGAATCATAATCCCACGAGTGGCACTTGTTGTGTTTTTATATCCTTTTCGGGTCTGTGGGGTTATTGACGATTCCCAACAGTGTAAGTATTGTGCCGACGGCGTTCACGATGGTGTTAAACGAATCGTTTGTCATTCCGATTTTTTCTGGCACCCCAAGCGCTGACAAGATAAGCCAGACGGCGCCGGCGATTCCTGCCCACAGTGCCCAACTCTTAAACCTGTTCCGTGTAGTTGTTTCGTTCATAATTTCACCTCCTTAAGTCTGTTGGCGAGCGAAAGTGCCATACAGGCACACGGGCTCGTCGAGTTTGTCCGCCCACGTTGCATCCGAAATAGCACCATTCGAATCTCCTTTTCTGTAATTTCTCATTTCCATGCTTCCATTGTATTGTCCTCCACTATTTTGTATGTCTCACCGCATATTCGCTGACTGCTTTCACAATCAATTTGTGGTCAATTCCATGTCCTTTATAGTCGAAAAAAATAGTGGTCAAGAAAGGAACTCATCTGGAATTGCCGGATTCTTCAGTATAACCATTGCAAAATGTTGCTTTTTATTCCATAGCTGTGCGGATGGTACGTTGAGCAAATATTTTTGGTTAAATTTTGATGAAATCGCTTTGTTATAATTTAATATCATTGAAAATATTTATTAAATAAGCGAAGGAGAAAAAATAATGAAAAGAAAGATTAAACAGCCATTAGCGCAATTCTTGGTGCTTATAATGCTGTTGCAGCTGCTGCCCATTGGCGCTTTTGCATCACAAAGCTACGACTGCAAAATCACATCAACCACACCAAAGAGTTTGCAGGTGAACGGTTCGGGTAATTATGCAACGCTCGCTCTTGCGCTGAATCAGTGCACGAACCCTGCCCAAGGTGGAGCACCCGATAAACTTGAAATCCAGTTTGGCGAAGGAGACACTCCCCTGTATATCACCTCGGTTTCTTATTCGTACGCATCCAACTATTCGTTGAATAACGCAACATACACAGGAAAAATAAATTTGAGGTAGTTGCTGGGCAGAATTGGCCTTCCGGATTATATGTGCCCGCTGGCGCAACTGTCGTACTTGACAATCTGAGCCTTACAAGCACAGGGGGGTTGGAAACTGCACTTTATTCAAGAAATAAAGCGAAATTAGAAATCAAAGGGTCAACTACATTAATTGAAGGTTTTGTGTACAATGGAGGCGAAATGACGCTGAGCGATGGCACTATAACGGGCAATCTTCAAAACAATGGTTCTATTATAATGACTGGTGGAATTATCGATTCTAAAAAAGAAACTCGGCAAACGGTAGCTAATCAGGATACGGGAACTTTCGCTATGTCAGGAGGTATAATAAAGAAAAGCGAAGGATATATGTACGGCGAAGACTCTGCTTTTGATAATCGGGGCAAGTTAACCATCTCGGGTAACGCATCCATCGTTGGAGGACGAACAGGAGTTGTCTTAAGTTCAAGCAGCAGTCTTGCGGAATTAACAATGACAGGCGGAACAGTCGAATCAAGTGGGTCGGCGATAGAAATAAAGCTCGGAAAGCTCGATATTTCCGGAGGAACTGTCAAAGGCCTGGGAAATTACTCTTATGGCGTATGGCTTTCCTGCAATGATAACGTGTCTGCCTTCGATACTAATATTGCAATTAGCGGAGGTAGCGTTACCAGTAAGGGCTTAGCCGCTGTTTGCCTTGTTAACGGTGGAACCACGACTATAAGCAATAGCGCGGAAATAGAGGGCGAAAAAAGCGGAATAATTATAAATGATGGAGCGAGCAGTCTTTATCAGTCGGCCCCCAACGCCGTTACGATTTCTGGCGGTTCCATCATTACAAAAGACACGACAGCCGGAGATGAATATTATCCAAGTGCGGCTCTGCTTATAGGGAAAGCCTCCAAATCCACAGTTACGATAACCGACGGAGTAATAAAACCCGCTAACAGCAATACTATTATACTTAGGCAACACGAAACAACTGACAGTAACGCAAGTGTAAACCTTTTTGGCTCATCTTTTTACCGCAGCAGCAAGGCGGACATTGTCATCACGGGCGATGGTACTCCGCATATACTAAGCAAACCCCCTATTACAATTGCTACCGTTGAGGCTACAAACTTCAAATCAGGAAGCTCCTTTGATGCATGGACAAAAAACTCAGAAAAAACAGAAATCATAAACAATGCATTAAACCCCGCGACTTTTGTAAATTTAACCAACGGTAATAATGCAGTTTACCTCAAGGTACTGTCCGAAACCCCGGACTTTGGAAGCAATCAGGTAAGGGTAAAAGCGGGTCAGACCGATGCAAGCGTTCTCATTAATAATTCAAGCGCATTTGACAATTTCAAATTCAAGGTACAGCCAGCAGCCGACCCAGCTCCATCAATTGATACCTTGAAGGCTATAACTGGGACAATACAATCAAGGCCGACTCGAACAGCACAGAAATCATTCTGTCAGAGAAAAACGTTAGCCTAACGCCCGGCACCGATTACAAGCTGTATGTTCTGGGCGAAAAGGACGGAAAATATCAAAAAAGTGTACCCGCCCTACCCTTTAAGAGAAAGGCGGTGGCTCCTGCCTTTGCCACTGGTCAGGTTGCGGTTTCTGATATAACCAAAACCAGCGTAAAGCTGAACGTTGGCTGGGGTGCGAATAACGGTAAAATAATCTACTGCGTCTTTCCCGGCGATGTGAGCAGCCTAACCCCTGCGAAGCTTGGGGATTATGTTGAGAACCTACAGGCAGTGAGCGTTAACGCAAGCCTTGACACAGTTTCGGGGAAAGGTTCTGTAGTTGTCGACAAATCTCTGTCTAAAGAAGACAGCAAAGCCTACGATCTTTTCGCTTCCAACACATACACAATTGCTGTGTTTGGATATATCGACGACGGAAATTCAGCAATCCCACTGGCAAACATCACCTACATACCATTCTTAACAAGAAGCACAGTGATGCCGGAGCCGGAACGGAGAAAAGCCCGCTGCTTATCTCAAAGCCAGAGCATTTGAAGTGGATGAGCGCAAACTGCCTTGATTGAGGCAACTTTGTCGAGGTGCGTTTCAAACAGACCACCGGCATCGATATGAACGCGGTGACAAATTACAAGGCAATAGGAACCAAGGATTGTTATTTTGCCGGAATATACGACGGTGACGACTACAAGATCAAGAATTTGAAAATCACGAATAACCGAACCATTACAGGAAGTATAGATTTTGTTGCCATGTACGGCTTGTTTGGCTTTATCAGCGATGCAACAATCAAAAATGTAATTCTGGAAGATTTGAATATTGACATTAAGCTCAAAAACGAAGTGACCAGTTCTATGGTGATTGCAGAAATCGGAGGCATTACCGTGGCGGCATATGACAGTTACATCACCAACTGCCGCGTCATAAAAACTGCTGAGGGCAAAAGCCTGATTAAGGTGGAGCAGACGGATGGCGAACTTGTGGGTTACGGTGTTGGCGGGATAGTGGGAACAATGGCTGGAACAAAGGTAGAAGCGGTGGAAAATCAGGCTGATATTACCGGAAATGTGGCCCAGAAGGAGCGCCAGCTTGCGTTCGGAGGAATCGCATTCAATGAAGATACTACCCGCATGCCTGATGATCGTGTAGGGTATATCAATAACGCGATTAACTCTGGGAATATAACTCTCACGGGAGGAGCGGTCAACGGAATGGTTGGCTTTGGCGGAATCCTAGGGGTGGGAACCGGTTCGAACAACTCAAATACGATTAACATTGGAAAGGTGGATATCAGCAGGTTTACAGTAGGGGAAAAGTTCGAAAAATATACAGGTGCCAGTATGGGCCAGGTGAATAACCCAAAAACAGTACTAAAGGACAACTTTTTCCTTGACACCTCGGCCGAAAAGGGTTGCGGTGAGAATTCCGACGTACCAATAACGGACGCAGCGCTTGCGTCAAAGACCGACGCACAGCTCAAGACAGCCGCCACCTTTACCGGCTGGGACACTACAAATACCTGGATAATCAAGGACGGCAGTTACCCGACACTCAAAGGAATATCACATATCACACCGCCTGCTCCCAGCTATCCCGGCAGTGGTAATAACAACAACATACCCATTAGTGCAAATAATAAGGGCAACACGGATGTCGCAACTCTCAAGCCGGGGAAAAACGACGATGGACAGTCCTTAGCGACAATTGTGATGGATCAACAGAAGCTGGACAAGTTCCTTGCCGACGTCGCAGGTCAAGCACCGAGTGGCAAGCCCACTGTTCTAAGCATACCGCTTCCGAAAAACAGCTCAGAGGTAATTCGCAGCGAGTTGAATGGTCAGGTGGTTAAGAATATGGAGCTAAAGGATGTTGTTCATGAAATCGTAACGGACAGTGCAAGCTACACCATCCCTGCACGCGAAATCAACATTGATGCAATATCACAGCAGATGGGCAAAGCTGTAACTTTATCGGACATAAAGGTTGCTGTTGAGATAGCTCACCCGACCTCCGATGTGGTCAAGGTAGTGGAAAGCTCCGCAGTCCAGGGCGGCTTCTCGCTGGTGGTCAATGCGATTGACTTTGAGGTTACCTGCACCTACAACGGTAAACCTTATGATATATCCGATTTTATCAGCTATGTTGAAAGAACCGTGACGATACCTGACGGAGTTGACCCCAAAAAGATTACCACAGGCATTGTAGTCGACGCTGACGGAGCAACTCGCAATGTCCCGACCTTCATAACTCAGATAGACGGGAAATATTACGCAAAGATAAACAGCATGACAAACAGCACCTACTCGGTAATCTGGAATCCTGAGGAGTTTACCGATGTGGCTAATCATTGGGCAAAGAATGCTGTAAATGATATGGGGTCACGACTGGTTGTCAATGGTGTTAGCGATGGATTATTCGCGCCAGACGAAAATACAACAAGAGCCGAATTTGCAGCAATAATAGTAAGAGCTCTCGGATTAAAGCCTGGAGTTGGCGAGAACAAATTCAGTGATGTTAGCTCTAACAGCTGGTATTGTGATTATGTGAAAATAGCTATTAAATATGGCATTATCAGCGGATATGATAACGTAACTTTTGGTCCGAATGATAAAATCACAAGAGAACAGGCTATGACCATGGTTGCTAGAGCGATGAAGCATACAAGCATAAAAACAGATTATTCCGAAATTGAAATCAGCACTTTGCTTTCACAATTCATAGATTCTGCAAACATAGCATCCTAGCAAAGGACAGTGTAGCTGCTTGCATAATATCCGAAGTAGTGTCTGGAAGAAACGGCAAAGGCAACTCAGCAAATTTTGTGTAAATAGGAATTCCAATCAGGCGGAAAACATCTTAAACGGAGCTTGATTTCGCTCGAAATCACAGGTTTGGATTTTTTCCTTGCGGGCCGTTCTTTTTGAAGTGATGGCGGTATTCGCCCCCACAGGCACGAATGCCGACATCACTTCAAAAAAGAAGCTTAAATGGGAA